>CABSLQ010000009.1 GCA_902478605.1 uncultured Oscillospiraceae bacterium
GGTTCCGGGCTTTTTGAGCATTTTTGAATTGGTTTGTCGGGCCTGTTATCTCTTGCTGAACTGGGGCGCGCGACGAGCGCCTTTGAGGCCGTATTTTTTGCGTTCCTTCATACGCGGATCGCGTGTGAGGAAGCCGGCCTTTTTCAGAAGAGGACGCAGCTCTTCACTGTTATACTGCAGCAGGGCACGGGAAATGCCGTGACGGATGGCACCCGCCTGTCCGGTCACGCCGCCGCCGGCCACGCGGCACTCGATATCGAATTTATCGGTGGTGCCGGTGAGGTTCAGAGGCTGACGGACAATCAGCTTGAGCGTTTCCAGACCAAAATAGTCATCGATATCCCGATCGTTGATTTTCACACTGCCGGTCCCCTGATACAGACGGACGCGGGCAACCGACTTCTTTCTTCTGCCGGTACCGTAAAAATACGGTCTCTTATTGTAATCCATCAAAAGTGCCTCCTTCCTTAAAACTCGTAATTTTCGGGTTTCTGCGCGGCATGCTCATGGTTGCTGCCGGCATAGCAGCGCAGGCGGGTCTCCGCCTTACGGCCGATGGTGGTGTCGGGAATCATACCGCCCACGGCCAGCTCCATCGCCTTTTCCGGCCGCTGGGCCATCAGGATGGCATACTTGGTTTCCTTCATGTTGCCGATCCAGCCGGTGTGCCGCTGCCATTTTTTCTGCTCCAGCTTTTTGCCGGTCAGCACGGCCTTGGCGCAATTGATGATGATCACGTGATCCCCGCAATCCACGTGGGGCGTGAAGGTGGGCTTGTGCTTACCGCGCAGAAGCACGGCAGCCTGTGCGGCGACGCGGCCGAGGGGTTTCCCGGCGGCATCGAGGACATACCATTTACGGTCGACCTGACCCGCTTTTTCCATATAAGTGGACATTGCGATAACCTCCTGTTTCGTATTTCGATGGGGAACGAGAGCCGTTTGCGTGGAAACATGCCGGCATGGCCTGGGTAAAACATTCACGCATGCGTACGTTTTCACGCAAGCGGCCCGCAACAGTCCGCCCATCCGCCCGTTTTTGACGGGCATGCATGATAATACCACAGCCAAACAGCACTGTCAAGACCTAAATCCCGGTTTTTTTAATTTATACCTCTTATTCTCTCGTTTTCTCTCGTTATTACGGTATTTTGCTCGGTATCTCATTGATCATTCCAATTTTTCTCGTCCTGTTTTTTCTGTGTTGCGCCGGGCTATTCTCCGCGTCTTTGTACAATTTCTCCCTGTTTTTTATAGATGCTGCGGGCCGGCAGATAACCCCGCACCATCGACAGAGGGTAGACGCTGGTCTCTCTGCCAATTACGGTTCCGGGATTGAGCACGCTGCCGCATCCGACCTCCACCAGATCGCCCACCATGGCGCCGCATTTTTTCAGCCCGGTGGGGATCCGCATATCCTGCATCACCACCGTCACAAGCGATTTATCGCTTTTCACATTGGAGGTAATGGCGCCCGCACCCAGGTGTGCTTTGTATCCCAAAACGGAGTCCCCCACATAATTGTAATGGGGCACCTGCACGCCGTCAAACAGTATCACATTTTTCAGCTCGGTCGAATTTCCCACGACGGCGCCGGAACCCACCAGCGCTTGGCCGCGGATAAACGCGCCGTGGCGCACCTCCGTTTCCGGTCCGATAATCACCAGATCCCCGATAAAGGCGGAGGGGGCAATTTTGGCGGTCTTATGGATCCAGACACCGGGCTTTGGCGTATCGTATTCGTCAGGGGAGAGGGCTTCGCCCCGTTCCCGAATAAAGGCGCCGATGGCGGGCAGCACCTCCCACGGATACACTGTTTTCTCCAGCAGCGGCGCCGCCATCGTGTGTGTCAAATCCAACAGGGATGAGGTTGTGAGTGCTTTTGTCATGTACAATCGCTCCTTTAAGGTATATTTTTCCCACAGAAACCACTTTACCATGAATACGGCAGCGATACAAGAATATTTCCACACAAAAGACCGAATCGGTGGAAAAATATCGCAGCCAGTCCGTTGCGTTCACAACTATCTTGAACAATCATATTCTTCCGTTTAAAAAACCGCCGGGAACTCACAATGCGTGATTCCCGGCGGTTTCTGGGCCTGTTCGGTTTTATTCTGAATGAGAAAGCGGATATGTTGTATATCCTTATATATCGATGCGGCCGTACAGCGAGGCACTGCTTTCCTTTTCCGATTCGGTACGGGAAGGCGGCGTTGCGCCATCCGCCGTGGGAAGAGGATTGCTGCGGGGCACAAACTGTCTGACCGGCCGTTCCGGCGCAATATCCGGCATCCCGCTGCGCGATGTGTCGGAGCGGGACGCGCGTGCCGGGCGTTCGCTCCGGGATTCTTCACTCCGTCCCTCCGACCGGGAACCCTTGCCGCGTCCGCCGCGGGGTGCGCGGGCTTTCACGGGATTGTCGTCTGACGGCCCGATCACCACATGCCGATTCGGTTCGGAGCCGACGCTCCACGAGGTGACGCCCTTAATTTCCTGTACGGTGGTATGAATGATACGGCGCTCATACGGATTCATCGGTTCCAGGGAAGATTTGCGCCCGGTTCGAGCCGCCTGCCCTGCCATTTTCTTCGCCAGGCCAATCAACGCCTGTTCGCGCTTCTCCCGATAATTCCCGATATCGATGGTGACGCGGTAATACGCATTATCCACCCGATTGGCCACCAAACCCGTCAAATACTGCAGGGCATCCAGCGTGTCGCCGCGGCGGCCGATAACAAAACCCAGGTCCTCGCCCTGCAGCGCAAGTGTGCAGGCATTTTCTTCTTCCTTGATGTCGATGGACATCTCCGCCGCACCCATGCCTTTCAGGATGCTCTCCAGATAGGCAGCGGCAACCTTTGCCGGCGACGTCTCGATAAAACCGCGCACCTTCGCCGGGCATCCGCCAAATAAACCGAGCGTCTTTTTCTGGGGCATCTGCAGCACTTCGAACTGCATCTCATCAACGGCAACGCCCAATTCCGCGGCAGCGGCCTGCTTCGCCTCTTCAATCGTGTTGGCCTCTTTAATCGCTTCTTTTAGCACGATTCCCATTCCTTTCCCTTTTATATTCTGCAAGACGGCCGGTTCACTTTTCTTCGAAATCCTTTGGCAAATGCCCGTCGTCCGGCTTCTCCTCTTTAACAGTCTCTGGGGCTGAACCGGCATCCTCTTCTGCCGGGATATCCGTTTTTTCGGTTTTCTCGGCAGCGGCCGCTTCCCTCCTGCGGATCTTATTGGGATTTTTGGAGGGCTCCACCGGTTTTTTCGCCGCCGCGGCAGCTTCCTGCCGTGCGCGTTCCTTGGCTTCCGCCTCTTCCTTCTCCTGGCGGCGGAGTTCTTCCTCCTCACGCAGGCGCGCTTCCTTCAGCCGCTTTTTATCCTCCGCTTTCTTTTTGCGCCGCTCTTCGTATTCGATTTCAGCCTGCGCACGGATTTTAGCGGGATTATAAATACTGTTGAGAATGATGGTTTGAATAATGGCGATGATATTGGAGCAGATCCAGTAAATGCCGACGCCGCCCGGCACACTGAAGGTAATGAACAGGGAAAACAGCGGCATCATGGCCAGCATCATCACATTGGTGCAGCCCTGCCCCGGCATCTTTTCACCATTCGCATTAATCTGCCGGGTATAGTGCATCGAAATCATGCTCGACGCCAGGGCGGTGAGACCGGAGATCAGCGGAATCAGCCACAGAATATTGATACCCGCAAAGCCCTTCTCATTCCAGGGGCTGTCCAGCAGAGTCCCTCCGAAAAAGGAAAAGTCCTCCCGGATCTCATACATCTGATCGTAATATTCTTGCGCGCTTTTATTTTGGCGGTCGGCGTCGCTCAGATTGCCAATGGCGGTCAGAATATCCTCTTTGTTCGGCTCCAGAACCTTCAGTGTTTCCAGCTCTCTATAATAGCCCTTGAGTTGTTGGTCACTCACCTTATTTTCTTCCGGCGCATCGGGATTGAGTGTGACAGCCGAAACGGTGGCGCTGACAACCGGCTCCGGAATACGCGCCAGATGGGTCATCGGCGAATAGATAACCGAAATAATACCCATCAGGATAACCATCTGCAGCAGCATCGGCAGGCAGCCGCCCGTCATGCTGACGCCCTCTTTTTCGTACAGCTCCATCTGCTTTTGCTGGAGCTTCTGCTTGTCCTGTGCATATTTTTTCTGCAGCCGTTCCAGGCGGGGGGCCAGCTTAGCCCGATCGGCCTGCGACTTCTGGGATTTTAAAGACAGGGGGAAGGTCGCGGCCCGCACAAGCACCGTGAATATGAAGATAGCAACGAAATAGTTGCGGATAAACCTGTAAATAAACCACAGCACATACCCCAGCGGAATACCGATAATATCAAAGATGGCTTGCATAAAAGGCCTCCTTAGCCGTTGTTTTCATCATCCTGGCTTCCTCCGGGAGGAAGTTGGCTGCGGCGGTGTTTTTTCGGTTTTTTCTCCGGAACGGGATCATACCCGTGCCCTCCCCATGGATTACAGCGCAAAATACGCCATATCGCGAGACCGGTGCCTTTGCATACACCAAAACGCTCCAGCGCTTCAATGGCATATGCCGAACAGGTAGGTGTAAAGCGGCAGGCCGGCGGAGTATTCGCAGAAATATGGCGCTGATAAAACCGAATACACGCAATCAGAAATCGTTTCACTTGAGGGGCACCCCGGCTTTTTTGAGATGATCCTCCATAATTGACTGCACAGCGGTGCTTTTAAGCTTGAGGGTGCGGGTGCGGGCGACAAACACAAAATCCCATCCGCCCTGAACATGCGGCACTATCTGCCGATACGCCTCGCGTATCACACGCCGGCAGCGATTGCGCTGCACCGCCGTGCCGAGCTTTTTGCTCGCCGTAATGCCGACGCGCGGACAGCCGCAGCGGTTTTTCCGTACATAAGTCACCAGTGCCGGATGCACCTGGGATTTTCCCCGGTAATAGGCCGTGCGGAAATCCTTATTGGTGCGCAGTACGGTGAAGGTCGTCATAGCCATTCCCGCCCTCTAAGCAAGTGATGACGGAACCACATGGGAAGCCTTTCCCTCCATTCCGTCAGCGGCCTAACGTCCTGGCCTACAAAAAAAAGCCACACGATGGTGGCCTCTTTTAGTAGCTGAGACGTTTTCTTCCTTTGGCCCTTCTGCGGGCCAGCACTTTGCGGCCATTTGCGGTTGCCATTCTTTTCCGGAAACCATGTTCCATTTTACGGTGCCGCTTCTTGGGCTGATACGTACGAAGCATGTGTTCTCCTCCTTTCGGGATGCGATATAATCCCTCCCGAAAGGGAAGGCGCTATCCATAGCCTTGCGAAGATATATTATATACCTGGTACCCTTTAAAAGTCAAGGCGAAAATAGCTTTCCTGCCAAAGAATATGTAAAAATTTTTTCATACTAGTGCTTTTATGAAAGGTTGTCCACTACATCTAGCGTTTCCAAATATATGCTTTTTTTAAGCGGGCTGAAATGGCCGTCTTTTGCCTTTAAATGGGGCATTTTGTGTTTGAAATTAAATTTTGATTCTTTAGGGGTAAACATTGAAAATGCCCGTAGAATATGCTACAATTAAATGTAACGCGTTAAGATGAAGTTTCGGCGCTTTAGGGAGAATTATTTCCTGTCTCCGCGCCTTTTGTCTTTTGGCTAGTTGCTGAAAATAAGGAGAGTTTTAAAACATGGAAACCATCAAGGAAGCCTGGTCTGGAGTCCTCGACTACCTTCGTAAGCAGAACGATATCAGTGAAGTCTCGTATGACACGTGGATCAGCCGCATTGAACCACGCGCCATTGAAGACGGCGACATGGTGGTTTTTGTTCACAATAATTTTCAGCGGAATATTATTGCCGAGCATTATGCGGAGAAGCTGAAAAGCGCCTTTTTAAATGTGCTGGGTATTCCGCTGGGGCTCAAAATTTTGTCGGGAGAAGATAGGAACCCGTCCGATGGGGATTCTGTTTCCACGCCGGGCAATCTGTTTGACGGCACCACCGACAAAGAATATTCCTTTGAAAATTTCGTCGTCGGATCCTCCAACAAATTTGCCTACGCCGCCTCCATGGCGGTGGCCAGCAAGCCGGCCAAAAATTACAATCCGCTTTTCATTTACGGCGGTTCTGGACTGGGCAAGACCCATCTGCTCTATGCCATCTGCAATGAGATCCGCAAAAATATCCCGGCCGCCAATATTTTATATACCAAAGGCGAATACATCGCCAACGAACTCATCGAAGGCATTCAAAAAGGGCAGACCAAAGCCTTCCGCGACAAATACCGCCAGGTAGATGTGCTGCTGGTGGACGATATTCAGTTCATTTCGGGAAAAACCAGCACACAGGAGGAATTTTTCCATACCTTTGACGCTCTGCACCAGGCGGGAAAGCAGATTGTGCTTACCTCCGATCGGCCGCCGAAGGAAATCGCCGCGTTGGAAGACCGGCTGCGTACCCGTTTTGAAATGGGACTTATCGCCGATATTCAGCCGCCCGATCTGGAAACGCGTATTGCCATTATACGCCGTAAAGCGGAAATGCTGGAGATTCCCATCACGGACAGCATCGCCGAATATATAGCCACCCAGCTCAAAAGCAATGTCCGGCAGCTGGAAGGCGCCGTCAAATATATGCGCGCCCAGTATCTTCTGGCCGGCGAACAGCCGACACTGGTCACGGCGCAAAATGCCATCCGCGATATCCGCAATGACAGCCAGCCCATTCCGATCACGGTGGAGCGCATTCTCAATGAGGTGGCCCGCACCATGAATGTCACACCGGATGATATCCGGTCCACCAGCCGGTCCGCTCTCATCTCGCAGGCCCGGCAGATTGCGGCCTATGTGGTAAAAGAAATTACCGGCCTGCCGATGGTATCCATTGGCGAAGAGCTCGGCGGCCGGGATCATTCCACCATTGTCTATGCCATTCAAAAGGTGGAATCCCGCATGAAAAAGGATTCTTCCTTTAAAGGGCTGGTCAATGATATTATCAAAAACATCAGCGAAAAGTAAAGGCCTTCTATCCTTATAACCTTATTATATAGAGAAGACGGACTTCGTGTTTTCCACAGCCGGCTTTTTGGTCTTTGTTTTCTTTCGTTTTCAACGGCATTCCACGGCTTTTTTCTGCTTTCCCACCAGCTTTACCGGGCAGTTATGCACATATCCACCGGTGCCGGTGAAAAGAAGCCGGCATTCGTCTCGAAACTTTCCACTGTTTTTTTCACCTTTCACAGACCGCTGTCCACAATGCGGTGATCTCTTTCCCCTGTTTTCGACTTGTCCACAAAAGCCTCCACGCCTTTTCCAACCCGCCTCCATGCAAAATCGGCTGGCAGACAGCGCCCTGGCGGACTTTTCCACCGATTTCACATCCCCTACTATCGCTACTAAAAAAGAAAGATGGATCTTCTCTCTTTTTTCTTTTGAAACGAATTTTCATGAAAGGACTGTTCCTCATGCATATTCTTTGTGACAGACAGGCGCTCGTCGATGCCGTCGGCAATGTGCAGCGTGCCGTATCTGGAAAATCAACGCTTCCCGCATTGGAGGGTATTCTGCTGCGGGCAAGCGGTTCCTCTCTCTACCTGGCTGGATTTGACCTGGATCTGGGCATTACCACCACGATCGAAGCAGATGTACGGCAGCCGGGTAAAATCGTGCTGACTGCCAGACTCTTCAGTGAAATCGTCCGCCGTATGCCGGGCGAGCAGGTAAGCCTTCAGGTGGATGACCGTTTCAATGCCACCATCCAAAGCGATGTTACCGAATTCACCATTATGGGTATTTCAGCAAGCGAATACCCGGAAATTCCTTCGGTGAACGATGGTGTTTCCTTCTCCCTGCCGCAGAATACGCTCAAAAGCATGATCCGGCAGACGCTCTTTGCCATTGCCGCGCCCAATGATCCCCGGCCCATTCATACGGGTACCAAGTTTGAAGTGGAACCGTCTTCGCTGCGTTTGATTTCGGTGGACGGCTCCCGTCTGGCCATGCGCTGTGAAGAAATTCAGGGGCAGGAGTCGCTCAGCTTCGTTGTGCCGGGCAAAACACTGCAGGAGATCCTCAAGCTGCTGGGCGATGAGGACACTCCCATGTCCATGGCGGTGGGCCGGCGGCACATTGTGCTGGAAATCGGCGGATATTGTGTGATTTCCCGGTTGCTCGACGGGGAATTTCTCGCGTACCAGAAAGCCATCCCGCAGCAGGTGTCCACCACCATCCGTGTCAAAACGCGCGCGCTGATGGACGCGGTGGACAGAGCGTCTCTTGTCATCAACGATCGGCTGAAATCGCCGCTTATCTGCGATTTCAAAGATGGGTATATTCAGGTTTCCTGTATCACGCCGCTTGGAAGTGCGAGCGATCGCATCGAAGCGGATATAAGCGGGAACGGGGAGGAAATGGGATTCAACAGCCGGTTTCTCCTCGATGCGCTCAAAAACTGTGAAACCGATGAAGTGCGCATTGAACTGAACGGCCCGCTGTCCCCGATGAAAATTCTGCCGGTAACGGGGGAGACATTCCTCTTTCTGGTGCTTCCCGTGAGGTTAAAGCGATGATCCGGGAAAAAATCGCCATCGACACCGAATTTATTCGCCTGGATGCGCTGCTGAAGTTGGCGGGGGCCGTGGAAACCGGCGGGCATGCCAAAAGGCTCATACAGGAGGGCCGGGTGCAGGTCAACGGCGAAATCTGCACCATGCGGGGCAAAAAGATGCGCCGCGGCGACGTGGCAAGACCACTCGATGGACAACGGGAATATGAAGTGACATCATGAAGGTGCAAAAGCTGACCTGTGCCGGATACCGCAATCTGCAGGAAATGGAATGGAGTCCCTGTGACGGCGTAAATATCCTGTATGGAGATAACGCACAGGGAAAAACCAATCTTCTGGAAGCGGTCTGGCTGTTCACCGGCGGACGCAGCTTTCGCGGCGCCCGGGATGCCGATCTTGTGGGGTTTGGAAAGGAAAAAGCGCTGCTGCATATGGCGTTTTATGCGCAGGACCGCGCCCAGGAAGCGGACATGACCATCCAGAAACGGCGCAGTGTGGTGCTCAATGGCGTAACACAGCCGGCGCCCTCCCATTTGACCGGCCGGTTTTGCGCCGTTGTCTTTTCCCCGGCGCATCTATCTCTGATAAAGGACGGGCCGGAGGAACGGCGCCGGTTTCTTGATGCAGCTTACTGTCAGCTGCGTCCCGGGTATATTGCCGTCCTGGCGGAATACACGCGTACCCTTGCCCAGCGCAATGCGTTGCTCAAAGATACCCGCAGCGGGGTGCTGGCCCGGTCCTATTGCGACGAGATGCTGGACATTTGGGACCAGAAACTGGCGCAGGCCGGCGCCAGGGTTATGATGGCGCGAGAATCCTATGTAAAAAAAATAGGACCCCTGGCCGCCGCTATTTATGACGGACTTTCCGGCGGAAAAGAACGCTTTTCCATTGGTTTGGGTGAAGCGGGCGGGATTTCGGCGGAAGTATCCTCCGGCAATGCGGCATCCTGGCTGTATGAACGGCTGAAAACGGCCCGTCCAGCGGATATGGCCGCCGGTTTTACCACAGTAGGTCCGCACCGCATCGATTTGGATGTGCGCATCGACGGCAGTTCCGCCCGGACATTTGGATCACAGGGGCAGCAGCGATCGGCCGTTCTGGCACTCAAACTGGCCGAAGCGTCCATTTTACGGGAGGTAACGGGCGAGCAGCCGGTTGCCCTTCTCGACGATGTGATGAGCGAGCTGGATGTCTGGCGGCAGGATTATGTTCTCAATCATATTCACGATTGGCAGGTGTTCATCACCTGCTGCGATCCGGCGGCCATCCGCCGGCTGGACGGCGGATGCGTCTTTCATATGAAAGACGGCGGCATCACACGAGAAACGGCGGAGTAAAAGGGGATTGCCATGTATTTGCATTTGGGACAGGATACGGTGGTTCGGCTGGACGAAGTGGTGGGTATTTTTGATATGGAAAACGCCACCATTTCCAAGCACACCCGTCAGTTTTTATCCGATGCGCAGAAAAACGGCCGTATTTTTAATGTGTCCATGGAGATGCCCAAATCCTTTGTCGTCTGTATGGACGATACACATACCGAAACGGTGTATATTTCGCAGATATCTTCCGCGACGCTTCGCAAGCGTACCGCGTTTATCGAGGATATTTCGATATAGATTGGTTTGAACAGACCTATTTTAACGGAAAACGGAGGCAGGTTCCCATGAGTACGGATATGGATATGGACGTGGAATTGGAAAACAGCATGGTGCGTCCGGAAAACACCCCCTATGATGAAAGTCAGATACAGGTGCTGGAAGGCCTGGAGGCTGTCCGGAAGCGCCCGGGCATGTATATCGGATCGACCGGACCAAAGGGCCTTCATCATCTGGTGTATGAAATTGTGGATAATTCCATCGACGAGGCCCTGGCGGGATTTTGTACCCACATTGAGGTGGATATCCTGCCGGGGGACATCATTTCCGTGCGGGACAACGGCCGCGGCATTCCGGTCGGAATCAATGAAAAGCTTGGTATTCCCAGCGTGACGGTGGTGCTCACCGTGCTGCATGCCGGCGGTAAGTTCGGCGGCAGCGGGTATAAGGTATCCGGCGGTCTGCACGGCGTGGGTTCTTCGGTGGTGAATGCGCTGTCCACCTGGCTGGAGGTGGAGATTTCGCGCGACGGTAAGGTATACGCACAGCGTTTTGAACGCGGTGTGGCGGTTACCGACCTGACCGTGATTGGCGAATCGGATCATGACGGAACGCTCATACGCTTTAAGGCGGATCCGGAGATCTTTACGGAAACAACCGAATATGAATTTGATGTACTGCAAAAGCGCCTGCGGGAGCAGGCTTTCTTGAATGCGGGGCTGTCCATCCGGCTGACCGACGCGCGGGATGCCGCGCATCCGGTGGAAGAGACCTATTGCTATGAGGGGGGAATCTCCTCCTTCGTGGATTTTATGAATAAAGCGCGCGGGTATCAAGTCCTGCATCCCAATGTAGTGCACATGTCGATTACCGACGGCGATTCCATCGCGGAAGTCGCCATTCAGTATAACGACAGCTATAACGAAAATATTTTGTCTTTTGCCAATAATATTCACACTGTGGACGGCGGCGTGCATGAGACAGCATTTAAAACCGCCATCACCCGCATTTTCAACGATTACGCCCGGAAACATGGCATGCTGAAGGATAACGACAGCAGTTTGAAGGGCGACGACGTGCGGGAGGGCCTGACGGCGGTCATCAGCGTCAAGCTGAAGGATGCCCAGTTTGAGGGACAGACCAAGGCGAAGCTGGGCAACACCGCCATCGGCACGCTGGTCAATACGCTGCTCAACGATAAGCTGGCCCCATTCCTGGAAGAAAATCCGGCCGTTGCGAAGGCCATACTGGAAAAATCGATTAATGCCGCCCATGTGCGCGAAGCGGCGCAAAAGGCCCGGGAGCTGGCCCGCAAAAAGAGCGGCCTGTCCTCCACCCGTATGCCGGAAAAGCTGGCTGACTGCATCTGGAGCGATAAGGATCGCACCGAGCTGTACATCGTCGAGGGTGATTCGGCCGGTGGTTCGGCCATACAGGGGCGGGATCGGAATTTTCAGGCTATCCTGCCGTTGTGGGGCAAAATGCTCAATGTGGAAAAGGCGCGTCTCGATAAGGTATACGGCAATGAAAAGCTGATTCCGATTGTGATTGCACTCGGCTGCGGCATAGGGGACGATTTTGATATCAGCAAGCTGCGGTATGGCAAGGTCATCATTATGGCCGATGCTGATGTGGATGGTTCCCACATTCGTACCCTGCTGCTCACCTTCTTTTTCCGGTACATGCGGCCGCTGGTGGAGGAGGGGCATGTGTATATTGCGCAGCCGCCTCTTTTCAAGGTATCTAAGGGCAAGCAGGTACGGTACGCCTTTTCGGACAAAGAACGGGATACCTATACGGAAGAATTGGGCGGCAATGCGGATGTGCAGCGGTACAAGGGCCTTGGTGAGATGGATCCCGAGCAGCTGTGGGAAACCACCATGGATCCGGCGTTCCGCACGATGCTGCGGGTTGAACTGGAGGACGCAGCGGCGGCCGATGAAATCTTCACCATTCTGATGGGCGATAAGGTGGAGCCCCGCCGTGAGTTTATTGAGAAAAACGCGCAGTACGTCAGCAATCTGGATATATAAAAAGTCGGCGAATGGAAATGTGGTGAATCGGTGGAACAGGAAGCCTTGGCTGTATGGCGATATACCTGCACGCAGGAAGAGTGGTTTCTCTGTATTAAGCGGGGAGATCCCCGCCGTGCGGGCCCTGTGCGCATTGGGGTGCAGACCGGCTTGCTGGGACTTATCGCCCTGTATTGTCTCATTGGATTTTTCACGGGCGGCATGCAAAATGGGCAGTCCCTTTTTGTGGGATTGGCGGCCATCGTGGTGGGGATTGTGATGCTGTTTGTTCCGCCGCTGCGCATGCGGCATGAGGCTCAGAGGGTATACGAAACCAAAAAGCAGCTGCAGGTTTATCTGTATGAGGATGGCCTGGCGTTCGGGACACCGGAGGAAATCGTGAGCTTCCGGGAATGCCGCCCGGTATTTTACGAAGACATGCTGCTTCTGCAATTTGAAGGCGGTGCGCTGCTGCCCGTTCCCAAACGGGTGGCCACCGAAGAAGAATGGCGGCTTCTTAATGAGAAAATCGCCGCGGTGCGGCAGGAAGAAAAGTGGTGAATGGCATGGCAGAGGATACCGCGTCCAAAATGGAGTTTCCTCTGGATATATCGGAAAAGGACTATATCAAAGGGTCGCTGATTGTGGAAAGACGCGTGGGAACCCTGCGATCCACACTGCCGGTTCTTATTTTCGGTACGGTTGTGCTGACCATTGGCCTGTTTTCCTTTTCCTGGTTTTCTTCTTGGCTGGTTCCGCTTGTGCTGTGCGCCTTCGGGCCGCTGCTTGTATTGTTTTTCTTCGTGACGGAACCGGCAGCCGTGCGGAAAAAAGCCCGGCAGAATTACCCGGTGTTTCAAAAGTTCATGAAGGATGCCCGGCTTTATCTGTATCCTGACAATATGCGTGTGCAGGCGGAACGGGTCGTCATAAACGAATCCTATGCCATGCTGGCCATGTGCGTCGAGACACCGGATATGTTTGTTTTCATCAAGGATCGGGAGCGCCTTCTGATCCTGCCAAAACGCTGCATTCCCGCGGAACAGATGGAGGATGTCCTCGCGTTTATCCGGCTGACCTTTGTGCGCAAGCGGCGTTTTATGCGCGGTTGGTTTTTGTGAGGAGGGTGACCACATGCAGGATTCATCCCTGTCGCTGAGCGTTCTGCTCACCCAAGAGGAATATATGCGTTTTACTGTGCAGATGGTCCGGCGGAAGGCAAAAAAAGGGCTTTCCTTTTTCACCCTGCTGGGCGGAGTGCTCACGATCCTGGCACTGGCCGGTTTTTTCTTCGGCCATTATATTTCGCTTTCGTCGGTTTCTTCCGTATGCCTGCTGCTGCTTGGCCTGATTCTCTTATGTTATGAAGGGGCGATCGCCCCCGTTATTGTCAGGGGAGCGGCAGCGCGCGCCTATGAGGAAAAGGACGATCTCCGGACAGCCAACCGGTATGTGTTTACCGAAAAAGAAGTACAGGTTCAAAACGCCCGCCTGGAAGGAAAGCTGCCGCTGTCCTGGATAACCGAATGGATACAGACGGATGAGGGCTTCTGGATTTCCTTTGGACGGGAATGCAGCATCCTGATACCGGACAGACTACTCGAAAAAAAAGACCGCGATCTGCTTGCCGGATGGCTGAGACAATCCACAGAGAACGGGTAAAGGATGGGTCCCATGGAAGAATTTTCGTATACGGAGCACTTTCCGCAGGAGGAACCGATGGGGGTATTTCCCGTGGATCTGAATCGGGAGGAATACATTGCCTTCAATCTGTTTCTTGCGAAAAACGGCGGAATTCTGCGGTTTCGAAAAGGCCAGCTTATCCTGTTCAGCCTGCTGCTGGTGTTCAGTTTAGCGATGCTGCTGGTGGAATGGATGACACTCGGATCGCTCGACGTGGTTTTGCTGCTGGTGGTGGTGTTTATTGTGCTGGCGGGCGCGTTTCTGCAGTATGGGCTGCCGGCTTATCTGCGGCGCAATGCGGGCCGGAACTATGATCAGAGTGTGACCGGGGGTCAGCAGTATTACGGCATGCTGTATCTCTATCCCGATCGGGTGGAAAAGGTGGTCGGCGATGTCACCAATGTCATCCGGTATGCGGATAACGCCGCCTATATGGAAAATGACGATATGATTGTGCTGCTGGCGTCGGCCAGCCGGGCCATCGTGCTTCCGGCACGCTGCATGACCGGGGAGGATGCAGAGCAGGTTCGGCAGACGGTGCTTCCCCATATTCCCCCCATGCGGCGGCGGATCATTGGAAAGATGGTGGCCAAAGCCGAACGGCGCATGGATGCACCGGCGATCCAAAACATAGAGGAACAGCAGGATTTGTTGACGCTGACGGTGCAGTATACACCGGAGGAATTTGTCAAAATGGTGGGCGACGCCGGTATGCGGACCTATGTGCGCATGCTACCCTTTTTCAGCATAATATCGTTGTTTTCCGGGCTGCTGTTTGGCATGCTTTCGGGGTATTTGGTGGGGTTCGCCGCCTTCGTGGTGATTATGCTTCTGCTTTTTTTCCCTACGGCGCTTGGTTCCCGCCTGCGTGCGCGCCATGCAGTCCAAACGATGGATGCGAATGGTTTAACACTCCATCTCCGTTTTACCAACCGCGGCATTATCGGCACGACGCCCGGGCAGATCGGCGAAATGCGGCTCGCCTGGACAGCGGTGCAGCATGCGGTGGATAAGAAGGATTGTGTGGAGTTTTACAATAGCCAGACCTTTATCCGTATACCTAAACGCTGCATTGACGATATGGATTTGCTGCGGCAGATAGTGGATACGCATAGGACAGGAAAAAACTGAGTTGATTTTACAGAAAACGGAGGAAGACGTATGGATTACGATCCCCGTCGAGTTCCGCCGGCAGGCGGGACCGCATCCCCTTATGGCATGCCGCCGGGCGGGTATCCGCCTGCAGGGGGGCCGCCCGCCTATCCCTACGGCATGCCGGCGTCCTTTATACCGCCGGCGGATAATCAGAAGCCGATACTGGTGACGGCGGCAAGACCGTTGACGGCGGCACAATACCGGCGGATGCTCGAACAGGTGCGCAGTAAACCGTTATGGCTTCCATGGCTTCTGTTTGGCGTGTGTGCGCTTTTTTTCGTGGCGGCGGTGATGGCGTTTCGTCTGTATCCGAAGAATTGGCAGGCGGCGGCTTTCCTGGTCCTGAATTGTCTTGCACTGTGCGGCGCCGGCGTGTATGTGCTGGTGCTCAAACGGCGGCGGGCGGCCTGCCTAAATAAGCTGAGCACGTGCCTGGCGGCATCCGATACGCAGACAGGAAAGATCGAACTGTACGGCAACCGGGCCGTGTGGTATACGACGCACGGCAAGACGGTTCTGCCCTTCGGCGAGGTGGATGTGCTGTACGAAACGCCGGATATGGTGGGTATCAGCGGGGCCGGGCAGTTTATTGCGTGGAAGGCGGAGGACTTATCTCCTGAAGAAGCGCGTTTGCTGCTGGCCTGTCTGACCTATACCATTCGGCCGGGCTGTTACCGGCGTATCGGCGCCCTGACGCCCTGGCTCCCCAGTCCGCTGATGCCGCCGGAGGACCGCCGGCCGGAAACCGTTTGGCTGTCCGTTCCCGTGGAAAAACCGGCCGCCGTTCCGTTTGCGTCCTTTATGGCACGGCAGCTGTGCCGCCAGGCGGCGGCGTTGGCCCCCCTGTGGGTTTTGGCGGCCGGTTTGCTTGCTATCTATCGGTTTATTACCCCGGATTTGATGCTGGATATGGCCATTTATCTCGGCTTGCTGGCTCTCCTGGCACTGGGTCTGCTGGTGGCGGTGAATGGTCTGTTGTATGCCGCTGGCAAAACACAGCCTGCCGACGCTTTGGCACCGGATGAATATCGGTTTTTGCCGGACGGCCTGCTGATCCGCAGCGGAGAAAACGAGCGGTTCATTGATAAGCGCTATATTCGGCCGGTTGCGGAAAAGCAGGGCGTGCGGCTTTGTTCCCCGCGGGGGGATTTCCGCATCCTTTGGAGTCAAACGGCGGAGCCCGAACGGCTTAAAACGATCCTGTCCCTGTAAGCGGCGGCTGTCGATAGCCCGTGCCTGCCGCTCACCCGCCGGGTGAGGCGCAGGTATCCCGGAAAGGAAAGGTCAAAAAATGGACGAGCAAAACACGCAAATGATGAAAACCAAGCCGGTTGTGCTGGAAAAGGAAATGAAAAAAAGCTTCATGGAGTATTCCATGTCGGTTATCGTTTCCCGCGCCCTTCCCGACGTACGCGATGGGCTTAAGCCGGTACATCGCCGTATTCTCTATACCATGCATGAAAACAACCTGACACCGGATAAGCCTTATCGCAAATGCGCCGATACGGTCGGTTCGGTGCTGGGTCGGTATCATCCGCACGGCGACGCGTCGGTGTACGACGCGCTCGTGCGCATGGCGCAGGATTTCTCCCTGCGGTACCCCTTGGTGGACGGACATGGCAACTTCGGTTCCATTGACGGCCATCCGGCGGCAGCTTATCGGTATACCGAGGCGCGCATGAGCAAGATGGCACTTGACATGCTGGCGGATATCGACAAGGAGACGGTGGATTTCACCACCAACTACGACGATCGTCTGCAGGAGCCGGTTGTGCTTCCCTCCCGCTTTCCCGATCTGCTGGTGAACGGTTCCACCGGCATCGCGGTCGGCATGGCCACCAATATCCCGCCGCAGAATCTCTGCGAGGTGATAGATGCCATCTGCCTGCTCATCGACAATCCGGATGCGGAGCTTCCCGAGATCATGGAGTATATCAAGGGGCCCGATTTCCCGACCGGCGGCGTGATCATGGGGCATGCGGGTATCCGGGCAGCCTATGCCACCGGCCGCGGCCGTATCATTGTACGCGCGCGGACCGAAATTGAGGAGCACAACAATCGCTTCCGCATCGTCATCACCGAGATCCCCTATCAGGTCAATAAGCTGAATCTGGTCAAATCCATCATCGAGCTGGCGGACGAAAAACGCATTGAGGGCATTCACGACGTGGTGGATCATTCCAGCCGCGAGGGCATGCGCATTGTCATTGATCTCAAAAAGGACGCCAATCCGCAGGTGGTGCTCAACCGTCTGTACGCCTATACGCAGATGCAGGTCACGTTCGGTGCGATAATGCTGGCGCTGGTAGACGGTGTGCCGCGCATCCTTACCCTCAAGCAGATGCTGGAGGAATACATCAAGTTCCAGGTCGAGGTCATCACCCGCCGCACCATGTTTGAACTGCGCAAGGCAAAGGAACGGGCGCACATTTGGGAAGCGCTGAAGACGGCGGTGGATTTCATTGACGAGGTGATCGATATCATCCGTTCGTCGGCGGATACGCCGGCGGCCAAAGCCCGCCTGATGGAACGGTTTGCTTTCGATGACGTACAGGCGACGGCTATCGTCCAGATGCGTCTTGGGCAGCTGTCCGGCCTTGAACGGCAGAAAATCGAGGATGAATTGGCGGCGCTGCATGCGAAGATCGCCGAGCTGGAAGGTATCCTTGCCGATGAGCACAAGATCAAGGCCATTGTGCGCGAGGAATGCCTGAAGATGCGCGACAAATACGGCGATGAACGCCGCACCGATATCTCGGCCGTTTCAGGTGAGGTGGATATCGAGGACCTCATCCCGGTGGAGGAGTGCGTGCTCACGCTGACCCGCCTCGGCTATATCAAGCGGCAAGCGGCCGACATGTACAAAACACAGCGGCGCGGCGGCCGCGGCATCATGGGCATGGCGACCCGGGACGAGGACGTGACCGAGACCATGTTCCTGTGCTCCAGCCACGATTATGTGATGTTCTTCACCTCGGCAGGCCGTGTTTACCGGCTTAAATGCTATGAAGTGCCGGAAGGCGGCCGGACTGCCAAGGGCATGAACATCGTCAATCTCCTGCCGCTTGCGCCGGAAGAAAAGGTCACCGCGATGATTCGGGTATCCGAGTTCGTCGGGGATCAGTATCTCTGTATGGTGACCCGCAAGGGCATTATCAAGCGTACGCGGCTGGATGCCTATTCCAATGCGCGTAAAAACGGCCTCATCGCCATTGATTTGGATGAAGGGGACGAGCTGGCCTGGGTACGGATGACCGACGGTTATCAGCATCTGATTGTGGCGACCCGGCTGGGTATGGCGATCTGCTTCGATGAAAACGATGCGCGTGTGGTCGGGCGTACGGCCCGCGGCGTTAAAGCCATCACCCTGGGGGACGGAGATGAAGTGGTGGGCATGTCGATTTGCCGCGAAGGCGGTCTGCTGCTCACCGTGACCGAAACCGGGTACGGCCGGTTAAGTGAGCTTTCCGACTACCGCATACAATCGCGCGGCGGCAAGGGCCTGACCAACTATCATACGGAGGCTTTCGGCAATGTGGCCGGTATCAAGGTGGTGGATTTGGATGACGATGTCATTCTGATTTCGTCCGACGGCATCATCATCCGCATGCAGGTCCGTGAAATCCGCCAGTGCCGCCGCCCGTCCAAGGGTGTGCGGGTCATGCGTGTCGAGGGTGATGCGCGGATAGTGTCGCTGGCCCGGGCGCCTCATGAAGAAGAAGCGGAGGAAGAGACAGCCGGCGAAGAGACGACCGCCGAACAGATAGAGAATCCGCCGGCAGACGAATAAAAAGCATAAAGCGTGTGGAAAAATACAACACGTTTTATGCTACAAAAGAAACCGCGGTGTTGTGTCTGCAGGATGCAACAGGGGGGCCACGACCATGGCCCTCAAGCGGCTTGACGGGGGAGCGCTGCATATGACAGAGTTTGCAGTGCTCCCCCGTTCCTATGCGATTAGGTTGTTCCTTGGGAAATGGTGGGGAAGTATTCGACAAAATAGGATTGAAATTTCTCCATGGATACCTTATAGGAGACGGGCCAGCGGGGCAGGGAATAGGGATCGCTTTTGCGTGTTAGACGGCCGCCTGTAGCCCGGAAGGCCAGCCGCACGCCATTGTCTTTTAGTGTTTGGACCACGGTTTCGTTCATAAATCCATAGGGATAGGAAAACACGGTAAGGCTGCTGTTGGGGTAGCCGGACAAAGCGGCAAAGCTTTTTTTCAGATCGCTGGCCACGACATCCCGGCCGCTATCGGTGAGGGCGGAATGCCCGGGTGCGCTGGTTTTATGCAGATTATCGGTGTGGGAGGCAAATTCAAAAACAGGCGAGCACCGGCTCATGGTTTCCCGATCCAGCATCTGAATTCGGTCTGGCCGGAATTCCTCCGGGTTTTCGCCGATTTTGCTTGTCACCGAAAAAATGACCGCGGTATAGCCATAGGACTGCAAAAGCGGATACCCGTATACGTAGTTGCTCAGGTAGCCGTCGTCAAAGGTGATCATCACCGGCTTGGGCGGAAGGCTCCCGTTTTCATATAAATACGCTTCAAGCTGAGCGGTGGTGATGGTTTGAAACCCATTGCGGGACAGCCAGGCGAGCTGCTCGGCAAAGTCTTCGGTATAGGTGACGATATCGTTGCCGGTATAGCGGGTGTTCTCCCCTTTTTTCAGCAGATGATGATACATCAGAACCGGTACAGCGTTTTCTTTGACCGTGCCGTTAATGGCGGCCGCGTTGGTACCATGGCACCGTGCCAGTATCAGCAGGCATAGAAGCAGGGCGGCCAGGAAAGCGCAAAATGGAAGAGAAATGGTTTTTTTCAGCATAGTGGCCCTCCCGGTGGCATATTTTTGGACAAACCAGGTGATTTTGGCGAATGAACCGGCTTACGCCACACTATATGCATAATCCTGGACGGGTATGAAGGCTTTTCCCCATCAAATCGGATAAAAAAGTGAAAGGGAAACATTGCACCTGTGGAAATGTGGAAAATTATGTGGAAACAGTGGAAAGGCCCTGCCAATACAGGGTTTTACACTTGTCGAAAGCCTTCTGACGCTGTATAATAGCACAAAAGACTGGTATTTGATATAGAACGAGGGTGCCTCATGAAATTTATCGAGGAGAATTACGATGTGGCGGTTATCGGGGCGGGCCATGCGGGCATTGAAGCGGCGCTTGCCTGTGCCCGTTTAGGCTGTAAAACTGCCATTTTTACCATCAATTTGGATTGGGTGGGCAATATGCCCTGCAACCCCTCCATTGGTGGCACGGCCAAGGGCCATTTGGTGCGGGAGATCGATGCGCTGGGTGGTGAAATGGGGAAGGCCGCGGACGCCACCCTCTTGCAGTCCCGTATGCTCAACCGCGGAAAAGGACCAGCGGTGCATTCGCTGCGTGCCCAGATCGATCGGCGGGAATATTCCACGTATATGAAATATCGGCTGGAGCGGACGCCTGGCCTGGATATAAAGCAGGGGGAAATCGTGTCGCTTGAGCGGGATGGGGAAGGCGGCTGGCTGCTCACCACCCATTTGGAGGTGCAATATCGGGCCCGCGCCGTTATTTTGGCGACCGGGACCTTCTTAAAGGGCCGGATTTATGTCGGCGACGTCTCGTATGAGGGCGGGCCGGATGGTATGTTTGCCGCCACAAGCCTGAGCGCTTCCCTGCAGCGGCTGGGCGTGCAGCTGCGCCGCTTTAAAACGGGTACGCCTGCCCGCGTGCTGCGTTCCAGCATTTGCTTCGAAAAGCTGGAACGGCAGGAGGGGGAAGAGCCGGTGGTTCCCTTTTCCTTTGAGACGACGGAAGAACTGCATAACCAGATGGACTGCCATATTACCTGGACAAGCCCCGAAACCAAACAGGTGATCCTGGATAACCTTCACCGTTCGCCGCTTTATGGGGGAAAAATTGAGGGGGTCGGCCCGCGGTATTGCCCGAGCATTGAAGACAAGATTGTGCGTTTCGCGGATAAAGAGCGTCATCAGGTGTTTATCGAACCCTGCGGCAAGCATACGGAGGAAATGTATCTGCAGGGATTGTCCTCTTCGCTGCCGGTGGATGTGCAGCTGAAGTTTTTGCGCACGATTCCCGGTCTGGAAAAGGTCAGGGTTATGCGCCCCGCTTACGCCATCGAATACGACTGCTGTGATCCGCTGCAGCTGCAGGCAACGCTGGAGTTTCAGGATATTCCCGGCCTGTATGGGGCGGGACAGTTTAACGGCAGTTCCGGTTATGAAGAGGCGGCGGCACAAGGACTGGTGGCCGGCATCAATGCGGCAAACAAGCTGTTGGGGAAAGAGCCCATGCTGCTGGACAGGGCCTCCAGCTATATCGGTACGCTGATAGATGATTTGGTCACAAAGGGCTGCAGCGATCCGTACCGGATGATGACCTCGCGGTCGGAATACCGGCTGATACTTCGGCAGGATAACGCGGACGAACGGCTGACACCGATCGGCCGGGCCGTCGGACTGGTGGACGACCAGCGCTGGAATCACTTCTGTGCACGGCAGGAAGCCAAAAAGGCGGAGCGGCAGCGGCTGCAGAATACTGTGCTGCCGCCCACGGCGGAACTGAACGCCCTGCTTGTTTCACATGAAACATCGCCGCTGGTATCGGGGGCCCGGCTTATCGATTTGATGCGGCGGCCGCAGCTGGGATATGCGCAGCTGGCGCCGGTGGATACGGGGCGCCCCGCACTGGAACCGCTCGTAATGGAGCAGGTGGAAGTGGAGATAAAATATGAAGGATACATTCGCCGGCAGCAGGCGGCCATAGAGGAAATGCGGCGGCTGGAAAACCGACTGCTCCCCGAAAACATGGACTACGGTGCGGTTGTCGGTCTGCGGAAGGAAGCACAGGAAAAGCTAACACGGGTTCGCCCGCGCAGCGTGGGGCAGGCATCGCGGATCAGCGGCGTGAGCCCGGCGGATATTTCTGTGCTGATTGTCTGGCTGGGACAAAGAGAAGGGGGAGAAAGCCGGTATGATTGATGTCACACAGCTCAAAATCTGTGCCGCCGCTTTTGAGGTGGAGGTGGATGACCTGTTGGCTCAGCGGCTGGACATATACGCCCGGCTGCTGGTCGAATGGAATGAAAAAATGAACCTGACCGCGATTACCGAGCCGAATGCCATCGTCATCAAGCATTTTGTGGACAGCCTCACGGTTTCCCGTTACCTGCCGGAAGGCCCGGTTGCCCTTGTGGACGTGGGAACCGGCGCCGGTTTCCCGGGTGTACCGCTGGCTTTGTACCGGGACGATATTCAGCTGACCTTGCTGGACAGCCTGAATAAGCGGCTTCTTTTTCTCAAAGAGGTATGTACCGCGCTCGGACTGCCGGCTACGCTCGTACATGCCCGCGCAGAGGAAGCGGGCAGGCAGCCCGCTTACCGGGAACGGTTTGATGTGGCGACGGCACGGGCGGTCGCGGCCCTGCCGACGCTCTGCGAGTATTGTTTGCCGCTGGTGAAGCCACACGGGCGGTTTATTGCCATGAAGGGACCGGACGGGGACCAGGAAGGGAGAAAGGCCCGGGAGGCCATACGCCTTTTGGGCGGCGAACTTGCACAGACCGTTTCCCTTTCGCTGCCGGCGCCGACAGGAGAAGAACGAGAAGAACGGCGGCTGCTGATGATCGACAAAATACATCCTACACCGACAAAATATCCCCGCCCCTCTGCAAAAATCGCCAAGCAACCCCTTTAACTTCAAGAAAACGACACTCTTATTCCGACATAACAACGGCAAAAAACGTGGTATGCTGACACCAGAGGCCGGATGAAGCAGGAGCGAGCCAATACCGGTCCACCACCTGTTGTGGTACATAGCAGGCAAGGCCGGGGACGATAGTGGGCGAACGCCCATCAAAGGACGGTAAAGCTAATGGTTTATGTTCCTATCGGCCGAGGCGGGCACACTGTTTGATCCCGCCATCTTACGCAGACCACCATGTTGCCGTAAACGGGAAGGACGTGTCAACTTATGCTGTGGAATAAGGGAAAGGAAAAAGAAAATCAGAGGCCGCGGTATGTGAGCAACGGAACCATTTGGATGATCCCCACCGCCGATATTCAGCCGAATCCGGACCAGCCGCGGCGGGACTTCAGTTATGAAAAGCTGCTGGAGCTTGCGCAGAGTATCGGAGAGAACGGCCTGCTGCATCCGCTGACGGTCACATTTCGGGACGGTGTGCCGATCCTGATCGCGGGAGAGCGCCGGCTGCGCGCGGCCAAAATTGCCGGTATGCGCGAAATCCCCTGTGTGGAGCGCGAAGCGGATGGGGTGCAGCAGGCATTGCTGGCGCTGATCGAAAATCTGCAGCGGCAGGATATGAACTGCTTTGAGACCGCAGAGGGGATACGGCGGCTTATCGAGGTATATGGGCTGACCCAGGAGGAAGCGGCGCATCGGCTTGGCTGTTCGCAGCCGACCATCGCCAACAAGCTGCGTCTTCTGCGCCTGCCGGCCGAGGAGCGCAGCGCCATTATCGGGGCAGGGCTGACCGAGCGGCATGCACGGGCTCTGCTGCGCATCGAGGATACGGAGCTGCGCCGCGTGGCGCTTGGCCGTATCCTAGAGGCACGCATGACGGTGGCACAGGCGGAACGGCTGGTGGATGAGTTCCTGCGGGGCAAAATCAAGCGCAAACGTCCTCTGCCTGTCGTCCGGGATGTCCGGTTGTTTTTTAATACCGTCAATCATGCCGTGGAAACCATGCGGCGTTCGGGGATCGAGGCGCGTTCGGAGAAAAACGAAACAGAGGATTTCATCGAATATGTCGTGCGGATCCCCAAAGCAGCGGCAAGGCCGACCATTGCCCATACGGCATAAAAAAGCAGGAGGAACCCCAATGGTTCCTCCTGCTTGCCTGTCTTGGGCGGTTCCTAACGCACAACGGTCTTGGAAGCGTACTCTTTGGCAACAAGGCAAATATAGGTTTTGCCGGCGGCCATTTTGGCCGGGCTGCCGTCCTTCTCGGTAATGGAAAGGCCGGTCGTGCTGCGTGACCATTGAATATCCCGGCTGGTTCCGCCGGTAACCAGCAAACCGTTTCCGCTTTTTAGGCGGAAGCTGATGGTGGCTTCATTTTCGCTGTATTTCTGGTCGTACAGCACCAGGACATTGGCGGCACTGAGCTGTGTTCCGTCCACCGTTTTGTGGGGGGAAGCGCTGCCCAGGGCGCCGTTGCTTTTTTTGTAAAGGCCATTGTCGTAAACAAAGCTGATGGTTTGGGCCCCCGAAAAGAATACCTGGAGCTGCTGGCCGGCGCCGCTTCCGGTCGAATCGCCGTAGGAGAAGAAGGGCTGGCGCTGTGTGGTGTTGCGGATTTTCGAGGAGCTAATACGCGATGACAGCTTGGCACCGCTGGTGATCAAGGTGTGTTCCGCGCTGCGGTTCTGCAGAAAGTAGGCATCCCGCCAGAAAGAAGAATTGGCGCCTGCAAGGCCGTCGAAATCCGTGACACCCGTGGACTTCAGCGTGGCCAGTCCCGCCGTGCTTCCGCCCGCGTGGCAATAAATGGCGTCAAAGGTTTGAGCCATCAGGACAAAGGGAGACCGGGCACTGCGCACCGGGCCGATTTTTTCGGGAATACGCGCGGCGTTGGCGAATACCACCATCATACGGGTCACGCCGCCTTCCGTTTCGGCCTCCAAAAACAGATCGGCTTTGTCGATGCCATACTGGGGCCGTGCCTGGCTGACGTTGTCTATCATGAGCGCCACCGGTCGGGTGCCGTTGTCGTCGTCCACATCCGATTCCCCCGTAAAAAGATTGACGGCAAGTGCCGGCGGGGCGGTGGTCGTCGTGGGTGGGGCGGTGGTTGTAGAAGGCGGTGCCGTGGTGGCTGGGGCGGAGGAGGCCGTTTCTTCCGGCCGGCTGCAGGCGCCCAGGGTTATCACCAGGCAAAGCGCGGTTAAAAGGGAAATCAGGTGTTTTTTCATGCTGTGCTTCCTTTCCGGAGGGTAAAAAATAAAGGTTTAGTCTTCCTCTATGTCATAGTTGCCATAGACTACATCGCAGATATAGTCATACAGGGATTGGGCCGTTTCCAGATAGCTTCCGATCTGGACGGGGGATACATGCAGGTCGTCGTCAGAGGGGTACCGCGTTTCAATATACAGACGGTTCATGCGGGAGCAGGCATCCATCCAGCGCTCAAACGTTGGATCCGTTTTTATGGCCTGCCGGCAGAGCCACGTTACGTTGTGTCCGTCCACCAAAATGCCCGTGGTATGAATCAGATACGCTTTAAAGGATTTTTCCATTGCCTGCTGGCAATGGAATCCGGCAATTTCCAAACACTGCTGCTGTTCGATGAGCAGGCGCGCCGCCAGCAGATCACGGGCGGCAATTTCCAGCCAGTCAAAAAACAGCCGGCTGTCATCCGAATGCTTGCTACGCCTCATACAGAATCCTCCCATCTGCCAGGGCGCGGGAAGCCAGGCTGTAGGGCGTGTGCGCAAGCTTGTCCCACTGCGCGGCCGTGTAAACCAGTACATCAAAGGACAACTCTGCATCAATATCCAGATACAGCCGCTGTTCCACGGCCTGTGGGTCTTCGCCGTTCGGCAGAATCACGCACAGCTTGACCGCATACAGCGATCCATCGGGCCGTGCCTTCTGGCTGAACAAAATGATACGGTTCGGGCGGGCAATGCGAATGATATCCCGTTGCAGTTTTTCGAGCGGCATACGAAATCCCCCTTTACGAATTGGTCTGACATATCGGAACACGCTTTAGTATACACCAGGAGCAAAATCTTTTCAATTCCCGGGAAGAAAATACCTCCGGGCGTTGACAAAACCCGGCCGCGTGGTGTAAACTAATCTGGCACCGATTCATACGCTTCCGTAGTTAAATGGATATAACAGTCCCCTCCTAAGGGACAGTTGTGGGTTCGATTCCCGCCGGGAGTGCCACAATCTGCGGTGAGCAATTCGACAGGAATTGACGGCTCCCTTTTTTATGGCATGAGCTCGACCAGAGGCAGGTCACTCTTTTGCAAATCAAGGTCAAACCTGCGGTGAGCAACGCACGCCGCAGGTTTCTTTTTTAGCATCAGAAGCGCCGCGTTTAAGCTCTGCAGCGTTTTGAAACCACACCCAAGGGAAAGCCCGTTATCACGGCTTTTCCTTGTTCTTATCTCTGCAGGAAAAGCAAGCCCGATGTTTCACATGAAACAACCGGCCACAATGTAAAATTGGCGCCGGGCTCTTTTCTGGTGCGATAAACTATGCTATAATGGAATAACACACGGTGCCGGGCGGCGAGGTGCCGCCATAGTGGCAGCGAGCTCCGCGTGGGGAAAGGATGAGAGCACGGATGGCCAAAGTCATAGCGGTGGTCAACCAAAAGGGCGGCGTGGGCAAGACCACGACGACGGTGAATCTGACGGCGGCGATGGGCCAATTGGGGAAAAGATGCCTGTTGGTGGACATCGACCCCCAGGGCAATGCCACGAGCGGGGTGGGTATTGACAAGCGGCAGGTGCGGCAATCCTCCTATGAGGTGCTTATCGGTGCCGCTGCGCCGCAGGATATCATTCAGCACACCGCCTTTCAAAATCTTGACGTTTTTCCCTCAAATATACAACTGGCGGGTGCCGAAATTGAAATGGTGGAGCTGACACGGCGGGAAAGCCGGCTGAAGGCGGCACTTGCCGGGTTACGCGATCGCTACGACTATATATTCATCGATTGTCCGCCTTCACTCGGCTTGCTGACACTCAATGCGCTGTGCGCGGCGGATACCCTGTTGGTCCCGATTCAGTGCGAATACTATGCGCTCGAAGGGTTATCTCAGTTGATGGCCACCGTGCGGCAGGTTAAGCGCCTGTACAACAGTACGCTGGAGCTGGAGGGGGTTTTGCTGACCATGTATGATGGTCGTCTGAACCTTACGCAGCAGGTGGTGACCGAGGTCAAGCGGTTTTTCCCCCGCAAGGTGTTTTCAACGGCCATTCCGCGTAGCGTGCGGTTATCGGAAGCGCCGAGCTTTGGCAAACCCATACAATATTACGACGGCGGATCGCGCGGCGCGGCCGCCTATAACGAGCTGGCCAGGGAATTGTGTGAAAAGCGGTAAGCGGCCGGTGCTGAAGCAGGGAGGAGTGACACAATGGCAGTGAAAAAAGGCGGTTTAGGCAAGGGGCTGGAAGTGCTGTTTGCCGAGAACGCCATCGAGGAGGAAGGGAAGACCGTATCCCTTCCGCTCTCGGAAATCGAACCGAACCGGGAACAGCCCCGTAAGCAGTTTGACGAAGCGGCGCTGGCAGAGCTGGCGGATTCCATCGCCCAGCACGGGGTGCTGCAGCCGCTGCTGGTCAGGCCGGTGGCTGGCGGCGGGTATCAGCTGGTGGCGGGGGAACGCCGGTGGCGGGCCTCCCGCATGGCGGGGCTCACCGAAGTGCCGGTGGTTATCCGGGAGATGACGGATAAAGAGGCGGCGGAGCTCGCGCTCATTGAAAACCTGCAGCGGGAGGATCTCAACCCGATGGAGGAAGCGATGGGATACCGCACCCTGATGGAAACCTACGGCTTGACGCAGGAGGAAACGGCGCGTTCGGTGAACAAATCCCGGCCGGCCGTGGCCAATGCCCTGCGGCTGCTCCATCTGCCCCAAACGGTGGCCAACATGGTGGCCGGCGGCGAATTGTCCGCGGGCCATGCGCGCGCCATCCTGTCCTTTGACACGGAAGAGGAACAGCTGGATGCCGCGGCCGCTGCGGTGGACAAGCATCTGTCGGTGCGGGATCTGGAACGGATGGCCAAGGCTTCTCATACGCCCAAAAAGGAAAAGGCAACGGCGCTTTTTTCCCGGCCTTCCTTTTACGACGAGGTGGAGCTGGCGCTGACCGAGCACATGAGCCGCAAGGTCAAGGTAACGCCGTCCGCAAAGGGCGGGACACTGACCATAGAATTCTTCGGACAGGACGATTTGCAGGAGCTGGCCGCTCGGCTGGCCCCCGAACGATAACAACAGGGAGAGGGAATCAACATGCTGGACATTAAATTGGTGCGTACCGAACCGGAGCGGGTTAAGCAGGCCATGCGCACCCGCAACAAGGACATGGATGCGCAGGTGGACCGCGTCATCGCCATCGACGCGGAACGCCGCGACATCAACGCCCGCACCGATGCGCTCAAGGCGCAGCAGAACAACGCGAGTAAGGAGATTGCCCGCATCAAGAAGGAAGGGGGCGACCCCGCCGCCATTCTCGAGGAGATGAAAGAGCTCGCCGAGCAAGGTAAAGCGCTCGGCGCCCGGCTGGCCGACCTGGAAACGGAACAGCGGAACATCCTGCTCTCCATTCCCAATATACCGCATGCGAGTGTGCCGGTGGGCAAGGACGATACCGAGAACGTCGAAATGCGCCGGTGGGGAGAGCCGCGGGCGTTCGACTTTGAACCGGAGGCCCACTGGGACATCGGCAAGCGCCTCGACCTGTTCGATCCCGAGGTGGCGGCCAAGGTCACGGGCAAGCGCTTCCATTTCTATAAGGGCCTCGGCGCCCGGCTGGAGCGTTCCATCATCAACTTCTTCCTCAACACCCACACTGAAAACGGGTATACCGAGATACTGCCTCCCTTTATGGTCAACCGGGCTTCCATGACCGGCACGGGCCAGCTCCCGAAATTTGAGGAGGACGCCTTTAAGCTGGTGGATCCCGACTATTTCCTGATCCCCACGGCGGAGGTGCCGGTGACCAACATGCACCGGGATGAAATTCTTGACGGCGATCGGCTGCCCATTAAATACTGCGCCTATTCCGCCTGCTTCCGGGCGGAAGCGGGCAGCGCTGGGCGTGATACCCGCGGCCTGATCCGGCAGCATCAGTTTAACAAGGTGGAGCTGGTCAAATTTGCGGATCCGGCGACCAGCTACGAGGAACTGGAAAAGCTGACCCACGATGCGGAACGGGTGCTGCAGCTTTTGGGGCTGCCATACCGGGTGGTGACGCTGTCCACCGGCGACCTCGGCTTCTCCAGTGCCAAGACCTATGATATTGAGGTGTGGATGCCCTCCTACGGCCGCTATGTGGAGATTTCCAGCTGTTCCAACTTCGAGGATTATCAGGCGCGCCGCGCGGCTATCCGCTTTAAACGGGATGCCAAGGATAAGGCGCAGCTCGTGCATACGCTCAACGGCTCGGGCGTGGCCGTCGGCCGGACGGTAGCGGCGATTCTGGAGAATTATCAGAATGCCGACGGCACAGTGACGGTGCCCGAGGTGCTGCGTCCCTATATGGGAACCGACTGTATTCGATAAGACACACGGAAGGACGAGGATTTCCTCGTCCTTCCGTATATTAAATTGTCTATAATACGTTTTGTATAGAGAGGGATTGTATGGAAACCAGTTCGATGGGCAGCGAGTATGCCTGGCCGCTGAAGATCGCCACCTACGATGCGGGGCCGGATCGGTGCCTGCGGCCCGCCAGTATCCTCAAGCTGCAGCAGGAGGTGGGGGAGCTGCACCTTGGTGCCGGCGGCCTTGGATATCAGGTTCTTCTCGAAGCGGGTATGGCATTTTTGCTCACCCGGACCAACTGCGTCATCCATCGAATGCCGCGGCTCAATGAGACGGTTACGCTGCGCACTTGGCACCGCGGAACGAGAGGGGCGCAGTTTTATCGGTGCTATGTGTTCGAGGATGCGCGGGGCGTGCCGCTGGTGGAAAGTGTGACCGCTTTTGCGCTTGTGGACGTGCAGGATCACCGTCTGCTGCGGCCAGAGGCGTTCGACCGGTTTGCGCTCGCCACCCAAACGGATGTCTACAACGGCTGTCCCGATCCGGGCAAATGGAGGCCTTCTGTTGAACTGCAGCCGGTGGACCGGCATGTCGTCCGCTGGTCGGAAACCGACTGGAACGGGCATCTGAACAATACCGTCTATGCCGATTATCTATGTGATTACGTGCCGGGCGGTATGGCAGGAAAACAAATGACCGGATTTTCCATTGCCTTTTTGAAGGAAGCCCGGGAGGGAGAGGTGCTGCAGATGGCAGCTGGGGCAGATGGAACGGAGGCGTTTGTGGTCGGTACACACGAACGCGGCATCTGCTTCGAAGCGAAAATGACCTTCGTGCCGGTATGAGCGAGACGTTTGAACAGGCAAAGCGGTTGGGTTTGCTGCATCTACAGGTGCGGGCCGGCATCGGCACGCTGGGGGAGAAGAGCCTGCACGCGGTGTTCAAATACTGGCTGGATCCGGACGAGAGCCACCACGAGGTTCGCCTTGACGGTTGTGTGGCGGATATCTTCGACGGCGAAAGGGTGACCGAGATCCAGACACGCGGCTTCGGTACCCTGCGCCCCAAGCTGGAACGGCTCCTGGAGCAGTATCCCGTAACCGTCGTGCATCCGCTGCCGTGGCATAAAACGCTGACCTGGGTGCAGCCGGAAAGCGGGGAAATGACCAAGCCGCGCCGGTCGCCCAAAACGGGACAGTTCTGGGATGCGGCGGGGGAGCTGTATGCCATTTCCGGTCTGCTCGGCCATCCGCGCCTGACCGTGAGGCTGATGCTGGTGGATGTGGAGGAATACCGTATGGCTGACGGCTGGAGTGCGGACGGCAAAAAGGGCTCACACCGGGCAGAACGTATTCCGGTGGCACTCGGCCCGGAATTGACGCTGCACAGCCAGGAGGACTATGCGTGCCTGCTTCCCGCTGTCCTGCCGGATGCCTTTACCACGCCGCAGCTTGCCAAAGCGGCCCGTCTGAGCCGAAAAAAAGCGGGGCATTTAGTAAACATATTGTATAAAACAGAAAATATAAAACGCATTGGAAAACAAGGGCGGGCCTATTTGTATGGCCGCCTTGACAGCGGAGGACGCCTATAGTATAGTAAACAGGCGGGTTTGTCCCGTGGTCAGTTCGAAACCATCCTGACCTTAAACAAAACTACGGAGGTATCGTCAAGATGAAAAAACCATTTCCTGTCCGTACATTGGCCGAGGCGGGACTTATTGCCGCGCTGTACGCGGCGCTGACCCTGCTGCTGCCGGCGCCGTCCTTCGGCGTGGTGCAGTGCCGCCTGTCCGAGATGTTCACCGTTCTGGCCGTTTTCACGCCCTCGGCGATTCCGGGACTGGCGGTAGGCTGCCTGGTGTCCAATTTAGTGGGGCTCGGCATGGGAGCCAATCCGGCCGGCGCGCTGGATCTGCTTTTCGGTCCGCTGACCACCCTGGTGGCCGCCGTCCTGACCTGGCGGATGCGCCATTGGCGCTTCAAGGGGGTTCCGGTGGCGGCGACGCTGCCGCCAGTGCTGCTCAACGCGGTGGTGGTCGGTCTCGAGCTGACGCTGATGTCGCCGCATTTCGCGGTGCCGGTGCTGCTGCTCAACATGGCGTCGGTGGGCGCGGGGCAGCTCATCGCCTGCACGGTGTGCGGCCTGATTCTGCACGCGGCGCTGGAACGTTCCGGCGCGGCCGCGCAGCTGTTCGGAAAACGGCAGGCAGTTTAAAAAACAAGCCCGCTCTCCCCGGCTGCGGGAAGGGCGGGCTTTGGTTTTATGCGGTTCAGACGAGCCGTGTGACGAGCCAGCAAATAGCATACACCACCGGCTGGTGCACGACGTAAATAACCAGCGTATGCCGGCCGAGCCAGGCAAGCCATGGCGCCCGGCTTTTATACATCCACTGGGGAAAGCGCCCCGCTTTGGCCCATATGCCGGCAAAGGAGCCGGCGAGGAAGCAGAAGATCCAGGGGAAAAAGGGAAAATAGTCCGCCCCCTGTCCGGTGCCGAGACCGAGGGGATAGAGCCAGCCCTGCGCCTGCACCGCTTCGGGCACCGCCACGCCGAACATGCCCTTGATGCCGAACCAGGCGCCGCGGTCCGCGGGCAGCCACCAGGTGAGGAGCAGCAGCACGGCGCAAGCCGCGATGCCGACGACCGGCGGGATTTTATCCAGAAGGGGACGGCATAAGGCGAAGAGCAGAATGGACACCGACAGGAAATGCAGGATGCCGAACCAGATCATTTCCTCCCGCATGAACACCCAAAGAAAGGCCGAGAGCAGAATCGCCACGCCCAACAGCAGGCCGCCGCGTTTCCAGTTGCTGTGGGACAGGCGGCAGGAAATGCCGCAGATGAAGATGAACAAACCGGCAAAAAACGGCTCCACCGGCATGAAAAAGGTGAACAGAGCGCGGCCGGCCGGTACGTTAAACAGCCAGCCGACCGTATAGAAGCTGTGATAGGCGATCATCAGCAGCAGGTCGAAGCCGCGGACCTCATCCATAAAGAAGATGCGCCCGCCCGGCTGGCGGGCAGTGGAATCGGACAAACGGATACCTCCTCCGGAAATCGACGTTTCCTATAGTATAGCACGAACCGTTAAAATATACCAGTAGAAAAGGAGCGCTGTATATGAAGCCAACCGCACAGCAATGCATAGGCACCACCCATGAGGAAGCCTGGAACGTCGGGGAGGAACAGCTGGCCAGTCATATGGCGAGCGGTACCCTTCCTGTATTTGCGACCCCCTGCATGGTGGCCCTGATGGAGTACACCTGTATGAAGCTCGTCGAGCCCTGCCTGGAGGAGGGCATCACCACGGTGGGAACGGTGGTCAACATCCGCCACGTCAGTCCCACGCCGGAGGGAATGAAGGTACACGCCCGTGCAACCCTCACCGAAACGGACGGACGGCGGTTTGTGTTCCGGGTGGAGGCCTATGATGAGGCGGGGCTTATCGGGGAAGGCGTGCATGAACGGTGCACCGTCAAAGCCGATCGGTTTATAGAAAAAGTGCAGGCTAAAGGAAAATAAGAAACGCCCGCGCATCCGAAAGCGCCGGTGCTGCCTTTCAGGGGCTCCGGTCCGGGCGGGAAATCGAATCAATGGGTTCCTAGCCGATTTTCATGAGCATCTCCATAGGATACCAAAGGATAAGACCGTTTTCGGGGCCGGGGCTTCCCCCGTCAAAGGACAGGTTAATCGTCTCCCGCAGCGCCGTGTCGCATAGCCAGGGTACAGTTGCAAGGGTTTTGCTATGCCCATTTAAAAGGGATTGTTTTGAAAAAAGATTGACAAACCGAAGAGGACATGCTAAAATAAGCGGTGCCGCATGTGCCGGGCTTGGTAAAGTGTGCCTTTTGGGCACCGCCTGGGCGACAGCGAGTCTGAATAAAAGGCAGGAACCTACATGTACGCCATTATCGAAACGGGCGGCAAACAGTATAAGGTGCAGAGCGGTGACGTTCTGTTCGTTGAAAAGCTGGATGCGGCCGAGGAAGCCTCCGTTACCTTTGACAAGGTCATTGCGCTGCACAACGACAAGGATCTGAAGGTTGGTGCGCCGTATATCAAGGGCGCGTCGGTGGATGCGCGCGTGCTCAAGAACGGCAAGGGCAAGAAGATCACCGTTTTCACCTACAAGCCCAAGAAGGGCAGCAAGCGCAAGATGGGCCATCGGCAGCCCTACACCAAGGTGCAGATCGAAACCATCCATGCCAGAGCGCCCCGCGCCCCCAAGACCGAAGAGCCCGCCGCGGAAGAATGACGCGGGCCGTCTTTCGGACAGCGAACGGTCTCCTCTGCGGGTTTTCTCTGAGCGGGCATGCCGGTGACGGCGTGCGCGGCGAAGACATCGTATGCGCGGCGATTTCATCGGCGGCGTATCTGACAGTCAACACCCTGACCGACGTATGCGGCTGTAAAGCACAGCCGAAGCAGCGGGACGGCTTTCTGCAGATAGAGCTGACAGGCGGGGATGTACAGCGGGGGCAGGATTTGCTCCGGGGACTGAAGCTGCATCTGGAACAATTGCAAGAGCAGTATCCCAAAAGGATACAGGTTGAGAGTATGGAGGAGTCAGTATGTTAAAGATAAACATTCAGCTGTTCGCCCACAAAAAGGGCGTCGGTTCCACCAAAAACGGCCGTGATTCCGAGTCCAAGCGTCTCGGTGTCAAGCGGGCGGACGGGCAGTTTGTGCTGGCCGGCAACATCCTGGTGCGGCAGCGCGGGACCCATATTCATCCCGGCGTGAACGTGGGCATCGGTTCGGACGATACCCTGTTTGCCAAGGAGAACGGCGTGGTTCGGTTTGAGCGCGTCGGCAAGGATCGCAAGCGTGTGAGCGTGTACGCGGTCGAGGAATAAAAAGTCTGGTAAAAAATCCCCGCCGCTGAGGCGGGGATTTTTTAAACGAACAGGAAAAAGCAAAGCAGCGATACATGTACGGCGGGGTATCTGGTGCTTCCGGGAACAGGCGTTTCGGGAGCAGTCCTTATATAAAAGACAGGGATGGTACGGGAGGGGACAAACGGGAGCATGCGATCCGGTGTCTCCGCCCAGCTGTGCGCCGACAGAGTCGGCATCCCTGCCGTAAGGGCGGGGATTTTTTCATCTGGCGGGATCCATTTGACCGCTGCGGGTATACGGACGGTGTAAACTGGCGAGAAAGGTGAGTTCCAGGATGTTTATCGATAAGGCGACCATCCAAATACGGGCGGGAAAGGGCGGCGACGGCGCCGTCGCTTTCCACCGGGAAAAATATGTGGCGGCCGGCGGTCCGGACGGCGGCGACGGCGGCCGGGGCGGCAATGTGGTGTTTGTGGCGCAGGACGGAACCAACACGCTGGCGGATTTTCGTTATAAGCGGAAATTCGCGGCAGAAAACGGCCAGAACGGGGGCGCCAAGCGCTGCTTCGGGCGCGCGGGCGCGGACTGCGTGATCGCGGTGCCGCGCGGCACACTGCTGTATGACGACGAAACGGGTCGTCTTCTCGCCGATATGTCGGGGGATGAGCCGTTTATCGCGGCCAAAGGCGGCCGGGGCGGCTGGGGAAACCAGCATTTTGCCACGCCGACCCGACAGGTGCCGCGTTTTGCCAAGCCGGGCGTGCCGGGGGAGGAGCGCACCGTGCGGCTGGAGCTCAAGCTGCTCGCGGATGTGGGGCTGGTGGGCTTCCCCAACGTGGGCAAGTCCACCCTGATTTCGGTGGTCAGCGAGGCCAAGCCGGAAATTGCCAACTACCATTTCACCACGATTACGCCGGTGCTGGGCGTGGTCCGGGTGGAGGAGGGGGTATCCTTCGTCATGGCGGATATCCCCGGCGTCATCGAGGGGGCGAGCGAGGGCGTGGGCCTCGGCCACGAATTTCTGCGCCATGTGGAACGCTGCCGCATGCTGGTGCACGTGGTGGATGTGGCGGGCAGCGAAGGCCGGGATCCGCTGGAGGATTTCGATATCATCAACCGGGAGCTGGAAGCATATAATCCCGAGCTGGCCTCCCGCCCCATGATTGTGGCGGGGAACAAGTGCGATTTGGCCACCGATGAACAGCTGGAGGCCTTTGAGAAGGCTATGGCGGACAGGGGATTTGCCTATTTTCCCATGATGGCGGCGATTGCCCATGGAACCGACGCGCTCGTCAAGCACTGTGCCGCCATGCTGCAGACATTGCCGCCCATCCGCGCCTATGAGCCGGAGCCCGAGCCGCTGCCCGATGTGCAGGCGTTGAACAAACGGGAGGTAACCGTAACCTGTCACGACGGGGTGTTTTTTGTGGAGGCGCCCTGGCTGCTGCAGCTGATGCGCGGCATCAATTTTGACGATTACGAAAGCCTGCAGTATTTTCAGCGGGTGCTGCAGGCCGCCGGCGTGATCGACGCGCTGGTGGCAGCCGGGGTATCCGAGGGCGATACGGTCAGCCTGTATGATTTTGAATTTGATTTCGTGTTTTAAGGAGGCAGAGGATGGAGCGGCTGTATCCCGAACAGGTTCGCCCGCGTGAGCTCAGCCCGCTGGCCCTTGCGTTTGTGGGGGATGGCGTGTACGAGCTGCTGGTGCGCGAGCGGCTGATCTGTCAGGCGAATCGTCCGGTTAATGAACTGCATAAACAGGCGGTGGCCCTTGTGCGCGCGGAAGCGCAGTCCGCCGCGATCGACAAAATTGCGCCGCTTCTCACCGAGGAGGAGGAAGCGGTGTACCGGCGGGGACGCAATGCCCACACGGCGCGAACCGGCGGGGACTATCACCGCGCGACGGGCCTGGAAGCGCTGTTTGGCTTTTTGTATCTGAGCGGCGAACACGAGCGGGTGCGCGCGCTGTTCGCGGCGATTATGGACGAAAACGGATAGAACGGCATGCGGGCGGCAATGCTATGAGCACAAGGAAAGGCGGGATGACGGTGGCGTCGAAGAAGCAGAGCATCGGCAAGTCTAAAACAGGACGTATCGTGCTGGACAGCGGCTTTTATCTGTTGGGCAGCGTGCTGTATGCGCTGTCGGTCAATATCTTTTCTGCACCCAATCAGATTGCACCCGGCGGCGTGACCGGTGTGGCCACCCTTCTCAACTATGCCTTTCATCTCCCCATCGGCGCCATGATCCTGGTTATTAACCTGCCGTTGTTTATCGCGGCCTGGCGCAAATGCGGCATTTCCTTTACCATACGCACCGTTATCGTCACGGTGCTGTCCTCGGTTGTCATCGATGTCACGGGCTTTTTGCCGGTATTCCACGGGGATAAGATTCTGGTTGCGCTGTTTGGCGGCGTACTGGCGGGTGCCGGGCTGGGACTGATTTACATGCGCGGCGCCACAACGGGCGGCAGTGAAATCGTGGCCCGCCTGCTGGAACGCCGGCTGCGGCATATTCCGATCGGGCGGCTGATTCTGCTGGTGGATGCGATGGTGGTCATCGCATCGGCTCTGGTATACCGGCAGTTGGAGAGCGCCTTATATGCCATGGTGCTGATATTCGTTTCCTCCAGTGTGATGGATGCGCTGGTATACGGCGGCGATTCGGGCAAAATGCTGCTGATTATGACGGGGCAGGAGGAACTGGTGGCCAAGGCCGTGCTCGAGAAAATGGGGCGCGGCGTGACCATGCTGAACGCCACCGGCGCCTATACCGGGCGGGATAAACGGGTACTGCTCTGCGCGGTGCGGCGTTCCGAGCTGTATCATCTGCGCACCCTTGTGCAGGACATGGACCCCCACGCCTTTATGATCGTGGTATCCACCGAAGAGGTGTTGGGCCAAGGATTTAAGACGCTTGATAAGGAATGAGCGTAACTGTCCGCAGTGGAACATTTTACAAAATTTTATATTGCCGAATTTACAGGAAAAGTAACCGGGATAATGCCAAAACGGGAGATGGGGCGGTATCTGCCCATAGAAATCGCTGCTTGCAAAATATAGTAAAATATTGACATTTATTAAGAATTTATTTATAATAAAAGGCGGGAAAAATATATATTTTCAAAATGCGGCTTAGGCTTACATGAACATATGGGAGCAGATGGTATATGAAAATCGTATTAACCATTTTAGCTGTTTTACAACTGATCGGGGGATTAATCGGGTGTTTGTTTGCCCTTGGGTCCAATCCGCTCATTTCTCTGCTGTTTTTGGGCGGAGGTATTGTAGGTGCTGTTCCGTATGTCGCACTTATCAGCGTTTTAGAAGACATCGCCGTTTTGAAGGAAGAACAAAGAGAGCTAAAAGGCAGATTGCGACATTTTATACCTGTAGAGGGTGTCCCGCCGGCAGACGAACAGACCAAATCGGCGGGCAGTCAGCCGCTGAGCCGGGAAGTGGCGTTATTTTCCTGGAAATGCGTGAAATGCCAAACCATTAATAAACCCAACACGTCATCGTGTTCGGGTTGCGGTGCTCTATTTTCTCCTTGGATAAATGGAGAGGGTTAATAGAACACAAAAACACCGCGGGCAGTTCAAAATGAACTGCCCGCGGTGTTTTTGCTTGAGATAAGCCAGGATGCCGCCTTATGCATGGGCGGCCAGCCAGTCCTTTGCTTTGGCGATCGAGAGGGGCACAATCGTCTCCTCCGGATAGGGGGAGTCCGTTCCGCCCAGCCCGTAAAGAAAATGAGAGCCGGTGGGGGTGCGGTACAAATGCTCTTCATACCCGGCCGGATCGCCGAAAATCCCCTCTGTAAATCCGCCGAGCCGTTCGGCCGTCTCGGTATCGTACAGCTTTTTACGTATCGTCTTTTTCATAAAACGCATCCTTTCCGTATTATACTATAAGGAATATATGTTTCGATTACAACAACAGTATACCGGATGCGGCGACTAAATACAACCGAAGACTGTCGAAATCTCGTATCCAAACAATTTTTCCACAGCTACTGCAGCGTTTGTGGAAAAATCACCACAACGGAAGCCGGATGGCTTATCCACGGATTTCCTTATAGTTGCCCATGAAATGAAATACAGGCAGCTCTTCGGAAAGCGCACAAAGCAGATCCAGCGTGCCGCTGTCGGACAGATGGCCCTCAAAATCCAAGTAAAAAATGTAATCAAACCCGCCGTTGCGTACCGGCCGGCTCTCCAGCTTAGTGAGGTTGAGCCCTTCCATGGCAAACCGGGCCAGCGTGCGGTACAGCGAACCGGTCACGTTGGGCAGGGTAAAGATCAGGCTGATCTTATCCGCATCGGGCGGCAGCAGCAGGGTGGAGGATAACGCAATAAACCGGGTGACATTTTCGGATACGGATTGTATGTTTTCATCTATAATATCCAATCCGTATAGTTCGGCCGCCCGCCGCGAGCAAATGACGCAGGCGGTCGGATCGCCCGCTTCGGCCACCATTTTGGCGGCGGCCGCTGTGTTGGAATATTGCCGGGGCTCCAGGTGGTGCGCGGCGATGTACTCGGCACACTGGGACAATCCCTGGTGGTGGGAGTACACGGCCCGCAGGCCGGCCGGATCGGCGCCCGGCAGGGCGCACAGGCAGTGGTGCACCGGCAGTTCCACCGCACCGGCAATGGTCAGGCGGTTGTCCATAAGCAAATCATAATTCTCGTGTACCGAACCGGTGGAGGAGTTCTCCACCGGCAGAATGCCGATGTCCACCTGTCCATCCCGTACCGCCTGCACCACGTCGGGGAAGGAGGGCACGAACAGCGGCCGGCCGCCCTCTTCCCGGGTGGCGGGGAAAAGCAGTCCCGCCGCCTCGTCTGCATATGCGCCGGGGCAACCCGCGCAGGCCACCCGCGCGTCGGGCTCGGCCGCCCGGCGGGGGGCCGCTTCGATGCGGGCGCGCAGCGCCTCCCCGGCATCCATGCACCGGTGCTGCAGGGCACGGGAAACATCCATTGTGGTGGAAAACACCACAGCGGCCGCGCCGGCATAACCTGCTCCCTGCGGGTCATGGGCGGCGGCCTGCGCCCGCACACCGTCGAGCACCTCGCGTTCCCGGTCCGCATTGAGTACGGGCAGACCGTGCGCGGTTTTATAGGCCGCCACCTGCAGGGAACAGTCCATGCGGCGGCAGAGCAGCTCCACAAGCTGTTCATCCAGTTTATCGATTTCGGCGCGGATATCCGCGAGCGGATTGGCCATGCGATGCAGCTCCTTTGTTTCAGTCTTCGCTGTGCGGGTGATGCGGTTCGCTCTCGAGCAGATCGAGCAGCCCGAAGGCAAGCGCAGCTTCCACCACCGGCAGAGCACGGGGGACAATACAGGGATCGTGCCGGCCCTTGATAATCAGCTCCGCTTCCTTGCCCGATACCAGGTCCACCGTTTTCTGCTTTTGTCCGATGGAAGCGGTGGGCTTAATCACGGCCCGCACCAGCAGCGGCATGCCGCTGGTAATGCCGCCGAGGATGCCGCCGTTGTGGTTGCTGGTGGTCACGACGCGGCCGTCCGCTCCATAGGCGAAGGGATCGTTCGCCTCGCTGCCGCGCAGCGCCGCGAAGCCGAACCCGTCGCCGAATTCCACACCCTTAACCGCCGGAATGCCGAAAAGCAGCGACGCAAGACGATTTTCCACCCCGTCGAACATGGGGGAGCCGAGCCCTGCCGGCAGACCAACCGCCGCGGCCTCGATCACACCGCCGACACTGTCCGCGGCCAGCCGGGCGGCTCCCACCGCGCTGCGCATGGCGGGCTCCGCCTTGGAGCGCAGCAGGGAAAAGGGGCGGGAAGAAAGCTCTTCCAGCTGCTGTGCCGAAACGTGTACGGGATCGAGGGCGTCGTCAAACACATCCGCGATGCGCAGAATGTGTCCGCCCACCGTCACGCCGCGCCGCCGCAGAATCTGGCGGCAGACCGCGCCGGCGAACACAAGCGGGGCGGTCAGGCGGCCGCTGAAATGCCCGCCGCCGCGCACGTCGTTGTACCCGCTGTACCGCACGTGGCCGGTAAAGTCGGCGTGCCCCGGCCGGGGGAGAATTTCCAGGTTGGCGTAATCGCCCGAACGCTGGTTTTCATTCGCAATCATCATGGCAAGCGGCGCACCGGTGGTGCGCCCGTTCAGCATGCCGGAAAGAATGCGCGGCGTATCGCTTTCCAGCCGCGTGGTGGCGGTCTGATCGCGGCCGGGGGCGCGGCGGGCCATCTGGACGAGAATCTCGTCCATGTCCAGCGCTTCCCCGGCGGGCAGGCCGTCCAGCACGCAGCCAATGGCTTCGCCGTGGCTTTCCCCAAAGATGGACAGCCGGATGCGGTTACCGATGGTCGACGACATGGGCAGTTCCTCCTATGCAAGTAAAATCTTCGAAAAATGAGGGCCAGCTTTTGGCCACGCTCTGCGCGTCGGTGATGACCACCGGCGCAGCGGCGCCGAGAGCGGCCATGGTCAGGCTCATCACGACGCGGTGATCGTTGTACCCTTCGACGGTTCCTCCCGTCAGGCGGGGCACGCCGGTGATGGTCAGGCTGTCCGGTCCTTCCTCTATCTGGCCGCCGAGACGGCGCAGCCCGTCCGCCATGGCGGCAAGGCGATCGCTCTCCTTCAGCCGCAGCCGCCCGGCGCCGGTGATGTGGGTGATTCCGTCGGCCAAGGCGGCCGTGGCGGCCAGAACAGGCACCAGATCGGGGATCTGTGCGGCGTTTACATCGATGCCGTGCAGCGGCGCTTTGCGGCAAAGCAGAGCGCCGTCCTGTTCCAAAATATCCGCGCCGAAGGCCCGGAAAAGGGCAAGCGCGGCGCGATCCCCCTGGGAGGAATCGGGGCGCAGCCCGGTGATGCGCGTTTCGCCGCCGAGCGCCCCGGCGGCCAGCAGAAAGGCCGCCTGTGACCAGTCGCCCTCCACCGTCGTGTCGAGAGGGCAAAAGGTCTGGCCGCCCGGGATATACCAGCCGTCGTCCAGCGGCTGCACCTGAACACCCGCCTGCCGCAGCACGTCCAGCGTCATGTCCACATAGCCCGCCGATTCCAGCGGGGTGGTCAGGCGCAGGCGGCTGTCTTCCTCGCACAAAGGCAGGGCGAAAAGCAGACCGGTGATGAACTGGCTGGATACGTTGCCCGGCAGAGCGTAGTCGCCGCCGCGCAGCCGGCCCGCCACCGTGAGAGGCAGACCGCCCGCCGATTCCAGTGTCACGCCGTGAGCGGGCAGGCAGTCCGCATATACCCCGAGCGGGCGGGATGGCAGGCGGCCCTGCCCCACAAACCGGGCGGGCACGCCGCGCGCCGCGAAGAGCGGGATGAGAAAGCGCAGCGTCGAGCCGCTTTCGCCGCAGTCCACCTCCACCGGCACCGAACCGGCCGGCGGTGTACCGGGCACGATATGGGCGGTGTCCCCCTCGAGACGCACAGCCGCCCCCAGGGCGCGCAGCCCGCGCAGGGTGGCCTCCATATCGGCGGACAGCTGCAGCCCGCGCACCGTGCCGCCGCCGAGCCCCGCAGCGATCAGCAGACGGTGGGCGGCGGACTTGGAGGGCGGCGCCGACAGGGTGCCGCATATGGCGGAAGGGGAGACGGTGACAACAGACATAAGGCCGCTCCTTTCAGGTAATCAGTCCGCGAAAAAGGCGGGCAGCTCGGCGAGCGGGATGCGATGCACAAAGCTTTCGCCGATGGTGCGCAGCAGCACCAGATCGATGGACTCGCCCGACCGCTTCTTGTCCAGCGCCGTCCCGCCCAGATAAGCGGACAGCGGAGCCGGGTCGGCGGTGGGCAGCCCATAGGCCTGCAGCACGGGGAGCAGGCGGTCGAGGGTGCCGGGCGCGGTCAGGCCGCGGCGTTCGGCGGCGCGGGTGATTTCCACCATGCCCACCGCCACGGCGCAGCCGTGGGAAATGCCGGTGTAGTGATAGTGCTTTTCCAGTGCATGGCCCAGGGTGTGCCCGAAGTTGAGCAGCCTGCGTTCCCCCTGCTCCGTCTCGTCCCGTTCAACCACCCCCTGCTTGACGGCGATGGCGCGCACGAGAGTATCCTCCCGGCGGGCGGGGGACAGCGCCCCGCCGTCCTCCAAATCGGCGAACAGCACCCCGTCGAGGATGCAGCCCGCCTTGATCACCTCCGCCATCCCGTCGGTGAGGAAGGCGGGCGGCAGGCTGTCCAGCACGGCGGGATCGATGAGAACGCGGGCCGGCTGCCGGAAGGCGCCGACGAGGTTTTTGCCCTCGGGGATATCCACACCGGTTTTGCCGCCCACCGAGGAGTCCACCTGCGCGAGCAGGGAGGTGGGAATCTGCACAAAATCCACACCCCGCAGCCAGGTCGCCGCGGCGAAGCCGGTCATGTCGCCGGTCACGCCGCCGCCCAGCGCCACGAGCAGGTCGGTGCGGGTGAAGCCCCCTTGTGCCAGGCGGGCGTACATCTGGCACACCGTATCAAGGCGCTTATTCTCTTCTCCCGCAGGGAAGGTGAACGCCGAAACGGCATAACCCGCCGCTTCCAGCGAGCGGGCAACCTGCCCGGCGTAAAGCGGATAGACATTGGAATCGCTGACAAGCAGGGCGCGTGTGCCGCGCGGGTTGACCTCGCGGCAGAGCGGTCCCGCCTGCCCGAGCAGGCCGGTTTCCACCAGAATGTCATAGGTGCGGCTGGCCGTATGCACCGATAAGCGTTTCATATGGAATAATTCCTTTCTGACAGAGCGGGCGGTCAGCCCGCGGCTTCCTTGCGTTCGCGGCCTTCGCGCAGCAGGGCGCGCAGGCGGTCCTTGTCCCCGGCGGCCACCGCGTCGCGGCAGTCCTCCAGGTGTTCGATGAGCAGATCCAGTTCGGCGCACAGCTCGGTGGCATTGAGCAGGAACAGCTCGCTCCACAGGTTTTCGTCCACCGTGGCCACGCGGGACACGTCGCGGTAGCTGCCCGCCGAAAAGCCGGCGTGATAGGGGCAGCAGGGCGAACGGACATAGGCGCCGGCCAGCGCATGGGGCAACTGGCTGGTGAAGGCGATAAGGCGATCGTGCCGTTTCGGCGTGGTGACCGTCATGCGGGCGCAGCCCAGCCGGGAGGCCAGCGCCTTGAGCTCTTCCACCGCCGTATCGGGGGTGTCGGCCGTCGGGGTGAGGATATAGCTGGCGCCGGTAAACAGGGCGGCGTCCGCGTTGGCGAAACCGCTTTTTTCCTTGCCGGCCATCGGATGCCCGCCCACAAAATGCAGGCCCGCGGCCTGGCATAAGGCGGTCGCCCGGGGGACGATCGCCTGCTTGACGCCGCACACATCGGTGACGATGGTGCCCGGCCGCATGCGGCCGGCGTTTTGTTCCAGATAGGCCAGGGCGGCCGACGGGGACAGGGCCAGCATCACGATATCCGCCTCGGCGAGCAGCTCCGGGCCGCCGGTGCGGTGCACCGCGCCGCGTGAGCCGGCGGCGGCCAGCACGGCGGGATCGGCATCCAGGCCCAGCAGAGTGTAGCCGCCGCTCTGCCGGAGGGCGAGCGCCATGCTGCCGCCGATGAGGCCAAGGCCCACGATGGCAATGGTCTTGTTTTTCATAAGGGGCTCCCTTCGCCGGCTTAATCCTGCCGGGTGGCGACGGTCTTGCCGAACACGGTGGCGACCTCGCCGATGCGGGCGGCCAGCCAGTCGAACTGGTCAGGTGTGAGCGACTGCGCACCGTCGGACAGGGCGTGCGGCGGATCGTTGTGCACCTCAATGATCAGGCCGTCCGCGCCCGCGGCCACCGCCGCGAGGGCGAGGGGTTCCACCAGCGCGCTGACACCCGACGCGTGGGAGGGATCCACCACCACGGGCAGGTGGGAGAGCGATTTGAGCAGCGGCACGGCGGAAATATCCAGCGTGTTGCGGGTCATGGTCTCAAAGGTGCGGATGCCGCGTTCGCAGAGGATGACCTTTTCGTTGCCCGACGCCATGATGTATTCGGCGCTCATCAGCAGCTCTTCGATTGTATTGGCCAGGCCGCGCTTAAGCAGGATCGGCTTGTCGCACTTGCCCAGTTCCTTGAGCAGCTCGAAGTTCTGCATGTTGCGCGCGCCGACCTGGATGATGTCCACATCCTCGAACAGCACGAGATGGGCGGGGGACAGGATCTCGGTCACAATGGGCAGGCCGGTCTGCCGGCGCGCGTGGCGCAGCAGCTCGAGCCCCTCGGCCCGCAGGCCCTGGAAGGCGTAGGGAGAGGTGCGCGGCTTAAAGGCCCCGCCGCGCAGGAAGGCGGCACCCGCCTTTTTGACGCGGGCGGCCACGCCGCTTATCTGCTCTTCGCTTTCCACCGAGCAGGGGCCGGCGATGAGGCCGAGCTTTCCGCCGCCGATGACCGAACCGCCGCCGAGATCGATGACGGTGTCGTCGGGATGGAATTTGCGGTTGGCCTTTTTGTACGGCTCCTGCACGCGGCGGACGCTGGCCACGATTTCCTGTGCGGCGATGGAATCCATGTCCACGCCGGCGGTGTCGCCGATGAGGCCGAGCACGGTGGAATGGTCGCCGTACCAGGCGTTGACCTTGACGTTGTTCTGGCTGGCGAGGCGGGCGGAGAATTCCTCCACCTGCTCGCGGGTGACATTGGGCTTGAGTACGATAATCATGCTGATCCAACCTTTCGATAAAATGGCAATAAAAAAGGCGGAACCCATTTCCATGAGTTCCACCTGTTTATCCGCGTTGAAGTATCACCTGATGGGCGCCGGACGAGCCGGCCTACTCATGGGGTCGCCGTATTCGATTTTCCGCAGCAAAAATAGCCCCAGCCATAAAAGCTGAAGCGATAGGCGGCGGTAAATCGATTGTCGGCGCGATGATGCATAAGGGTCCTCCAATGAGAAGTCGTTGGCTTTATGATAGCCTGTCAAACAGGATTTGTCAAGAAAAAATTACGGCTTGCCTGTATTTTCCCCTTCCGGGCGGATCAGCCTGGCCGCCGTGAAGAGCAGCTGCTCGAGGTGTTCCCGTTCGGCGGGGGCGGCGGCCGCAAAGGCGCGCGAGAGGTTGTCCGCCGTGACGGCTTCCCGCCCGAACAGCAGATAATCCGCCGATACACCAAGGGCCTGGCACACTTTATACAGAGAGGTGATTTTCATGGTTTTATCGCCGTTTTCGATTTGCTGAATAAAGGACACGGACAGATCCGCCTTTTCGGAAAACGCTTCCCGCGAAAGCCCCTGCAATTCCCGGTTGTCGCGAATACGCCGGCCGATAACAGCCAGATCCAGAAATGGCTCCATGACATACACCTCCTGTTACTACAGTATTTTACCCATTCCTATTGAAACAGAACAGCAGATATAGTATGATATTAATACTATAGAATAAAGAGGTGGAAACATTGAAGTGTGCCAATGCTTTCTGCATTTACTGGGAGGAAGAGGACTGCTGGCTGGCCGACGTTTCGCTGGATGCATTGGGGCGGTGCACCGACTGCATCCTGGCGGATATTCCGCCGGAGACACTGGACCGGGCACGCCGCCGCCTGCGCGATAAGTACGAGGCGGAGGACATATAAAAAAGACGGCCGCTCGGCCGTCTTTTTCCAGAAGATGAGCGGGCCGGGTGCGATCCCGCGCATCGTATATCATAGCTGCCTTTGTATTGCCTGCGCCACGGCAAGCGGTGCTTGCTCGCCATTGATGCGCAGGGTGGCCGCCGCCTCGTAAAGAGGCAGCCGGCGGTCAAACAGCTCGCGTACGGCGGCCGCCTTATCCGGCCGGGCGAGCAGCGGGCGGGTGGTATCCCCGTCGAGCCGCCGCAGCACCGTCTCGGGCGACACCTCGAGCAGCACAATGGCGCAGGAGGAGAGCGCCTGCACATTTTCCGCAAAGGTGAGCGCCCCGCCGCCCGCGGCGATGACCAGATCGCTCTGTGCCCCGAGCGCCTGACAGGCTTCCCGTTCCCGCCGGCGGAAGTCCTCCTCCCCGTATTGCTCGAAAATCGCCGCCACCGTCATGCCGGCCTGTTCCTCAATGTACGCGTCCATGTCCACGAAGCGGCGGCCCGTCTGCCGGGCGAGCAGCCGCCCCACCGTCGTCTTGCCGCAGCCCATGAAGCCGCACAGCACCACGCTGCGCATGGTCAGTCCCCCTTCCGGCCGAAAACCGTTTCCATCTCCTGCTGGGCCTCGTCGATCAGGCGGGCGATATCCGCCGGATCAAACACCGCGCCGTACCAGATGGTATGCGCGGCGGCCGCCTGCCACACGAGCATGGGCATGCCGCCCACCGTGCGCGCGCCGTGGGCCGCCGCGCGGCGCAGCAGGAGGGTTTGCCCGGGATTGTACACCGCGTCAAACACGGCGGCGGTGCGGGACAGCACCGCGTCCCCCACGGGGGAGGCGTCCTCGTGCGGATACATGCCCACGGGGGTGGCGTTGAGCAGCAGATCGAAATCCCCCGACAGGGAGGACAGATCGGTGATAGCGTAGGAAACCGTCGGCACGAGGCCGCGCACAAAGTCGCGCAGCGCGAGGGCCTTCTCTTCGCCGCCGGGACGCACCGCGTTGACGATGGAACAGCCGGCCAGCGCCGCCTCGCATGCAAAGGTGCGCCCCGCCCCGCCGCAGCCGAGCAGCGCCACCCGTCCCGCCAGCGGGACACCCCCTTCCTCCAGCGCCCGGCGGAAACCTTCCGCGTCGGTGTTGTGGCCCACCGTGCCCGCCGGCGTGACGGCGATGGTATTGACCGAACGGTACAGGGCGGCCCGATCCTCCAGCCGGTCCAGCAGCGGGATCACCGCCTGCTTATGCGGGATGGTCACATTGCATCCGGAGACTTCCCGCAGCAGGGCGGGCAGGGTATCCGCCAGCCGGTCGGGGGCCATGTCCTGCGCGGTATAGGAAGCGGCGCGTCCCTGCAGGGCAAAAAGCCTTTTGTGAATAAAAGGGGACATGCTGTGCCCGATGGGATGCCCAATGACGAGGTAGGCGGATTGCTGTGGCATGACGACGCCGTCCTTTCCGTGAAATTGCCCGATTTGAGAAAATAATGGTAAGAAAGTGAAAAAGATGATTGACAAACGAATGGTTTACGCATAATATTTGGGTGTAGTGGTTTTGTGCCGCCGGGAGCGCATCCCGCCATCATACTATAGCACAAAGCTCCGCCCGGGTTCAACTGCCGGGGCAAAACTCTATGATATTTTGGAAGGATGGACGGTATGGTACTGGAAAAAGTGAAAATGATTCTCAGCAACCAGTTTGACGTGGAGGAAGACACCATCACGACGGAGACCAATATCGCCGACGATTTGGGCGCCGACTCGCTGGACGTGGTGGATATGCTGATGTCGCTCGAGGATGAGTTTGATGTGGAGATCCCCGACGACGAGATCGAAAAAATCCGTACCGTGGGCGACCTGGTGACCTACATCGAAGAGCATATGTAAGCGTGGGGCCGCGTCCGGCAGGATGCGGCTTCTTTTTTGGAGGATGGCATGCAGCGCACCATACAGACCGGCGTGGGCGAGCTGACCTATGAGCTGACCCGCAAGGCGGTAAAAAATATCAACCTGCGGGTGCAGCCGGACGGCACGCTGCAGGTTTCGGCGCCCCGCCGGACGGCGGCGGAACAGGTGGATGCCTTTGTGCGGCAGAAAGCGGCGTGGATAGCCCGCGCCCGCGTAAGGCAGGGGGAACGCCGGGCCGCGGCGGACGGGGCCGTGTGGCTGCTTGGCCGCCGACTGCGGGTGCAGGCGCGCCCCATGGCGCCCGGCGAACGGGAGGGCATGGTGCTGCGCGGCGACGTGCTGACGCTGACCGTGCGGGATTCCGACCGGTGCGCCCCGCTTATCCGCGCGTTTCTCGAGCAGGAGGGCGCACGGGTATTCCCCGATGTGCTGCGGCGTATGCACCGGCTGGTGGAGCCGCTGGGTGTGCCGCTGCCCGTGATGTCCACCCGCTGGGCCAGGACGCGCTGGGGCAGCTGTTCGTATAAGGCGGGGCGTATTTCGATCAACAAGGCGCTCGTGTGTGTGCCGCCGGCGTGCATCGAGCTGGTCATGCTGCACGAGCTGGTGCATTTTGTGCATCCGAACCATTCCGCCGCGTTTCACGCCGAAATGGCGGCATTGCTCCCCGGCTGCCGGGAGCGGGAAGCGCAGCTGCGCGCCTTTTCGCCCGCGGTGGATTTTGATAAGGTATCCCTTGAATAAATGACGCATATGCGGTATACTGAAATACGGCCCTTTGGTTAAACATGTTCGGATACGTGACAGACCAGCAGAAAGACCACATGTGCGGCGCTGTCATGGCGGGAGGAACGCCAATGCTGGAAAAAACACTGACAGCGGAAACGGTACATGCCGTGCTGCTGGATATGATACAGGCGGATCGGGGAGATGCGCGGCGGATCCATCATTTTTTGAAGGGGTATGCTCTGGCCGGGGCCATCGCCGCGGCAGAGCATATGGAGGAACAAGCCCGGTTGACCCTTGAACTGGCGGCAATACTTCATGACGTGGGTATACACGCCAGCGAAGCGAAATACAGTTCGGCAGCGGGTCGGTATCAGGAGCTGGAAGGCCCGCCTCTGGCGCGGAAAATGCTGGAGCGGTATGAGCTGCCGGAGCCGATCGTGGAACGGGTGTGCACGCTGATAGGCCGCCATCATACCTATACCGATGTGGATGGGCTGGACTGCCGCATTTTGCTGGAGGCGGATTTCCTGGTGAATATGGAGGAAGAACAGATGAAGCCCGCGCAAATTGCCTCCGCCAGGCAGGTGGTGTTCCAGACGGAAACGGGGCTGAAACTGCTGGAAGATATGTTTCCGGGTGAAGTGGTGAAAGAGTCATGAATATCCTGTTTGTCTGCACCGGCAATACCTGCCGCAGCCCGATGGCCGCTGCCCTTATGCAGCGGCGCATGGAGCAGGAGGGCGTTCCTGGCACGGCGGAAAGCGCCGGGCTGGCGGCGGACGGCGGTCCCGCTTCCTTCGGGGCGCAGGCCGCGCTGGCCGAATGGGGGCTGGATCTGTCCGGCCACCGCTCGCGGCAGGTGACGGCGGCCCTTTGCGCCGGGGCGGACCTGGTGGCGGCCATGTCGCCGCACCATGCACAGGCGCTGCGCGCCATGGGGGTATCTTCCAACAAGCTGGTGGTGCTGGCGGAGGGGACGGGTGGCATTCCCGATCCGTTCGGCGGCGATCTGGCCGTGTACCGCCGTACGCGTGACGCACTTGAACAGGCCATACAGGCGCTGCCTATCCGGTGAGCGTCAAATTAACAGAAAGGGTACAACTTCCATTATGGACGAACACAGTACAAAGCCCCCGGCAGGGAAACCCCTTACGGGGCTGATGATTACGCCCATGCATGCGGATCATCTCGATTCGCTCGCCGACCTGGAAAGCCTCGCGTTTTCCACGCCGTGGTCGTATGACGCGCTGGCCGAAGAGCTGCAGAATCCGCTGGCCGTCTTTTACGTCGCCGAGGATGTGGACGCCGAAAGCGCGGTGGGCTATGTGGGCATGCACCACATTCTGGACGAAGGGTATATCACCAACGTGGCGGTGCATCCGGCCTATCGCCGCCGGGGAGTGGCCACGGCGCTGCTCGAGCAGCTGGAAAAATACGCCGAGAGCCACGATATGTCCCGGATCACGCTGGAGGTGCGCGCCTCCAACGACAAGGCGATTGCGCTGTACAAAAAGATGGGATATAAAAAGGAAGGCGTGCGTCCCGGGTTTTACGATTCGCCCAAGGAGGACGCGCTCATCTATACATTAAAGCTGTAAGGGTACAGGGGGAGGCGCATGCCTTTCCCTGCCTTGTTTATGGAAAGGGGCCGCGCGCAACATGCGGATATTGGGAATCGAATCCTCCTGCGACGAGACGGCCGCCGCGGTGGTGGAGGACGGCCGGACCGTCCTGTCCAGCGTCGTCGCCTCCCAGGTGGAAGAACATAAGCTGTACGGCGGTGTGGTCCCCGAAATCGCCAGCCGCCGCCACGCCGAGGCCATAAGCGGCGTGGTGCGTGAGGCGCTCGAGGGCGCGGGTCTGTCCATCGCCGGGGTGGATGCGGTGGCGGTCACCTATGCACCGGGGCTCATCGGCGCGCTGCTCGTGGGCGTCAACTATGCCAAGGGGCTGGCCTTTGCGGCGGACAAGCCGCTGGTGCCGGTACACCATCTGCGTGCCCACATTGCGGCAAACTATCTGGCGCATCCGGCGCTTGAGCCGCCCTTTCTGTGCCTCGTCGTGTCGGGGGGGCACAGCCATATCGTGCGGGTGGAGGATTACACCCGGTTCGCGGTGGTGGGCCGCACGCGGGATGACGCGGCGGGCGAATGCTTTGACAAGGCGGCCCGGGCGATGGGGCTGCCCTATCCGGGCGGAATCCACCTCGACCGGCTGGCGGCGGACGGCGATCCGCAGGCGTATAAGCTGCCCCGTCCCCGGGTGGAGGGCAGCCCGTACGATTTCAGCTTTTCGGGCCTCAAGACGGCGGTGATCAACCTGCTGCACAACGCACAGCAGAAGGGAGAGGCGGTGTGCCTGCCCGACCTCGCCGCTTCCTTCCAGCACACGGTGGTGGACATGCTCGCCGACAATTTCCTGCGCGCCGCGGCGGACAGCGGAGCACACACCCTTGTGCTTGCGGGCGGTGTGTCGGCCAACTCGGGGCTGCGCCGCCGCATGGAGGAGGAATGCGCCCGGCGGGGACTGCGCCTGTTTGTGCCGCCGCTTTCCCTGTGCGGGGACAACGCCGCCATGGTGGGGGCGCAGGGCTTCTTTGAGTACCGGGCGGGAAACCGGGCGGGAATGAATTTGAACGCCTGCGCTTCGCTGCCGATTGACGCCGGGTTTAACGGGCTGTAAAAAAGTCTTTGCAGGACGCCGCGACCAAAAATGCAAACATACAGACTGAACGTTAAAAAATTATCAAATTATTCATATTTGTCCTCTTGCGTTCCGCTGCGCGGATGGTCTATAATAGAGGGCGATATCGGCTGCATGCGATGGCTTAAGAAAGGGGTATCATAGAATGACCAACAACAAAACGGTTCTCGACTGGATCGACGAGAAGGTCCAGCTTGTCAAACCTGACAAGGTGGTCTGGATCGACGGGTCGGAGGCGCAGCTCGAAGCGCTGCGTGCGGAGGCCTGCTCCACCGGCGAGATGATCAAGCTCAACGAGGAAAAGCTGCCCGGCTGCTACCTGCACCGCACGGCGGTCAACGACGTGGCGCGCGTGGAGCACCGCACCTTCATCTGCTGCGAGAAGAAGGAAGATGCCGGCCCCACCAACAACTGGATGGCACCCGCCGAAGCTTACAAAATGCTGTATGACATTGCGCGCGACAGCTACAAGGGCCGCACGATGTATGTCATTCCCTATTCCATGGGCCCGATCGGCTCTCCGCTGGCTAAAATCGGCATCGAGCTGACCGACTCCATCTACGTCGTGCTGAACATGGCGATCATGGCGCGCGTGGGCCAGAAGGTTCTCGACACCCTGGGCGACAGCAACGACTGGGTGCGCGGCCTGCACTGCAAATGCGACATCGACGAGGAGAAGCGGTATATCTGCCACTTCCCGCAGGATAACACCATCATTTCGGTTAACTCCGGTTACGGCGGCAACGTGCTGCTCGGCAAGAAGTGCTTCGCGCTGCGCATCGCGTCCTACCAGGGCCACAACGAGGGCTGGATGGCCGAGCATATGCTGATCCTGGGCCTCCAGAACCCGAAGGGCGAGGTCAAGTACATCGCCGCCGCCTTCCCGTCCGCCTGCGGCAAGACCAACCTGGCCATGCTGATTCCGCCCGAGGCGTATCAGAAGAAGGGCTACAAGGTTTGGTGCGTGGGCGACGATATCGCCTGGATGCGCAAGGGCCCGGACGGCCGCCTGTGGGCCATCAACCCGGAGAACGGCTTCTTCGGCGTGGCTCCCGGCACCAACGCGAAATCCAATCCGAACGCCCTGGCTTCCACCCGCAAGGGCACCATCTTCACCAACGTGGTGCACAACCTGGATGACAACACCGTGTGGTGGGAGGGCCTCGACAAGAACCCGCCCACGAACGCGCTCAACTGGAAGGGCGAGAAATGGGACTGCACCGACGGCTCCAAGGGCGCGCATCCCAACTCCCGCTTCACCGCGCCGGCGGAGAACTGCCCCTGCATCTCGCCGGAGTTCAACTCCACCACCGGCGTGCCGATTTCGGCCATCGTGTTCGGCGGCCGCCGCGCGAAGACCGCTCCCCTCGTGTATCAGTCCCGCGACTGGGATAACGGCGTGTTCGTAGGCTCCATCATGGCCTCCGAGACCACCGCGGCCGCGACCGGCGCCGTGGGCGTTGTGCGCCGTGACCCGATGGCGATGCTGCCCTTCTGCGGCTACAACATGGCGGATTACTGGGCGCACTGGTTCGATATGGGCGAGGTGCTCGGCGACAAAGCCCCGAAGATCTTCAACGTCAACTGGTTCCGTACCGACGACGAAGGCCACTTCATCTGGCCGGGCTTCGGCGACAACCTGCGTGTGCTCGACTGGATCATCGACCGCTGCGAAGGCAAGGCCGACGCGGTGGAGACCCCCATCGGCTTCGTGCCCAAGGCGGAGGATATCAACCTCGAGGGCCTGGACATCGGTGTCGATACGGTCAAGGGTCTGCTGCAGGTCGACAAGGATCTGTGGGTTAAGGAACTGGACGGCATCAAGGAATTCTATGCGCAGTTCGGTGACAGACTGCCGGCGAAGCTCCAGAGCGAGCTGGACGGTCTCGAGGCGCGGCTGAAATAAGCTCCCCCATTCATAAAAACGCAAAAAACCGGTGCACCATCGTGCACCGGTTTTTTTCGACGATCGCCTGTTGACTCGGGTTTGCTCCATGGTGTATGGCCTGCCGGAAACGGGCGAAAGAGACAATCAAAGCCCTCTTCTGAAAGGAAAAACGAGCAGCGGACGGGGGCTGAAATGGTTGAAAAACAGAGGAGGGGCGCCCCCATGGTGAGTTCTTGCATGATACGCGGTGAGCCGCTTTCCTGCATGTGCCGCGTACGGCTTTATGGCGGACGGTGCGGAAAATACCACGGAAAAGATCTTGCTCCCCGCTGTTAAACGTGGGATAATAGGGGTATTCCTATATTGAGGTGAAAGCACACGATGTCCACGCTGTTTGATTCGCGGGAGGAGCGGTTCCGCTCCCCGTTCGGCGCTGTCCCGGAAGGGACGGCCATATGGCTGCGCATTCGGTTGCCCAGGGAGTGGCACTGCTCGGCAAGCCGGCTGGTGATTTGCATGGATGGCAGGCCGGACGAGCGGGACGGTATGTTTTGGGCCGGTATGGACGGCGCCGATCACGAATGGTGGGATTGCCACTACACGCCTGCCCGGCCGGGATTGTACTGGTATGCGTTTGAGCTGACGCTGCCCGACGGCACCGCCTATCTTTCCCGGCAGGCGAACGGTCAGGCGGCGTTTTCCCGGGAATACCGCGATGCGCGCTGGCAAATCACCTGCTATGAAGCGGGATTTACCACGCCCGACTGGCTGGCCGGCGGGGTGATGTATCAGATTTTCCCCGATCGGTTCGCCAGGTCGGAGGAGGAAAAGCCGAATGTACCGGCCGACCGGGTGCTGCGTTCCGACTGGGGGGGACAGCCGGAGTGGCGGCCCGACGCCACCGGCACGATCCGCAACAACGATTACTTCGGCGGGGATCTGCGCGGCATCGAACAGCGGCTTGACCGTCTGGTTCAGCTTGGCGTGACCTGCCTGTATCTCAACCCGATTTTTGAGGCGCATTCCAACCACCGGTACGATACGGCGGACTACACCCGGATCGATCCGCTGCTGGGCACCGAAGAGGATTTTCGGTCGCTGGCGCGCACCGCGGAGCGGCTGGGCATCCGCCTGCTGCTCGATGGCGTGTTCAGCCATACGGGAGCGGACAGCCGGTATTTTAATAAGGAAAGACGCTATCCGGAGGAGGGAGCATACAATTCGCCCGCCTCACCCTATGCCACCTGGTATCGTTTTAAAAGATGGCCGGGCGAATACAACGGCTGGTGGGGATTTCCCACATTGCCCGAGGTGGATGAACTGGCGCCGGCATTTCTCCGCTTTATTACCGGGGAACAGGGCGTGGTGCGGCGCTGGCTGGCAGCGGGCGCAGCCGGCTGGCGGCTGGACGTGGCCGACGAGCTGCCCGATGAATTTCTCGATGCGCTGCGCCGTGCCGCCCGGTCGGAAAAGCCGGATGCGCTGATACTCGGTGAGGTGTGGGAGGACGCGAGCAACAAACAAAGCTATGGCCATCGGCGGCGGTATCTGCTCGGCCGGCAGCTGGACAGCGTGATGAATTATCCCTTCCGGGCGGCGATACTGGATTTCCTGCGCGGAGGGCCGGCAGAAGACTTTTTCAACCGGATTTGGGATGTGGTGGAAAACTATCCGCCGCAGGTGACCCGCCTGCTGATGAACAGCATCGGCACGCACGACACGGAGCGGGCGCTGACGCTGCTGGCCGGGGAACCGGCCGGCGGCCGTGGCCGCGCATGGCAGGCCGCACAAAAGCTGTCTCCCGTGCAGCGGGAGCGGGGGCTGCGGCTGATGCGGCTGGCCAGTGCGCTGCAGTATTGTCTGCCCGGCGTGCCCTGTGTGTATTACGGCGACGAGGCGGGCATGGAGGGATACCGCGATCCGTTCAACCGCGGCTGTTACCCGTGGGGCCAGGAGGACGAAGGGCTTCTTGGCTGGCATCGGAAGCTGGGTCAGCTGCGCCGGGTCTGCCCCGCGCTGAAGGAAGGGGCCTTTCGGCCGCTGCCGGCCGGCAATGAGGTGGTGTGCTTCCTGCGGGAAGATGCGGCAAAAGGAAGCCGGCTGCTCTGTGCAGTCAACCGGGCGGAGGCGGAGCGTACCGTGGTGCTGCCCGGCGAGTGGCGGGGATACACGGTGCAGCTCGGCGGCGGCTGGATAGCGGAGGACGTGCTGCATCTGCCGGGCGAGGACTGCGCGATTGTCATGATGGAAACGGAAGCATTCTAAAGGAAAGAAGTGAGCGGACATGACAGAAAACAACGGGATGGTATGGCGGGATCGGTTTGAGGGGCCGCTGCGGTTGTGGGGCCTTGGCACGCAGGAGGGAAAAGCGTTTCCTCTCTGCCGGCTGCCGGGGAATGTACGCGGCGTGTTGTCCGAAGATGTGCGCAAGCTGTCGTACCACACGACGGGCGTACGGCTGCGGTTCCGCACCGATGCGGACAGTATCGCGCTGCGTGCCCGGCTGCGGGAAGAAGACGTGCTCGGCCATGGCATGCCGCGGCTGATGCGCCACGGGTTCGATCTGTATGTAAACGGGCGGTTTGTCTGGAATCTGATGGCGCCGGGCAATGGATTGCTTCTCGACGAAAAGCGGGAGCTGGCGGCCGGCTGGAAAGAGATCACGGTGTATTTTCCGCTGTACAACGGCGTCGAGTCTCTGGAGGTGGGGTTCCCGTCCGGAGCGCAGCTGGAGGAGGCCACGCCGCTGACCATAGCCAAACCGCTGGTTTTCTACGGCTCCTCCATCACGCACGGCGCCTGTGCGAGCCGGCCGGGCAACAATTATGTCGCCATGCTGTGCCGGGCGATGGATGCGGACTATCTCAATCTGGGATTCAGCGGCAACGCGAAGGGAGAAATCGAGCTGGCCGATTTCATCGGTGACCTGACCATGAGCGCCTTCGTGCTGGATTATGATCATAATGCGCCCGATCCCGCGCACTTGGCCCGCACCCATTATCCTTTTTATAAAAGGGTGCGGGAAAAGCAGCCGGATCTGCCTATCCTGATGCTTACCAAATGCGATGCGCTCTGGAATCCGGAGGACGCCGCGCAGCGGCGCGCCATTATCCGGGAAACCTACCGCCGCGCACAGGCGGAAGGGGACAAACACGTCGGCTTTATTGACGGGGCGGAATTTTTTGGAACGCGGTTCCCCGACAATTGCTCCGCCGACTCGATCCACCCGAACGATCTGGGCTTTTCCCGCATGGCGGAGCGGATCGAACCGGCGCTGCGTTCCCTGCTTGCGGGGCAATAAAAAGGTGGGGCGCCGCGGCGCCCCACCTTTTTTCAGGAGCAGAAGACATGCTTACCGATGGTGGTGATGATGGGACGGGAACGGATCCATTTGTTGGTGGCGGTTACGGGGTTATAATAGTAAATCGCTCCGCCCGACGGATCCCAGCCGTTGAGGGCATCCTGTGCCGCACGGTAGCTGCTTTCGGCCACCGGCTGATCGAACTGGCCGTCATATAAACAGGAAAAGGCGCCGTTCTGGTAGATGACGCCGGCGATGGTGTCCGGAAAAGAAGGATGCGCCACCCGGTTGAGCACGACCGCGCCGACCGCCACCTGCCCGGTATAGCTCTCGCCGCGCGCTTCGGCGGAGATGAGCCGGGCCAGCAGGTTGTAATCGCTTTGGCTGTAGTTGCCGCCGGAACTGCTGCCCGAAGAAAAGATGCCCATCGCTTTAAGGGTGGCCGGCCCGGCAATGCCGTCCGCCGTCAGCCCGTTTTTCTTCTGGAAGCGGATAACCGCTTCTTTGGTCTGCTTGCCGTAGATGCCGTCCACTTTACCGGCGTTGTAGCCCCAGTTGTTCAGCTTGGTTTGGATCTGACGGACTTCCTCACCGCGGGAGCCCTCCTTGGACAGAACGGCGACCGTCCGGCCGGCGGAAAAGAGCGCCAGCGAAAAAAGAACCGCTATGGTCAGGACGGCAAACCGCCACAGGGAAGCACGCAGGCCATGTATCTTTGGCAGCTGTATCGTATCCATGAATCAAAGCCCTCCTCAAACGGCATTTTGTCCCTAGTCTGTCAGGTTTTCGCACAATTATGCCGCCTGCATGGGAGGTGGAGAGGATTTCCAGCAATCTTTTGCTTTTTTGGTCGAATTTTTGGGTAAACGCACACTTTTTGCGCTGGGAAAAAATAAATGAAGAAAGGGTATTGACATGAGGGGGAGGGAAGTGGTATTATAGC
>CABSLQ010000010.1 GCA_902478605.1 uncultured Oscillospiraceae bacterium
GGACTCCAACAGGCTCACGAGGCCGTCCACGGCGCTCTCTTCGTCGGCGCCGTCGGCCAGGATGCGGATGTTGGTGCCGCCCACAATGCCGAGCGACAGCACGCCGAGCAGGCTCTTCGCGTTGACACGGCGCTCCTCCTTTTCCACCCAGATGGAGGATTTGTACTCATTCGCCTTCTGGATGAAGAAGGTGGCGGGACGGGCGTGCAGCCCGACCTGATTCTGGACCAAAACGTCTTTTACATACATATTCAAAATCTCCCTCTCAAAAAGCCTGATTTTACCGGTTGGCGGCATACTTTCCGGCGCGTGTCTTTTCCCGTCCACGCAGGAAAAAAGACGGTCGCGCCGCCTTTTTTTCTTATTATACCACAAATATATGCGCCGTCAATCGTCATTGTGAACAATTCTGTGAACCGGACAAATTTTTGGTTCTCTGCCCTATTTTGAATCATAGGGGGAATAGCGATTTATGCCGAATACCAAATTAAGTGAATAACTTTTGGTTACAAAATCGAATCTGCGGCAAAAATACTGCTCATTTACTGGAAATACCGGTGGGTTCGACAGGCAAATTGCCTATCTTTTGGCCATCCGGAGCCTCCCGGCGCAGGGCGTCGACGAAAACGCGCTCCTTCGCCGTCAATTCGCCGGCGCACACGGCGGCTTCCAGCATATCGGGGCGGTGGCGCAGCGTGCGGGCCAGCGACTGTTCCCGCCGCCATTTTGCAATGTTTTGGTGATGGCCGGTGAGCAGCACCTCGGGGACGGCACGGCCTTCCCACACGGCGGGGCGGGTATACTGCGGGTATTCGAGCAGACCGGAAAAATGGCTTTCCTCGGTGAAGCAGCCCTCCTCGGACAGCACGCCGGGCACCATGCGCGCCACGCAGTCGATGAGGGCGAGGGCGGGCAGTTCGCCGCCCGTGAGCACAAAATCGCCGATGGAAATCTGCTCGTCCACCAGCGCGTCAAGCACCCGCTCATCCACCCCTTCATAGTGGCCGCAGAGCACGCAGATCTGGGGCAGGGCGGCGAGCTCCTTCGCCCGCTGCTGGGTGAGCACCGCACCCTGGGGAGACATGTAGATGAAATGGGGCCGCCGGCCGCTGTCAGCGCATACGGCGCGGAAGCAGTCGGCGATGGGCTGGGCATTCATTACCATGCCGAGCCCCCCGCCGTAGGGGTAATCGTCCACCTGCTTCTGCCGGTTGAGCGTATAATCGCGGATTTGGTGGCATCGCACATCGAGGACGCCCTTGTTCTGCGCCCGGCCAAGAATGCTCTCGTCCAGCACGGCGCGGCACATGGCGGGAAACAGGGTCAGCAAATCAATTCTCATCGTCAAACAATCCTTTAAGCGGGCGCAGCCGGATAAAGTCGGTGTCCAGATCCACCGAGAGGATCACCGAGGGGATGGCGGGAATCAGGATCTCCCGTCCGGGCGTCGCCGTGTCCTCGCCCATGGTCAGATGATAGACGGCGTTGGCGCCCGTGTCGCTCACGTCGGTCAGGGTACCGTAGGGCTGCCCGTCGTCGGCGTCCACAATGGTCATGCCGAGCAGATCGCGGATAAAATGCCGATCCGCCGGCAGGCCGAATGCCTCCCGCGGGGCGTACAGCACGCGGCCGCGCAGCACGGCGGCCTGCTCCACCGTGTCCACCCCGTCGATACGGGCGATGGCGATGTTTTTATGCGGACGGGCCTTCACCCGGACAGGGGTTTGCCCCTCGTCCCAGAAAAAACGGGTCATGGCGGCGAACTGCGCGGGCGAATCGCACCACGGTTGCACGCGCACCTCGCCGCGCACGCCGTGAGTGCCGACAATCTGCCCGGCTTCGAGAAACGGATGTCTTGGCATGGCGGTTCTCCTCCCTGCGAGTCGCTGTAAAACGCGAAATGCGGGCCAGCAGCGTGGCCCGCAGACGCATATCAATCGATTTCGACGGACACTTTCATGTCCTGGCGGGTGGCGGCGGCGCGCATGACGGTGCGCATGGCCTTGGCGATACGCCCCTGCTTGCCGATAACGCGGCCCATGTCGTCGGGGGCCACATGCAGGTGGAACACGATGGTGCCGTCTTCCGCCGGCTCGTCCTGTTGCACCTCAACGGCGTCGGGATTCTCCACCAGCCCTTTGGCGATGGTCGTCAGCAGTTCTTTCATTTCAAGCCCCTTTTCTCCGCAGCCGCATGGTATCGCGCGAAGCCGAATCGCTGCGGTAAGACGACTTCGCGGTATGCCGCCTTATTTCACGATGCCGGCCTTTTTGAGCAGCATCTTGACGGTGTCAGTGGGCTGGGCGCCGTTGGCGATCCATTTCTGAGCCTTTTCGCCGTCGATCTGGATGACGGCCGGATCTTCCAGCGGGTTGTAATAGCCGATTTCCTCAATGAAGCGGCCGTCGCGGGGGAAACGGGAGTCCGCCACTACCACGCGGTAGAACGGCGCTTTCTTTGCGCCCATGCGGCGCAGACGGATTTTGACTGCCATGTGATAACCTCCAGTAATGTGATACAAAATTTATCTTCAACCAAGGCGGGCCGGACCGGCCCCTGTTGGGTTGAATGCCTGTGAAAGAAGGGTCAGAAGCCGAACCGCCGGCCGCCGCCCCCGCCTGCGCCGGGGAACCCCATGCCGCGCGGCAGGCCGCGCAGGCCTTTTTTGTTTTTGCCCATGCTTTTCATCTGCTTCATGAGCTGGCGCATGGAATCGTACTGCTTGACCAGCCGGTTGACGTCCTCCACCTTCATGCCGCAGCCCGCCGCGATGCGCCGCTTGCGGGAAGGGTTGAGGATATCCGGCTTGCTGCGTTCGGCGGGGGTCATGGACAGGATGATGGCCTCCACGCGGGAAAACTGCCGCTCGTCGATGTCGATGTCCTTTATCTGGCTGCCCAGCCCGGGAATCATGCCGAGTATATTCTTGAGATTGCCCATCTTCTGGATCTGCCGGAGCTGATCGAGCATGTCGTTGAGATCGAATTTATCCTCCTGCATCTTGCGGGCCAGCTTTTCGGCCTCTTTCTGGTCGAGCTGCATCTCTGCCTTTTCGATGAGGGACATCACGTCGCCCATGCCGAGAATGCGGGAGGCCATGCGCGCGGGATGGAATACCTCCAGCTCATCGAGTTTTTCGCCCACGCCGGCGAATTTGATGGGCTTGCCGGTCACGGCACGCACCGAAAGGGCCGCGCCGCCGCGCGTGTCGCCGTCCAGCTTGGTGAGCATGACGCCGTCGATGCCCAGCGCCTCATTGAAGGAAGAGGCGACGTTGACGGCGTCCTGGCCGGTCATGGCGTCCACCACCAGCAGGATTTCATGCGGCGAAACGGCCGCCTTGATGTTTTTCAACTCGTTCATCAGCTGCTCGTCGATGTGCAGCCGGCCGGCCGTATCCAGAATGACGTAGTCGTTGCCGTAATCGCGCGCGTGGGCCACCGCCTTTTTGGCAATGTCCACCGGGTTGGCCGTGCCCATTTCGAAGACGGGCACCCCGGCCTTTTCGCCCACCACCTGCAGCTGGGTAATGGCCGCGGGACGGTACACGTCGCACGCCACCAGCAGCGGCCGGTGCCCCTGCTTTTTCAGCATGAGCCCCAGCTTGCCCGAGTGGGTGGTTTTACCCGAGCCCTGCAGGCCGCACATCATGATGATGCAGGGCGGCCGGTTGGTCGTCGCGAGGCGGGCCGCCTCGCCGCCCATCAGGCTGGTCAGCTCCTCGTTGACGATTTTGATGACCATCTGGGCGGGGGTGAGGCTTTCCATCACCTGTGCGCCCACTGCCCGGGCCGTGACGCTGGCCGTAAAATCCTTGGCCACCTTGTAGTTGACGTCCGCTTCCAGCAGGGCGAGGCGCACCTCGCGCATGGCTTCCTTCACGTCCGCCTCGCTCAGCTTACCCTTGGAACGCAGCCGCTTGAACGCGGCCGATAATTTTTCGGAAAGGCCTTCAAATGCCATGCCTTGCGTTCTCCTTGTTATACTAATAGTAAATAATAGCTTATATTTTACTCTTGGGCGAGTCTTTCGGCCATGGCCAGAATGCGGCCCGCCCGGTCGTCGATCTCGCGGGAATAGCCGTAGCGGTTATTGAAGTCCTGAATGTCGCGGGCGGCTTCGCGGATCGTTTCAATGCCTTCCCGCATGGTGCGGAACCGCCGGGCCAGGCCGAGCCGGTCCTCCATTTCGAGCAGCTGCGCCTCCGCGCGCTTGATGGAATCGCGCACCCCCTGCCGGGTAATGCCCTCGTTTTCGGCAATTTCGGAAAGGGAGAGGTCGTCGTTGTAATACAGCTCCACCACGTCCCGCTGCTTTTCGGTGAGCATATCGCCGTAAAAATCAAACAGCAGGGCGATCTCCAAATTCTTGGCCATGCCGCGGCTTCCCCTTTCTTCGACAAGGTGTAAAGCAAATAACTTTACAGATTATACTCTATCCCTGCGCATTTGTCAAGGGGAGAATGCCATTTTTTGCACTTCCCGTTGCCCGGAGGCGAAAAAGGGAGTATTATAGGAAATAAAAAAGGGAGCGTTGTGTTATGACCAAAGTGAAAATCGAACCGGGCGTGTGCGGATTTACCACCATGGTGACCGCCGATTCGGCTGATCAGATGGAGGTGCGGCTTCAGGTGTCGTCCGGCTGCGCGTCGGTGCAGCAGATGATGGAGGAGCTGGGGGATACTTTTGACGCGTATGAGCTGTGCCTGACCCGGCCGGGGAGCGGCCCGCTGTACGAGTACGCGCTCGCGCACTTTCCCGTGCACGCGGCCTGTCCCGTGCTGGCCGGCATCGCCAAATGCGTCGAGGCGGAGTGCCGCCTGGCACTCCGCAAGGACGCGGCGATCACCTTTGTGGAGGCGGAATAAGGCGCTTCTTGACAAACGCCGTCGAGTGGTGTATGCTGATAACGCCGTGAAACACGGCAGACAACCAACTGCATAAAGCGAAACAAGGGGTGCTGGCAAACGGGCCGGCTGAGAGGAAGCCATCGGCTTTAAACCCTGAACCTGATCCGGGTAATACCGGCGGAGGGATGTTTTCACAGGACGGCGCGCCCGAAAGGGGGCGTGCCTCCGGCCGCTCGACGGAAGACTGCCCTCCACCCGCTTGGTGGAGGGCTTTTTTTGCAAACATGCGCTTTGGGCAGTAGACAGAAAGGAAGAAACGTCCATGCAAACCCGCAAGTCCATCCGCCTGACCGAAAGCGCGATCATGCTGGCCTTTGCCACCGTGCTCAGCCTGGTCAAAATCGTCGATCTCCCCTATGGGGGCAGCATCACCGCCTGCAGCATGCTGCCGATCCTGCTCATCGCCTACCGCTACGGTACGGCGTGGGGTCTGTTCACCGCCGCGGCCTTCAGCCTGCTGCAGATTGTCACCGGCATGAGCTCCTTTACCTATGTCAACACGCCCCAGGCGGTTATCGCCGTGCTGGTGTTCGACTATGTGCTCGCGTTCATGGCGCTGGGCCTGGGCGGTGTGTTCCGCAAGTCGGTGAAGGATCAGGGCGCGGCGCTGGCGGCCGGTACGCTGCTCGCCTGTGCGGTGCGCTATGTCTGCCATGTGGTTGTGGGCTGCACCATCTGGGCGGGGCTGTCCATCCCGACGAGCGGCGCGATCGTGTATTCGCTGGCGTATAACGCCACCTATATGGTGCCCGAAACCATCATCACCATCCTGGGTGCGGTGTACGTTTCCCGGGTGCTGGATTTCCGCAGCGAGTTCATCACCCGCTGCGCCCCGCAGGCGCGGCGGCCCGATGCGGCGATCTTCTTCTCGGGTCTGGCCAAGGCGCTGCTGGCCGCGGCCGCGGCCTGGGACGTCAAGGAGATCGCCCTGCCCCTGCAGAATGCGGAAACGGGCGACTTCGACATTACCGGCATCGCCAACGTGAACTGGCTGTCGGTGGGGGTGGCCACCGCGGTTGGCGTGGTGCTGGCGCTGATCTTCTTTTATGCGGCGCGCCGTGTGCCGGCGGACAGCCAGGTCAGCCTGCGCGGCCTGTTTAACGCCCTTCCCTTTGTGGGCGTGGCGGCGGCCGCCGTGGGCGGCGGCTTCTTCATCGCGTCCGAGCTGGCCGATATCGCGGCCGACCCGGAAGGCGCGCTGTACGGCTGGCTGAAAATCGTAGTGCTGGCCTTGGCCGTGGTGGCGGCGTTTGTGTTCGTGCTGCTGCGGTACCGCGGCAAAAAGAACCAAGCGGTACAGGGATAACCAAATTACGAGAGAGGGGACGCATTTGCGTCCCCTCTTCAGTCTGTCAAACCGGCGGAAGCCTATGGCTTCCGCCGGTTTGTTCGTGGGACGGGACAGCTGCCCCGTCCTGTATATAAAAAAGGGTGCGCCGCCTTACAGGGCCTTAACCGTTTGGGGAGAAGGCGGTGTTGACCGCTTTTTCATATGGGGCGGCGCGGACAGCGCCGCCGGCGGGCGGTTCCGCATGCGCAGATGCCGCATATCACCCGTCAAAGCAGTATATGCCGCCGGCCCCGTTTTTGTCCGCCGCTGCACGACGCAGGCAGGCCGCCGCTGGGCAGAAGGCCAAAAAAGCCCGGCCATCCATCGGATGGCCGGGCTTCGTCGTTGGCAGGTACAGAAAGACTGAGGTTTGACGAATCAGCGGAAGAAGGCCTCCAGAAATTCGTCCAGCGGGCCGTCGTATACCGCCTCGCACAGGAAGGAATAGGTCATTTGATCGCCGTTGCCATAGAAGATATGGGTTTTCCCCTGATACTCACAGAGATCTACATCGCTGCAGTTGATGTTGAGGCCGGTCTCGAGCAGCTCGCGTTCCTCGGGCGTGAAGGTACAGCCGGGCTTTATCTTCCGGTCTTCGTCGCTCCACATCATGATGGGGTTGTGGAAGCCAACCTCCCAGTCGAGGAAGTTTTTGGTGCGGTAGATATACGGCGCGTACCGCACGCAGGGCAGGGCCTCCAGGCAAATCATGTAGTACCAGCCGTTCGCCCAGCGCAGCGCGGGGCAGGCGTTGTACCGCTCGGGCGTATAGGAATACGCATCGGGCAGCATCTCCCAGTTCTCCAGATCGGCGGATTTGGCGAAGAAGGAGGTGAAGTGCACACCGATCGCGGGGATTTCAAAGCCGGGCTCGGCGCTGACCTCGATGGCCATCCGATACCCGTCGTCACTGCGGCAAACCGAGGTGTTCCAGAACCGCTTTTCGGGGCAGTGCAGGATATCCTTTATCTCCCAATGCTGCAGATCGGTGGTCTTGAACATGCGCACGGTATGGCCGCCGCGGGAGTCGTGCCAGGCTTCGGCATCCTCGGTGGTGTACATGGTCAGTTCCCGATCGTCGTGCTTGCAGGTGGCGAACACATACAGCGTGTCCCCCTCGGCATAGGCGGAGGCAAAGTAGTAATCTTCGCCGAAGGGCGGGGTGACCTCGCCCGTTTCGATGTCGCGCACCCGGATATACTGACGGGGGCACACGCCGTCAGGGATCATGCTTTCCGCCATCATGAAGCGTCCCTGCCATATGACAGGGGTCTGCTCCATGCCCCTTTGAATGGCGCCGAGCTTGCGGATCTGCGGCGCCGGGCCGGTGCGCTGGTTCAGGTTATACACATGTTCGGTCATACGGAGAACTCCTTATTTTTTAATATACGCCGCGCACAGCTCCGCCAGCAGGTCGTAACCCTTGTCGGTCAGGTGCACGCCGTCCCCGGAGAACAGCTCCGGCTTGTCGGACAGCGGGGTGTAGTAATCCAGCATCGGCAGCCCGTATTCCGCGGCGATCTCCCGCGCCGCCTGGTTGCGCTCGATCACGACGGCGTTGCGGTCTTCAAACTCCGCCAGGTTGGCGGCGTTGCGCACCGGCGTGGTCAGGGCGATGGCAAACTTCTTATCGCCGAAGCGTGCGGTCAGCTCGCCGATGATCTGGCGGTAAGCCGCCTGGTAAGCAGGGGTAGACAGGTGCCAGCCGTGCAGGCCGCTGTTGAACACAATGGCGTCCAGGCGGCTCATCTGCTCGATGAACAGATGCAGCGATTTCATAAAGAAGGGGTTGTCCACCGCTTTGGAGGTGCCGAACCCGTCGGCCAGAATGTCGCCGGCCAGCTTCTGGTTGAGCACGTGCCGGTAGCCGCAGGAGATGGAGTCCCCGACGATCAGCGCGCGCGGAGCCGCGGTGTTTTCGGTGTGCTCCCACCAGATGTTGTCCCATTCAAAGGTCTCCAGCTGGCGGGTGGTTTCTTCGCTTTCATACGTAAATCCGGACATGTCGATTCCTCCTGTTTTTTAATTTAATTGCGGCGGGGCAGGGCGGGAGAGCCGAGGGTGGCCTTGCCGCATTCCTTCATGGTGGCGTTGGGCTGAGCGGGCGCCGGGGTTTCAAGCTGCAGCGCTTCGATTTCCTCGCTGCACAGCAGTAGGCGCTGGCCCTTGGCAAAGACGCCGGTGAGGTCGAGCACCTGCTCGTTGCCTTCCATGCGCACGACAGGCTGCACCGCGGCGGCCGTGTCCCCGTCAAGCCGGTATACATGCGGTGTCTGGCTCCCATATGCCGGCAGCTTGAGCAGGCAGGGTTCGCCGCGCAGATTGTCCACCGTGAGGACATAGGAATCGGCGGTCACCTCGGCCTGGACGATAAAGCCGCCCTCGGCGAACAGCCGGAAGGCCACCTTGTCCTCTGCCGGCGTGGCGGGACAGATGCGCAGAATGCCGTCGTAGCTCTGCAGCAGGGCTTCGCTCGCCGCGTGGGCGGCAATGGGGGTGGTTTCAAAGTCGAAATACCGGAACCGGAAGGTCTCGGTTTTGGTCTTGAAATCCGACCCGACGCAGTAAATGCCGGTATAGCACAGCCGTTCCCGGGCATAGCGCGCGCCGGCCGGGCCGTCGCCGTCGAAGCCGTTGGGGAACACCTGCCATTCGCTCAGAAATTCACGCAGATAGGCGGGCAGCTTGTTCGCCATGCCCATGCGCGCCATGTACAGTGGCACCATGCACCAGTGCATGCACCCGTGCACCACCGGATGAAGCATCAGCTGGTTGTGCAGGCGCTGGAACAACAGCGTGTCCTTCTGGGCAAGCCCCACCAGTCCCGACGGATAGACAGGCGCCAGTTCCACGTCGGGGAAGCCGTAGCCGCCTTTATCGCAGGCCGGATCGCCGTAGGAGCGCCGCCGCGGCCGGCCCTCGTCGTCCCGGCCGTAGGCGAGGACCCCGTTATCGGCCAGCGGCTTTTCACCCGCGCCGATGCCAAAGGTGAAGACGTCGCCGTCCCAGTCCACGTTCTCCAGCGGGACCGCGATGAAATCGGGCAGGTGAGCCAGCACGTCGTCGTACTTCTCCCGCCGCTCGGCGTCGTATTCCCGCAGAACCGGGAACAGCACGCGGATGGTGGCCATGTCGGTGATGGCGTCGCGGCAGGGCGGATTCCCCTCGTAGGCGGTGGTGCCGCTCAGGTGGTACAGCCCGTCCTCCTCCTTATGCAGCAGGCTCAGATACAGCCGGCCGGCCCCGATCATCACGGGCAGCACCGTCTCCCGCAGGAAGGCTTCATCCCCCGTATAGCGGTAGTAGTGCCACATGGCCATGGCCAGCTGCGGCGACGGAGTACAGTTGTCCGAATCGTAGTCGGCGCCGCGGCCGTAGCGGTCGGTGACGTCGTGGTAAAAGGCGCCGTCCAGATTCTTGAACCGCTTCGCATAGCGGTACGCGGCGTCCAGTCCCTGCCGCCGCATGCGGTAGTAGTTGTCCGCCAGATACCCGTGCCCGGCGGCGAACAGCGGCCCGTACATGTGCTGCATGTTGTAATAGAAATAGCAGTTCCACGGCAGGAAGTCGTGCCGGAAGCCCCAGATGCCCTGGGTGAAATGGGGCGGATATATCAAGCCGCAGGAGCATGGCAATCATACCCGGACCAAAGAACTCACCATCGGAGGCCTTACCTTTTTCACCGAGGATGTGTTTGAGTTCCAGGTGTCCAATTATTCCGCGCGGCAGCTGGCGCACACCCGCCACGCCTGCGAACTGCAGGAAGAGCCGTATGTGACGGTGCGCATCGACTATAAGGACAGCGGCATCGGTTCCGCCGCCTGCTGTACCGTGCTGCACAAGGACTACCAGTTTACCGACAAGACCATACACTTCCGGTTCGGCATACGTATATAAGAGGTCGCAAAAGGGTTCGCTGCAACAGGCATCCTGTTGCAGCGAACCCTACCGAGAAAGCCGTGCCGGCGGTCTTTCTTTTCTCTATGGCCCATAGGCATTTGTTGTATCCGGGGCGGTGCCTACCTTATTGCGCCGAGTCGCTTCTGCGGGTTTCGGACGGCAGCTCGCCGATAAAATGCTTGTACGTTTTGGCAAAGTACGAGGGATTGGAAAACCCGCACATGCGGGCGCATTCCGCCACCGTATATTTTTTGCTGGCGAGCAGCGTCTGCGCCTGCGCGCAGCGCAGGGAATTGATCATTTCCATGATGGTTTTGCCGGTAAACCGATGGAAGGTGCGGCACACGTAGCTCTTGCTGAAATTGACCTCCCGGCTGATATCGTCAATGGTGATGGGCTCGCTCAGATGTTCGCGGATATACTCGACGATTTTCTTGATCAAGGCCGACAACTCCGGATGCGACGCAGAAAAGAGGGTATTGGAAGCGGCATAGTGCTCCAGCAGATAGGCCATCATCGAAAGCGCCTCCGCCTGCGTGCGTATGATGCGGTAGGGGGCGGCCGAAGCAAAGACCTCCGTAAGCCTTCGGAATTGTGCGCAAACCTCCTGATCCCGAATTTGGCTTGGAAAGAGGAGCTCGTCCAGCCGCACGTCAAATTTGCGCAGCCAGTATTCCTCCACGATCAGGCAGTCGTAAATGCTGACGTTGCTCGCTGTCTGCAGCGAGTGAATGGTATTGGAATTGACGATGATGGTGTCTCCGTTTTTGCCATAAAGCGTCTCATTTTCGTAACCGACGGCGGTGACCCCTTCACGAAAGCAGAGGATTTCGATCGCTTCATGCCAGTGAGGATGAAATATGGTATTGCGGCCCAGAATATTCTCGTGAAAGGTAACGGGTGAGGTTATTTCCGGAAAAGATCGTGCTTCATAAAAAGGAGTTTGCATGCCGGTCACCTCCTGCATAAACAAATTGACGTAAAAAATTTGTGGACAACGATCCTTTACTATCATAGCACAATTTTGACCAAAGGCAATATCTTTTTATAAAATAGATATAGATTCATTTTGGAGTACAATATTGTTATAGACGATCAAATAATCGGTATACTACAAAAATACAAATTTTAAATGGAAAAAAGGACCGCGGCTTGTATGCCAGCGGTCCTTTGTATTTACCGGTATGTTTGAAGCGATACCAGGGGCGGATGCCAATGCGCCTCGCCAGGGGAGAAATCGAATACATTTTGCAGGCCGACCATTCAGAACGGACCGGCCCGCCGGAATGGCTGCGTTCTCACAGCAGGAAAAACGCGCTGCAATGGCGGAAACGGCATTCCATATATACGAAATGTATAAAAAGAAAGAAATATACAAAATCTTTAAGGCGTTGGTTCAGATCCGGCGATCCTCCCGATGCATGGCCAGCACGACGGGGCAGAGAAGCAGAAGGGCCGCGAGATTGGGGATGACCATCAGGCCGTTGAACACATCGGACAGGGCCCAGACCATATCCGACTGGAACAGGCTGCCCAGGAATACAAAGGCGACGACGAGCAGCTTGTACACCGTGACGGCCGATTTGCGGCGGAACAGGTAACGGACATTGGTTTCTCCATAAAAGTACCAGCTGATGATGGTGGAAAAGGCGAAGAACATCAGGCAGACGGCGATAAACGGGCCGCCCGCGGCCCCGAAGGAGGAGGAAAAGGCCGCCTGGGTCACATCGATGCCGGCGTCGGGAGCGATCATGCCCGGTAGCACGCCGGAGGTCAGAATCACCAGCGCCGTGATGGTCAGCACCACAAAGGTGTCAAAAAAGACACTGACGATGGCGAGGTGTCCCTGCTTTTCGGGGCGGGAAACGTGGGCCACCGCGTGGGCGTGAGGGGTGGAGCCCATGCCGGCTTCATTGGAAAACAGGCCGCGCGCCACGCCGAATTTCATCGCCTTCATCACGGTATAGCCGCCCACGCCGCCAAAGGCGGCAGCCGGTTGAAACGCGCAGGTAAAAATGCTGCCCAGCGCCGGAAGAATGCGGGTATAGTTAAGCGCCAGCACCACCAGGGAGCCCGCCAGATACAGGACCGCCATCAGCGGCACCACCTTTTCAGTGAAGGAGGCGATGCGCCCGATGCCGCCCAGCAGGATCACCGCCGTCAGCAGCGCCACCAGCAGGCCCACCACCCAGGAGGGCACGCCGAAGGAGGAGGAAAAGGCAGCGGAAATGGAGTTGGACTGCACCATATTACCGGTAAAGGCAAGGGCCAGAATGATAAGCACCGCAAAGATGCGGGACAGCCATTTGCCCAGACGGCCCCCCAGCCCCTGTTTCATGTAGTAGGCGGGGCCGCCCACCGTCTGCCCGTCCGCATCGACGGTTTTGAATTTTTGGGCCAGGAGAGCCTCGGCGTATATCGTGGCCATGCCCAGAAAGGCCGCCACCCACATCCATAAAATGGCCCCCGGGCCGCCCAGCACAATGGCGGTGGCCGCGCCGGCCAGATTGCCGGTGCCCACCTGCCCGGCGATGGCGGTGGCCACCGCCTGGAAGGAGCTCATGCCATGCTTGCCCGCCTTTTTCCCGCGCAGGGAAAAGCCGGAGAACATCTCCCGCAGCCCCGCGCCGAACCGGCGGATCTGCACGCCCCGCAGGGCGATAGTGAAAAACAGGCCGGTGCCGCAGAGCAGAAAAATCAGCAGATAATCCCAGAGAAAGCCCTGCACCGCCTTGATAACCGTCGTGATCGCGTCCATTTTACAAGTTACCGCCTTTCCGGGTGGTTTCCCATCGGGCTTATGGCTTGCCCAAACGCGTTCAGTATAGCATAAACGGCCCGCCGCCCACAAGGGATTCGACAGATTTCGGCAGATGGGCCAAAAGGACGGTTTGCGTTGTTATATATTTAACAAATAAGAAAGACGGGAGCGCAAAACGCTCCCGTCGGCAATCGAAACCATATGTGGAAAGGGCGAGCGGGGAATCACGGGGCCGTTTCCGGCGAATCGGCACAAGTCGCTGTCTGCCGGCGGCGGGGAAGGCTCAGTCTTCGTCCTCCTCGTCGGGCCGATCCCAGTTGTGCCAGACATCCTGGACGTCGTCGTTGTCCTCCAGCATGTCGAGCAGCTTTTCCATCTTGGCGACCAGCTCGGGATCCTCGATGGCGTTGTACACGTCGGGGACCATCTGCACCTCCGCCGTGATAAAGCGGTAGCCCTTGGCCTCGAGATCGTCCCGCACACCGGAAAAGTCGTCCGGCTCGGTCGAAATTTCAAACACGTCCTCGTCGGCGCTGAAATCGGAGGCGCCGGCCTCGAGTGCGTCCTCCATCACCTTTTCTTCATCGAGGCCCTCCGCCTCAATGACCAGCACGCCTTTTTTGTTGAACAGATACCCGACGCAGCCCGTCTGCCCGAGGTTGCCGCCGCATTTGTCAAAATAGTGGCGCATCTCGCCGGCGGTGCGGTTGCGGTTGTCGGTGAGCGTTTCGACGATGACGGCGATGCCGCTCGGGCCATAGCCTTCGTACTGCAGTGCCTCGTAGCTGTCTGAATTGGCGTCGCCCGCCGCTTTCTTGATGATGCGCTCGATGTTGTCGTTGGGCACGTTGTTGGCCTTCGCTTTGGCGATGGCGTCCTTGAGCTTGGAGTTGGAAGCGGGATCGGCCCCGCCGCCTTCCTTGACCGCCACGGCGATCTCGCGCCCCATTTTGGTAAAGATCTTGGCCTTCTGGCCGTCGGTTTTTTCTTTCTTGCGCTTGATATTATTCCACTTGGAGTGTCCGGACATTGGATAAAAACCCCTTTATTCAATCAAATCAACCTTTATTATACCATATGGCGGACCGCTTGGCAAGCACAAGGCGGCAAAGTGCCGGATCCCTCTTGCTCTTGCACCCCCGGATCCTGTATAATAGAAGGTACGGATTTTGTAACGGACTACGGGAGAGAAAAAGACAATGAACAAGGGCTATCGATGGAATCCCGACAGCATGACCCGCGTTTTCGCCCTGCCGGCGGACGTGGATAAGCATATGCGCCTGGCCGGCGCGCTGCAGCTCAAGGTGCTGCTCTGGCTGGTGTGCCGGGGAGAAGGCGTTTTCGACGCCGAGGTATGCGCCGCCGCGGTGGGAAAACCGGCGGCGGACTGCGCGGATGCGTTTGATTACTGGCTGGAGGCGGGGCTGCTCATGCCGGCGGGCGAAGGCCCGGCTTCGACGGCGCCGCCCGCCGGGGAACCGGCCGCGCCCGCTGTCCCGGCTGTGACCGCCGCGCCGGCGGCGGAACCCAAACCGGCGCCCGTCCCGCGTCCCCCGGCGGTCAAGCCGGACTTTCAGGATGTGCTCGCGCGGCAGAAGGACAGCGCCGAATTTGCCTATCTGCTGGACACGGCGTCCGCCCGGTTCGGGCGGCCCATTTCCCATGCGGATATGCAAACGCTGCTGTATCTGTACGACACGGCGGGGATCCCCGCCGAGCTGATCCTGATGGTCATTGCGTATGCCGTCTCCAAGGGCAAGCCGAACATGCGCTATGTGGAAAAGGTGGCGCTTGACTGGCTGGATCAGGGGATCGACACCATCGGCGCCGCGGAGGAATACCTGTGCCGGCTTGAACGGCGGGAAGAGGCCGGCGCGCGGATAAAGGCCCTGCTCATGCTGGAGCGTCCGCTCACGGTGGCGCAGACCGAGAAGGCGGAAAAATGGCTGTATGAATGGCAGGTAACCGACGCGCTGATCCAGCTGGCCGCCAAGCTGTGCCAAACCAAAACAGGGAAATTCAATTGCTCTTATGTGGACAAGGTGCTGGAGAGCTGGCGCCTGGACGGCATCGACACGCCGGAGAAGGCGCGGGCACTCGCCGAAAAGAGCCGGGCAAAATCGGCCGCAACGCCGGTGGAGAACAGCTCGCTTGACCTGGATGAATATGAGCAGTGGCTTGTGGACTACGTCCCGGTCTATAAGAAGAAAAACGGAAAGTAGGGGGAGCGCAATGGGCTATAATCGGGAGGTCTATGACGCCGCGATGGCCGAGCTGGAACGGCGCCGGACGCGGGCGGCCGCGGCGGCCGAGACGGCGCGGAATACGCTCACCTATCGGCGGCCGCGGCTGCGCGAAATTGAACAGGAAATGTCCCGCGCCGCGCTCCGGGTGGCGCGCGCGGTGCTGGGCGGCGGCGATGTGGAAGCGGCCGTGGACAAAATCAAAAAGGAAAATCTCGCCCTGCAGGCGGAGATGGCCGCCATTCTGGCCGAAGAGGGATATCCGTACCCGAATCTGGAGCCGCCGTACACCTGCGCCGCCTGCGGCGACACCGGGTATGTGAACGGCCGTATCTGCTCCTGCCTGAAGGCGCTGCTCAAGGAAGAGAGCTGCAAACAGCTCAGCCGGCTGACATCCATGCGGCTGACCACCTTTGAGGAGATGCAGCTGTCGCTGTATCCCGACACGCCGGATCCGGCGACCGGCATTGTGCCGCGCCGCCGCATGGAACAGACCATCGCCTACTGCCGCCAATACGCGGAGGATTTCGGCCCCCGTTCGGACAATCTGTTGCTGCGCGGTCCCACCGGCACGGGCAAGACCCATGTGTCGCTGGCCATTGCCCGCGCGGCGGCGGAAAAGGGCTTTGCGGTGGTGTACGGGCCGGTTCAAGTGCTGCTGCACCGGCTGGAAAAGGAGCATTTCGGCCGGGAGACGGGCAACAGCGAGGAGCAGCTGCTCGAAGCGGATCTGCTGGTGCTCGACGACGTAGGCACCGAGTTCGTCAACGCGTTTTCGGTTTCCTGCTTATATAACCTAATTAATACCCGTCTGCTCGAGGAGAGGCCCACCATCCTGAGCACCAATCTGAGCCAGGAACAGCTGCGCGAACGGTATGGCGACGCCATCGCCTCGCGCATCACCGGTGCATATACGCCGCTGGTTTTCTGCGGAAAAGACATCCGCCAGATCCGCGCGCGCAGCCGGTCGTAAGCCGGGCGCTTTTCCCCTGTAAAAGATTACAAAGCTGTAGGTTTTCTTGACAGACGAAGAAAAAATGAGTAAAATGCGTAATGTATTCCCGTCCTATCCGGGCGGGGATGAATTGCAGAACGGGACCTTGCCTGGAACCGTGCTGTACAGAAAGGACATGGAGCACGATGGCCAATTCACATCCGTATTGCATGGGCTGTATGAATCCACTGCCGGAAGGACGCACCGAATGCGGTATCTGCGGGTATCCGGTGGGGAAGCAGAATCCCCCGATGTATCTGCCGACCGGCACCATATTGTCCGACCGGTACCTGGTGGGACGCCTGCTGGATGCGGGCGGCGATGCTGCCCGGTATATCGGCTTTGACCAGGTATCCAAGGCGCCTATCCTCATCCGCGAGTTTTTTCCAGATACGCTGTGCACCCGGGAGGAGAACGGGGAACTGCAGATACTGGGCGGCTGCGAAAATACCTTTGCCGAATATCTCGAAAAATTCCGCAGCCATGCCCGCGGGCTGGCGCGCATGCGGGATTTGCCCGCCCTGATCCCGCTGTACGATATTTTTGAACAAAACCACACGGCCTACACCGTTTCGGAGTACGGTGAAGGCGTCTCCCTCGAAACGCGGCTGGCACAGATGGGCGGCCGCATGCGCTGGGAAGAGGCGCGTCCGCTTTTCATGGCGCTGATGACCTCGCTCAATTCGCTGCATGCGGCGGGCATTCTGCATCTGGGCATCTGCCCGGAGAATATCCTCGTCGGTACCGACGGAAAGCTGCATCTGAGCGGCTTCGCCATTGAGGAAGCCCGTCATGTGAGCACCGATCTTAAGCCCCAGCTTTTCGCCGGCTATTCGGCGCCTGAGCAGTACGGGTTCAACCAGGACTGCACCGCGGCGGCCGATGTGTACGGCCTTGCGGCAACCATTTTCCGCACATTGACGGGCAATCCGCCCCCGGAAGGCCCGTCGCGTTCGCGTACCTCATCGGATCTGTTTGTTCCCTCCGATGTGGCGGAGACGCTGCCCGAAAATGTGGCGGCGGCCCTGTTCAACGCTCTGCAGGTGGACGTGGATAAGCGCACGGCGAGCATTGCCGCTTTCCGCGATCAGTTGTCAGCCGCTCCGGCGGTCAGCGCTCTGCTGCAGGATGAACGCCGCGCCCCCGAGCCGGAGGAGGAAGAGCCGGCCCCCGAAGAGCCCAAAAAGAAAAATAAGAGCACCAAATACGCGGTGCTTATCGTAGTGGCCGTGTTTGTGGTGCTGGTGCTGATTGCGGGCGGCGTGCTGCTTGCGCTGTATCCTACCCTCTTCGGCAGCGAACCCGTCTCGTCGGACAACTCGATCCCCTTTGCCGAGTTTATTTCGTCCGCGCCGGTGTACAGCGACGCTTCGCAGTTGGAACGGCAGTTTGCGGTGGAGGATCTCATCGATAAGAATTATTATGAGATCAAGGACAACACCTTCAACGGCGACATGAAGGTGGAACTGCAGTTCATGATGTTCAGCGACAAGGCGCGGGGCACCATCCTCGATCAGGAACCCAAGCCGCAGGCCAGCGCCGCAGCGGGTACCACCATCAAGGTGGTTATCAGCGCCGGTTCCGATAAGGTGGCGGTCCCCGATGTGGCGGGCTGGCACCAGGATCAGGCCAAGCAGCTGCTCGAAGCGCTGGGCTTTCAGGTCGAGGTGGATATGATCAACGTCTCGGACTACGAGCGCGGCTATGTGCAGGAGACCGATCCATCCGCCGGTACCGAAAGAACGTACGGCGACACCATCACCCTGCGGGTGAGCAATGTGGAACCCACCACTGCGCCGCCCGAAACGACGACGCAGCCCACGCAGGCGACAGAACCCACCGTGCCGTGGAACGGCGGTACCTACGATCCGTTTGATCCGAATACGCCGCTCTACTGATGCCTTTTCAAAGAGGGGGCGCAAGCGGCTTCTGCTTCCGCTCTAAATGGAAAAAGCGCACAACCCCGTCACCGGTACAAAGCCGGCGGCGGGGTTTTCTGCGCGGTGACCATTAAGTCCCCCGCTGCATAGAATAGGATATGAATAACCGGCAGGGGAGGCATTCATATGGTCGTTCTGGGGCTGTTTTTCCGGAGTCTGTGCATTCTGGGACTGGCGATTTGCTGCGCACTGTCCACGCTCGTCTTTTCCTGCACGGCGCGGTTATGCGGGCGGCGCTGAATGCCCTCACGCCGGAAGAAAGGCGGCCTTTCTGATGGCGATAGGGTTGTGTCTGTTTTTGCTGTGGCTGTCCGCCGCGCTGGGGGCGGCGATGGGCTTTTTCCTTTGTGTCGCCCTGCACCTGAACCACCGCGGCGCGAGGTAAGGGCTGTACCGGTGAAAAAACGCAGAAAAGGGTGGGGCGAAACGGCTATCCGTTTCGCCTCACCCTTTATATATAGGCTTATTTTTCCAGAAAGAGCACACCGAGCGTATTGGGGCCGCAGTGGGACGAGATGGTGCAGCCCGCACGGGTGACGTAGATTTCCTCGAAGGAGGCGTATTTTTCCACCAGGGAGCGCACCAGGGCGATCCGCTCCTCGGAAATGCCCGAATGGGTAATGAACGCACGCCGTGTCACGATGTCGGTGCGGCCTTCCAGGCGATCCCGGACATACTGCTCCAGCGCCTTGTCGAGAGAACCGCGGTACTTTTTGCCCACATCCATGCAGCCCGAGGTGTTGTCCACCTCGATGCAGGGCTTGAGCCGCAGCACATTGGCCCCCAGCATCTGCAGGGCGGAGCACCGGCCGCCCTTATAGAGAAACTCCAGTGTGTCGATGACAAAGCTGGCGTTCACCTTGGCGGTGAGAGCCTGCACCTCTTCGGCCACCTGCTTGGCCGGCATGCCCGCCGCAATGCGTTCGGCCGCTTCGATGACGATGTGACCCGAACCGGTAGACAGGTTCCGGCTGTCCACCGGATAGACGCCGGGCAGCTCCTGTGCCGCGAGGCGGCAGTTGTTGTAGGTGGCGGAGAGCCCCGAGCCCAGCGTCACATGCACCACTTCATAACCCTGGTCCGTCCACTGCCGGAAAAACTCCACGTATTCCGCCGCGTTGATGGCCGCGGTCTTCGGCAGGATCTTTTTCTCGTTGTAAACGGCGTAAATCTGATCCGGAACCAGATCCACCCCGTCGCCGTAGGTTTTATCCCCGAGGATAATATGGAAAGGAAAATAATGCACCTGATAACGCTCGACCAGTTCCGGGCCAAGATCGCAGGTGCTGTCCGCACTGAGAATGATTTTATCTGCCAAACGATTACCTCCCTGTGATGGGGTGCCGGCCAGGCCGGAATTTTTCTATAGTTTAACACAATGAAGCAAAAAATTCAACCCGCCGTCTTCTTTTTGCTTGTGGAATTTATCTGCATACGCTATACTGGTAAGCGAACGACGGCGACGAAATCATCCGGCTTTCCGCCGCAGAAAAAAGGAGAGGGCCCGCTTGCCGCCGTCTGTTCGGAAAAGAGGTTTGAAGATGAAACGCTGCATTGTGGCCGCCGGAACAGCCGCGGATATAGAATAAAATTTCAGGAGGAATTCTCATGACTGTTCCGGCAAAAAAAGTGTACCCGCGTTCGGCGGATCCCTATACCGTCTATCTGGACGCGGTGGTGACAAATCCCAATATTTCGATCGGTGCCTATACCATGTATCATGATTTTGTGCACGATCCGCGCGCCTTTGAAACGCATAACGTGCTGTATCACTATCCGATCAATCACGACCGGCTCCTTATCGGGAAGTTTTGTTCCATCGCCTGCGGTGCGAAATTCCTGTTTACCAGCGCCCATCACGCCATGGATTCCTTGTCCACCTATCCGTTTCCCCTCTTTTTTGAGGAATGGGATTTGCCGGCCGAGCAGGTGACGGCGGCTTGGGACAACAAGGGGGACATTGTCATCGGCCACGATGTTTGGATCGGGTATGAGGCGGTGATCATGGCTGGCGTGCACATTGGCAACGGCGCGATCATCGGCGCCCGCGCCGTGGTGACCAAAGACGTGGAACCCTATACCATCGTGGGCGGTGTGCCGGCGCGCCCAATCCGACGCCGCTTCGACGATCAGACCATCCGGCTGATGGAGGAGCTGCGCTGGTGGGATCTGCCGCCCGCACAGCTCCGGCCGCTTCTGCCTTTGCTGCAGAAAGGGGATCGGGAGGCGCTGCGCGCCGTACTCGACGGCGGTTTAGGCGGCAGCAAATAAAAGAGGCAAACTGGCGGGCTGGTCCGCATATATATTAGCACGCGGATTTTTACAAAGCCAACGAAGGAGCGGATATTATGGATGCAGCCATCCGTCAGGAAGAGATCGAGCGCTATGCGCGCGAGATGATTGCCATCGCCAAAAAAGCGGGGTACACGGTGGACGACGAACCGGATCCGCGCCCCACGCCGCAGCCGGCCCCGCCCACGGAAGAGGAGCGGGAAGAAACGACGGAGGAGCCGGGCCCTTCCGCCGCGCCGGAAACGGCCCCGGCACCGGAGGAACCTGCCATGCCGCCCTGCCGTGAGGACGACGGCCTGTAACAAAAAATGGTCCCGCGGATATCCGCGGGACCATTTTTCCGTCTTATTTGTTGCCGTACAGGTTCATACGGAACAGCTCGGTCTCGTCATCGGGATTTTTGCAGATGACGCGGGCCGTGCCAACGGTGCCCCAGTCGATGGCGCTGGACAGGGCCAGCAGCTGGGTCAGGCGGCTCTTCAGGTTGAGCACGTCGCCCTCGGGCGTTTCCAGAAAAACGTCGCCCTTCGCCCGGGAAGCAAACTCGATCAGCTTGTTAAAATCAAAATCATGAATCTCAAATCCAGGCATATTCTATCGCTCCTTTTCTCCGGCGGAATCCGCAGCATCCGGGAGGAAGGGGCCGCCTCCGCCGGGAAACGGCCGTCCTGATAATCCAAATTGGGATCCTTTTCCTACCCTCCTTTATTATATACAGATTGTTTCCAACAATCAACAAGCAAAACGCCGAAGTTTGGAAAGCGGAACCGTATAATTTATATAGGATATCTATTTATTAAAAAATAACCTGTGCAGAATTTCCAGTTTATCAAGAGGTGCCGCCCGTTATCGATAAAACGGGAATTTAACAAAGAATTCACAAATCCCATATTGACAGAAGGCGTATAGAATGGTAAATTATAAGTGTTAGCACTCGATGGGTATGAGTGCTAACGCCTGGCACATGGAAGATGAAAACCTGGAGTTCCATTGGAAGCTGTTGAGGTTTCGCATAAGGAGGCGAGGCGTAGATGGAACTGGGTGAACGCAAACAAAAAATATTGACCGCCATTGTCGATTGGTATATCCGCACGAGTGAGCCGGTCGGTTCCAAGGCGCTCGTCGAGATGCTGGACAATGCGGTGTCTTCCGCCACCATCCGCAATGAGATGGCGGATTTGGCCGCCCACGGTTATCTGGAGCAGCCGCACACCTCGGCCGGGCGGGTGCCCACCGCCAAGGCCTTCCGGCTGTATATCGATCACCTGATGCACCGTCAGCCCCTGCCTGAAGAAGATAAGCGGAACATTGACGATATGTTGGCCGGCCTTGCGGGGGATCCCGAGCGGCTCATCGGCGAAGCATCACAGGCGCTGGCGGAAAGCACCGGCTGTGCCGCGGTATCCACCACCCCATCGGAACAGGGCACGGTGATTCGCCGTGTAGAGATTATGCCGGTATCCTCCCGGACGGCGGCGCTGCTGCTTATGACCGGTTCCGGCGTACTGCGCAGCCGGCTGTGCCGTTTCGACTCCGACGTGCCGGCCGAAACGCTGCAGAAAATCGGCGGCGTGCTGGCCGAGCGGTTTCTGGGTGAACCGCTGATCGACATCGGGCTGCCCCAGGTGCAGAACCTGCTGTTGTCGCTGGGCGACAACGGACTGCAGGTGGCGCCCGCTCTCACCGCATTTTATGAACTGGTACAGGAATCGGCCGAGGCGGAGGTGCTGCTGACCGGACAGCTCAATTTGCTGCAGCATCCCGATTTTGAATTGGAACGGGCGCGTTCGCTGCTGGAGTTTTTGACCCAGCGGGAGCAGCTGGCCAATATGCTGACCGCCCACACGGGCGGGCTGCGCGTGGTGCTGGGCAATGAGAGCTATCGGCCGGAGCTGTTCGGGTCGAGCATCATTGTCACCCGGTATCTGCTGGACGAACGCACCGACGGGGCCCTGGGCATCATCGGCCCGCTGCGCATGGATTATGCCGCTGCCATTCCGCGCCTGGAGTATTTTGCGCAGGCGATCGGACGGCTGCTGTCCAACATGTTCGGCGGGGATTAGCCCGCTTTTTAAGAAGTAGGTTGAAGGAGGCATTCCCTATGGAGACCAATCAGACCGGCGGCGCACCGGAAAAAGATAAAGAAGAGGTGTGTACGCCGGAAGAGGAAAAGGCCGCCCCTCCCGCACAGGAGGCGGCGGAGGCGCCGGCCACCGAGGACAAGGCGGAGAAACCGGAAAAGCCCCGTAAAAAGGAAAAGGCCGAGCTGCTGGCGCTGCGTGCGGAAAATGACCGTCTGCGCAAGGAACAGGCGGAGCAGAAGGACATGTATCAGCGGGTGCTGGCGGAATACGCCAACTATAAGCGGCGTACCGAGCAGGAGAAGGAGCGGCTGGGCGAATATACCCGGGCGGAGCTTCTCAAAGCCTTGCTTGTATCGCTCGATAATATGGAGCGCGCCATCGAGGCGCCCGCCGGCGACGAGTACAAGACGGGCGTGGACATGGTGCTGCGCCAGTTCCGCGACACGCTCTACGGCATGGGGCTGCAGGAGATCGAGGCCGAGGGCGCGGTATTCAACCCCGAAATGCACAATGCGGTTATGCGGGAGGACGCCGACGGCGTGGAGCCCGAAACGATTACCGCGGTGTTCCAGAAGGGATACCGGTACGGTGACCGCGTGCTGCGTCCCGCGATGGTCAAGGTGGCCAACTGACGGGTGTTTAGCCGATGGGGACGGCGGGCATACTCCCCACATCAATAGGACAATCCGGTATGGAATCAATAGGAGGTAAGCATTATGGCAAAAATCATTGGTATCGATTTGGGCACAACCAATTCCTGCGTGGCGGTTATCGAGGGCGGCGAACCTGTCGTTATCCCCAATGCGGAGGGCGCGCGCACGACTCCCTCGGTCGTGGCGTTCAAGAAAGACGGCGAGCGTATCGTGGGCCGCGTGGCCAAGCAGCAGGCGGTATCCAATCCCGACCGCACCATCGCCTCCATCAAGCGGGAGATGGGCACCAACCACAAGGTAAAAATAGACGGCAAGGAATTCACCCCGCAGGAGATTTCCGCCATGATCCTGACCAAGCTCAAGCAGGATGCGGAAGCCTATCTGGGCGATAAGGTGACCGAGGCGGTCATTACGGTCCCTGCATACTTCACCGATGCGCAGCGGCAAGCCACCAAGGACGCGGGCAAAATCGCCGGCATGGAGGTCAAGCGTATCATCAATGAGCCGACGGCCGCGGCCCTGGCCTACGGCATTGACAAGGAAGCCGATCAGAAAATCATGGTGTACGATCTGGGCGGCGGCACCTTCGATGTGTCCATCATCGAGATGGGCGACGGCGTGCAGGAAGTGCTCGCTACGGCGGGCAACAACCGCCTGGGCGGCGACGACTTTGACCAGAAGATTGTCGACTGGCTGGTTGCCGGCTTCAGGGCGGACACCGGTGTGGATCTGTCCACCGACAGGATGGCGCTGCAGCGACTGCGTGAAGCGGCCGAGAAGGCTAAGATCGAGCTGTCCGGCAGCACGACGAGCAATATCAACCTGCCTTTTATCACGGCGGACGCCAACGGGCCGAAGCATCTGGATATGACACTCAGCCGCGCCAAATTCAACGAACTGACCGCTTCCCTGGTGGATGCCACGATGGGCCCGGTCAAGCAGGCACTGTCCGACAGCGGACTGACTGCCAGCCAGATCGATAAGGTGCTGCTCGTGGGCGGTTCAACCCGTATTCCGGCGGTACAGGAAGCGATCCAGAAGTTCATGGGCAAGGAACCCTTTAAGGGTATCAACCCCGACGAATGCGTTGCCATGGGCGCCGCGCTGCAGGGCGGTGTCCTCGGCGGCGAGGTTAAGGGCCTGCTGCTGCTCGACGTGACGCCCCTTTCCCTGGGCGTGGAGACGATGGGCGGCGTCATGACCAAGATCATCGATCGCAACACCACCATCCCCACCAAGAAGAGCCAGATTTTCTCCACCGCTGCTGACAACCAGCCCTCCGTCGAGGTGCACGTGCTGCAGGGCGAGCGTGAGTTTGCCCGGGACAACAAGACGCTCGGCGTGTTCCACCTGGACGGCATCGCCCCGGCGCGCCGCGGTGTACCGCAGATTGAGGTTACCTTCGATATCGACGCGAACGGCATCGTGAACGTCAGCGCCAAGGATCTGGGCACCGGCCGGGAGCAGCATGTCACCATCACCTCCAATACCAACATGTCCAAGGAGGATGTGGAAAAGGCGGTGCACGAGGCGGAGCAGTATGCGGCCGAGGATAAGAAAAAGCGCGAAAACGTCGAGACGCGCAACAGCGCGGATCAGGCTGTTTACCAGTGCGAGAAATCCATTGAGGAGCTCGGCGACAAGTTGGAGGCGGGCGACAAGGCCGACCTGCAGGCGAAGATCGACGCCCTGAAGGAAACGCTCAAGGGCGAGGATTATGACGCGATGAAGACCCAGCAGGAGGAGCTGATGAAGGCCTTCTACGCCATTTCGGAAAAGGTGTACAAGGCGAGTGCCCCCGCTGACGGTGCGGCCCCGGGCGGCGCCCCCACAGACGGCAGCGCGCCGACCGACGGCGACGGCTACTATAACGGCGATGTGCAGTAAGGACGATTGACGGCGGTCCGCAGGGGAGTTCCTCTGCGGACATTGCCATGTTTCGGAAGCACAGCATGGAGGAAGAACCACAATGGCTGACAACAAGCGAGATTTTTACGAGGTGCTCGGTCTGCAGAAGGGCGCCTCGGACGATGCGATCAAAAAGGCCTACCGCCAGATGGCCAAAAAATATCACCCTGATTTGAACCCCGGGGACAAGGAGGCGGAGGCGCGCTTCAAGGAGGTCAACGAGGCTTACGAGGTGCTGTCCGATCCGGAAAAGAAAAGCCGGTACGACCAGTTCGGCCATGCCGGCGTCGATCCGAACTTCGGCGCGGGCGGCTACAGCGGCGCCGGGTTTGACGGGATGGATTTTGACCTGGGGGATATTTTTTCCTCCTTTTTCGGCGGCGGTGGCGGCGGCCGGCGGGCCAATCCCAACGCCCCGCGGCGCGGCAGCGACGTGGCGGCATCGGTGGTCATTTCCTTTGAGGAATCGGCGCGCGGCTGTAAAAAGCAGGTGAATGTGCCGCTGGTGACGTCGTGCCCCGACTGCGGCGGCAGCGGCGCGAAGAAGGGAACGTCGCCCAAAACCTGCCCGAACTGCAACGGTACCGGGCAGGAACGCCGGCAGCAGCGCACCCCCTTTGGCGTGGTGCAGACGCAGACGACCTGCTCGCGGTGCCGGGGGCGGGGCAGTATCGTGGAGACCCCCTGCCCGACCTGCAGCGGCAACGGGCAGGTGCGCAAAACCTCTCTGATCGGCGTCAACATACCCGCCGGCATTGACGACGGGCAGGTCATCACCATCCGCGGCAAGGGCAATGCCGGCACCCATGGCGGCCCGGCCGGTGATCTGCAGATTCAGGTGTCGGTGCGTCCGCACCCGGTGTTTGAGCGGGATGGATACGACATTTGGTGCGAGCTGCCCTTGACCTTTGCACAGGCGGCGCTCGGCGCCGAGGTGAGCGTGCCCACCCTCGACGGCAACATCCCCTTTACCATCAAGGAAGGGACCCAGCCGGGTGATACGCTGCGCCTGAAGGGCAAAGGGTTCCCCTATCTCAACGGGCGGGGAACGGGCGATGAGATTTTCCGCGTGGTCGTGGAGGTACCCAAAAACCTGACCAGCGAACAGAAAAAGCTGCTGCGCAGCTTTGAGGATGCGACGGGCGACAGGAATTACCAGAAACGCCGCACCTTCTTTGATAAAATCAAGGACGCATTCAACAATTGAGAAAAACCCGCCGCGGTGCACACTGCGGCGGGTTCAGAGTGTCAAAAAAGTATCGGAAGGAAGGGGAGGTGTGGAGGGGGAACCATCAGGGTTCCCCACTCCGCGTCGAGCGAAGCGGATCAAAGCCGCCTTCAGGCGGCCGAAAGTGGGGAAAATCATCCGGTTTTCCCCACTTTCGTATTCAGCTTGTCAAAGAAGTCTTGCATGCGAGACTTCTTTGACAAGCTGGAAACCCGCCGCGGCATACACCGCGGCGGGTTTTATTATGGGGCGAAGGGCTTACGTCTGCCCCGGTACATGAAATGCCGCCGTCAACCGGCGCGTTGTATCGCCGATGCGGATTTGTTTGACGAGGCGATAGTCGCCTTCCGCGAGCTTACCGTATACCGTTTCCCAATCCACCGGTATGGTTTTGCGAAAAAGCGAGGGAAGGGAATACCCAACGGCTGCAAAAGCGAAGTTCTCAAGCTGCGGTTCCATTTCCACCCATTCTCCATCCACCAGCTGCTCCAGAGAATAGTCCGCGCCATAGGTGAGCTCCGCCAGTGTGATGTTCTGCAAGGTCAGGACGGCGCCCGCTGCATCGGCTTCTTTTACGGATAATGAAACCGTTCCGAAGAGGGCAATCAGCACAGCGGAAAGCAGGAGGGCTCCCAATAAGGCGCCTGTCACCACGAGGAGCCGTTTACGCATAGGACCACCTTCACGATGTTAATGCGCGGGTGTCAAAGCGGCAGATCGCCGCCGTTAGTGATCCGCTATAACAAGTATAGGGCTTCAAAAGCATAGCGTACCAGGTAAAGCTTCTATTTTTATTATATTCTTATTGCGGCGTGCTGTCAACGGCGTTTATGTACATACACTTTTGGACCGGTTAAATATTCCACAGTTTTCTCTGACCGGAATACCGAAAATTCCACTTGATAAGTCGCCGCCGCCTATGTTACAATAAAAGACAAATTATTCGCGTAGTTTAATAATTAAAAGGAGGAAAAAACGTGGTAAATGCGAATGCCGGGGAAAAATTCCTCAAGGAAGGGCTCACCTTTGACGACGTGCTGCTCATTCCCGCCAAATCGGATATTCTGCCCAAGGATATTGCGGTGAATACCCGCCTGACCAAAGACATCGCGCTGAATACCCCGCTGATGACGGCGGCCATGGATACCGTGACCGAAGCGCGCATGGCGATCGCGATTGCCCGTGAAGGCGGTATCGGCGTCATCCACAAGAATATGTCCATCGAGGCGCAGGCCGACCAGGTGGATCGCGTCAAGCGCTCGGAGAACGGCGTCATCGTCAATCCGTTTTTCCTCTCGCCCGATCATCTTGTGGAAGACGCCAACGAGCTGATGGGCAAATATAAAATTTCGGGCGTACCGATTTGCCGCGACGGCAAGCTCGTCGGGATTCTCACCAACCGCGATATGCGTTTTCTCACCGACTTTTCGCAGCGGATCGAGGAAGTCATGACCAAGGACAACCTCGTGACCGCGCCGGTGGGCACCAACATGGAGCAGGCGCAGGAAATTCTGCGGCGCCACCGCATTGAAAAGCTGCCCATTGTGGATGAAAAGGGCTATCTTAAAGGGCTCATCACCATCAAGGATATCGAAAAAGCGGTGAAATACCCGCTTTCCGCCCGCGACAAGGACGGCCGTCTGTTGTGTGCCGCCGCCATCGGCGTCACCTCTGACGTGCTCGACCGCGCCGCCGCCCTCGTGGATGCGCAGGTGGACGCGCTGGTGCTCGATTCCGCCCATGGGCACAGCCAGAACATTCTCAACGCGGTGTCCAAGGTCAAGGCCGCGTTCCCTTCCATTTCGCTCATTGCGGGCAACATCGCCACGGGCGAAGCCGCTGAGGCGCTCATCGATGCGGGCGCGGACGCCATCAAGGTGGGTATCGGCCCCGGTTCCATCTGCACCACCCGTGTGGTCGCGGGCATCGGCGTGCCGCAGATTACGGCGGTATATGATGCGGCCTGCGTGGCTTCCAAGTATGGGATTCCGGTGATCGCGGACGGCGGCATTAAGTACTCGGGCGATCTGGTCAAGGCGATTGCCGCGGGCGCGGACGTCGTGATGGTCGGTTCGCTCGTCGCGGGATGCGAGGAGTCTCCCGGCGATACGGAAATCTATCAGGGCCGGCAGTTCAAGGTGTACCGCGGCATGGGCAGCCTGGGCGCCATGGCTCACGGCAGCAAGGATCGGTATTTCCAGGAGGACAACAAAAAGTTGGTTCCCGAAGGCGTGGAAGGCCGGGTGCCCTACAAGGGGACGCTCTCCGATACCGTGTATCAGCTGATGGGCGGCCTGCGCGCGGGCATGGGCTACTGCGGCTGCCCGACCATTGAGGCGCTGCAGCAGCGGGGGCAGTTTGTGCGCATCACGGGTGCCGGCCTCAAGGAGAGCCACCCCCACGATATTCACATCACCAAGGAAGCGCCCAACTATTCCATCAGCCTGTAAGGTTTATGGGCGCGGGCCTGGCTCACCACACGGACGCTATATGGCACACAAAAAGAGCAGGGGAATGGTTCCCCTGCTCTTTTGCTTGTTATTCCGCTTCAGGTGCCTTTTGTTTGCGCCGCGCAATGCGGACCGAGCGTTTTTCCCGCCGTGCGGTCCCGGCCAAGGCATCGGAGGAATCCACCTCCACGTCAATGAACAGGGGACCGCCGGATAAATCGAAATGATGGCCCGCTTCCTTTTCCAGCCTTTCCAGCTCCAGGCGGCGAAGTGTGCGGTCACAGAAGAAGGCGGGAATCAGCAGCACGGGGACAAGCACCGGGCTGATATGCCGATAGATGATTTTGACAGTGGAAAGCCCGACCTCGCGGGTGGCCCCGATCTGCGGGGGGAACGCCCGCCCGAGATCCAGCGCAATCAGGACGGCCGCAATACCGGCCACAATCGTGATAATCAGGCCGATAAGCGGCATCTTTCTCAGCAGGGTATAAAGCAATACCCCTGCCCACAGCAGAACAAAGGTCAAGGCCAGCGGCCAAAGGTTATATACGTCTTCTGACTGGCCGGCAGCGATGAGATCCTGATTACCCTGGCCGATGCCCCACATGGCGAGCAGGGCGAACCCGGTACTGATCACCAGCACAATCCACATAAGCGTTTTACAGGTAACGGATACGGCACGCACAATCACATTCCTCCAAAATAACTCTGAGAATTTGAGCGTCTTATATCAGTATACCACAATCCGCGTTAATTGCAATGCCTTCCCGACAATTCCATAAAAAACGGGAGAGGCATCCGCGAATCCCTCTCCCGTTCTGATTAATCCTCAAAGAAGCGTTTGTGCACGGCCGCGACGGCGCGGTCGGCGTCCTCCGACGCGATGAGCACCGATACCTTGATTTCGCTTGTGGCGATCATCTGAATATTGACCTGCGCGTCCGCCAGCGCTTCAAACATGCGGGCGGCCACGCCTTCATGGGTTTCCATGCCGGCGCCGACGACCGAAACCTTGGTTACACCGGTGTCGTAGGAAAGGCTCTTCGCCCCCACCATATCGCAGTATTCCTGCAGCGAAGCGACCGCCTCGTCTCCCTTGTCGGCAGGTACCGTGAAGGTGATATCCTTGGTGCCGTCGCGGCCCACCGACTGCAGGATGATGTCCACATTAATATGGGCTTTTGCCACACGGGAGAAAATCTTGAACGCGATGCCGGGCTCGTCGGGCAGGCCGACCATCATAACGCGGGCCACATTGGCGTCCTTCGCCACACTTTTGATCAGCATTTCTTCCATTTTCGTTGCCTCCTTGACTTTGGTTCCGGGTACCCGGCGCAGGCTGGAGAGCACTTCCAGCTCGACGTTGTATTTCTTTGCCATTTCGACCGACCGGTTGTTGAGCACCTGCGCGCCGAGCGTCGCGAGTTCCAGCATCTCGTCGTAGGTGATTTCCTGCAGCTTGCGGGCGCCGGGCACCTTGCGCGGGTCGGCGGTGTACACGCCCTCCACGTCGGTGTAAATCTGGCACAGGTCCGCCTGCATGGCGGCGGCGATGGCCACCGCGCTGGTATCCGAGCCGCCGCGGCCAAGGGTCGTGATGTCATCGAACCGGTTGATGCCCTGGAAGCCGGCAACCACCACTATGCGCTTTTTGTCCAGCGCGGCGCGGATGCGTTCCGCCTGTACCCGCTTGATGCGGGCGGCGGAGTACACCGAGTTGGTATGGAACCCGGCCTGCCATCCAAGGAGAGAGATTACCGGATACCCGAGCTTTTCGATCGCCATGGCAAGCAGGGCGATGGAAATCTGTTCGCCTGCGGAAAGCAGCATATCCATTTCACGTTTGCTGCCGCCCGGGTTAATCTCCTGCGCTTTGGCGATGAGATCGTCGGTGGTATCCCCCTGGGCGGAAACCACCACGACCACGTCGTTGCCCGCTTTATAGGTATCGGTCACGATGCGCGCCACGTTAAAGACGCGCTCGGCGTTGGCGACCGAGCTGCCGCCGAATTTCTGTACTACCAGCATACGTTTCTAACCTCCGCTTTTATTCGCCTGAAGCCGTTCCGGCGAACCCGTTCTGCGGGCCGCATGACGGCTTCAGGTTAGCCGAAGGGACGCCGAATTCCACGGCCGCCCCCCTGCTGTCGCATTCGAATACCTGCACCTTCCATCCGGTCAGTCCCGCGTTTTGCAGCGCCTCCTCCGCCCGGGAGACGAACGCCGCATTGTCGCGGTCGATGATGGCGAGGATGGAAGGGCCGGCCCCGCTGATGGCCACGGCATACGCGCCGAGGCTGTAAGCGGTGTAAAAGACCTGTTCCGCGCCGGGGATAAGGGAAAACCGATAAGGCTGGTGCAGCCGATCCTGCACGGCGACGCGCAGATTCTCGAGGCTTCCCGAGAAAAGGGAAGCGGTCATGAGCGCCGCGCGGGACAGGTTGTAAACGGCGTCCTCGCGGGTGATGGTCGAGGGCAGCGCCGCGCGGGCCACCTCGGTTTTCAGCTCAAAATCGGGGATGAACACCGCGAACCGGATGCGGTCGGACACCGGCACCGACACGGTGTGCACCCGTTCGCCGTCCATCACCGAGGTAACTAGGCCCCCGAGCATGGCGGGCGCGGTGTTGTCCGGGTGTCCCTCCAGCTCAGCCGCGAGATCGCACAGATCGCCGCGGGACATGGGACTGCCCATCAGGGTGTTCGCGCCGAGCAGGCCCGCCACCAGACAGGCGGAAGAGCTGCCCAGCCCTCTGGTCATGGGTATGTTGTTTTCCTGCAGGATATGCAGGCCGTGGAACGGGTGGCCGCAGCGTTCGTAAAGGCGGCGGGCCGTCTGGTAAATCATATTGGATTCGTCGGTGGGGATGGGGGCGCCGTCGGTCGCCTCAATGCGGTAGCCGTCCGCTTCCTCCATCCAGACCCGGTTGTACAGCGTCAGGGCCAGCCCCAACGCATCAAACCCAGCCCCCAGGTTGGCGCTGGACGCCGGCACGGTGATTTTCAGCATAAAGGCAGGATCCTTTCCGGGCGGCCCCTACATATCCGCGATGCGGATGCGGCTGACGAGCTGCATGCTCTGAAGCTGCGCGAGCTTGTCGTCCAGCTCCCCTTCGGCCATGACCGGGGTGACGAAGGCCACTTCGTCCGCTGCCGCATGCGGCGCATGGACATAGGATACCTCGCCGAACACCGCCGCAACCTGTGCGGGCGCGGCCGGTATATCGGTACACTGCAGACGCACCAGGGCCGCGTCCCGGCCTTCCTTGTAGTCGGCGACGTAATCGGCCGATCCCCGCTCCCAGAAGAGATATTTGCGCGCGCCGATATGCTTGACCTCGTCGATGACATCGGCCACCACGGCGCTCGCGGTGGGCAGCTTGCCCGCGCCGCGGCCGTAGAAGACCACGTCGCCGATGGCATCGCCCCGCACCATGATGCCGTTGAACACATCGTTGACGTCGGCGAGCAGGCTGGTTCTGGGCAGAATCATGGGGGCCACCAAGGCGTTCAGGCGGCCGTCCGGCCGCTTGACTACCCGGCCGATCAGCTTGATGACGCCGCCCCAGGCGTCAGCATATTTCACGTCGTCCAGCGTGATGTGGGAGATGCCCTCGGTGTGCACCTGGTCGGGATACACATGGCGGCCGAAGGCGAGAGAGGCGAGGATGCAGATTTTACGGCAGGCGTCGTGCCCGTCCACGTCAGCGGAGGGATTGCGCTCGGCGTAGCCGAGCTTCTGCGCCAGGGCGAGGGCATCTTCAAAGGACATATGCTCCTCGATCATCTTGGTCAGCATAAAGTTGGTGGTGCCGTTGAGGATGCCCGCGATTTCGTACACCTCATTGGCCGCCAGGCACTGATCGATGGGGCGCAGGATCGGTATGCCGCCGCCCACGCTCGCCTCAAACAGAAAGTTCAGGTTGTTATCCCGTGCGATTTCGAGCAGCTCGTCCCCCTTGGCCGCGACCAGCTCCTTGTTGGAGGTGACCACGCTTTTGCCCGCAAGCAGACAGCTTTTGACGAACTCGTATGCGGGGTGCAGGCCGCCCATCGTTTCCACCACGATGCGGATATCCCCGTCGTTCAAAATGTCTTTGAAATCCTTGGTAAACAGGGCGGCATACGGGCTGTCCGGGAATTCCCGCAGGTCGAGAATGCGCCGGATCTCAATCGTATCGCCCGCCTTGTGGGCGATGCTCTGTGCGTTTTTGCGCAGCACCTCCGCCACGCCGGAACCGACCACACCGTGGCCCAGAATCGCTACATATATCATGCTTCGTGTCCTTTCTTTGCGGTTGTTTGCGCGGGGGCGTCGCCCGAAAGCTGCGAAATGCGCTTGACGCCGGGTACGGCGGCCAGCTGACGCACAAAGGCGTCCAGCGGCAGCAGCAGCCGATCGGTGCGTGCGGAAATGGAAACGGAGGCGGTCCCGCCGGCGGGTATATTTTGATTGACGGTCAAAATATTCGCTCCTGCGTCGGCGAATGCGGCCAGCAGGGCGGAAAGCACGCCCGGGCTGTCCCGCAGCAGCATGTGTACCGTCACGATACCGCCGGATTTTTCCGCGTCGTAGGGAAACACCGCATCCTTATACTTATAAAAAGCGGTGCGCGAAATGCCGGCGAGCCGTGCCGCTTCGGCCGCGGTGGCGGCTTCGCCCGACTGCAGATACCCCTTGGCATCCACCACCTTGGCGTACACCTCGGGAAGCGCTGTCGCCTTCACCAGCAGAAGCTGGGCTTTGCTCTCCCGTTCCGGAACCATACGGCCTCACCCCTCTTTCCACCAGGGAAGTGTACTCCGTTCGCGTACAGATGTTACCCAGTGAGATACACTATAGCATTGTATGCAGAGGGTTTCAAGAGAGTGGCCAAGCCAAAAATCCGGAAATAGCGAGATTATACGAGTTTATCTCCTGAAATCTAATGATTACGTCAGAATTCTCCGGATTTCATTTTTCTGCGAAATGCCTTATCCCACAGGAATGCGGAGCGGATTATTGGCGGATTTGCCACCGAACAAAGAAGGACGAAACCATTCCGGCTTCGTCCTTCTTTGTTCGGTGTCCCCGTTACAGGGCGTAAATTTTCTTTTCCTCGAGGATTTCGATCTGCGCGGCCTGCAGAGCCTTCACGGCCTTGTCATTGTCCGTTTCGCCAAAACGCAGGATGACGCAGGCGCGCCCTTCGTCGCGCGAAATAAAGGCGTACATGTATTTAATATCCACATCGACGTCGGCGAGCGCCTTCATCGCGGCGGCAAACCCACCGGGAACATCGGGAATCCCGATGGCCAGCACATTTGTAAGCGAAACGGTCAGGCCCGCATTTTTGAGCGCCTTTTCCGCCTCGGCAGGCTTATTCACAATGAGGCGCAGGATGCCAAAATTGGTGGTATCCGCGATAGACAGGGCGCGGATGTCGATGCCGGCCTGTGCGAGAATGGCGGTGATTTCCGCCAGGCGGCCCGATTTATTCTCCACAAAGACCGAAAGCTGCTGAATAAACATAAGACCCCAGTCCTTTCCCGTATAAGCTGCCCGTTTGGGCGCATGACCTTCCATACATAGTATACCATGGGACAAGGCCGCATGGCAAGTACCTTAAAACACCCGCTTATCGATGACGCGCTTGGCTTTGCCCTCCGACCGCGGCAGGGCGCCGGGTTCCATCAGCCGCACCACGGCGTGCACGTTCAGGGTACTCTGCAGGGCGCTTTCGATGCGATGCTCCACATTTTCCAGGTCCCGCACCGTGTCGGAGAAGAGAGCGGCGTTCATCTCCACCTGCACCTCCATGGTGTCCAGGTTGTTTTTCCGGTCCACAATGATGAGATAGTTCGGATCCATGCCCAGTTCGAGCAGCACATGCTCCACCTGGGAGGGGAAGACGTTGACACCGCGGATAATCAGCATGTCGTCGCTGCGCCCGCGGGGCTTGCTCATGCGCACGGTGGTGCGCCCGCAGGCGCAGGGCGTGCGGTAGAGAGCGCAGATGTCCCGGGTACGGTACCGCACGAGGGGGAGCGCCTCCTTCCCGATGCAGGTGAACACCAGCTCGCCGTATTCGCCGTCGGGCAGCGGCTGTAGCGTGTCGGGGTCGATGACCTCGGGATAGAAATAATCCTCGTTGATATGCAGGCCGTCCTGCCGTTCGCAGTCGTAGGCCACGCCCGGCCCCGCGATTTCGGACAGACCGTAGATGTCGTATGCCTTGATGTCGAGCAGACGCTCGATCTCGTGCCGCATGTTGTCGGTCCACGGCTCCGCACCGAACAGGCCCGCGCGCAGCTTGAGCGTTTTCGGATCGATGCCCATGTCGCGCACCGTCTCACCGATGAACATGGCGTAGGAGGGGGTGCAGCATAGAATATCCGAACCGAAATCCTGCAGCAGCTGAACCTGCCGTTTGGTGTTGCCCGAGGAGACAGGGAGGGCGGTGGCCCCCATATGCTCGGCGCCGTAATGCAGGCCCAGGCCGCCGGTAAACAGGCCGTAGCCGTAGGAGACATGCACGATGTCGTTGCGGGTGCCGCCGGCGGCGGTCAGGGCGCGGGCAGCACCCTCTGCCCAGATGTCGATGTCGTGCTGGGTATAGCCGACGACCGTCTGCTTCCCCGTGGTGCCGGAGGAGGCGTGGATACGCACCAACTCGCCCTGCGGCACGGCGAACAGGCCGAAGGGATAGTTGTCCCGCAGGTCGTTTTTTACCGTAAAGGGCAGCTTGACGATATCGTCGATGGAATGAATGTCGCCGGGCAGCAGGCCGATCTCATCGAATTTTTTCTTGTAAAAGGGCACATGTTCGTAAGCGGTATGCACCATTTTAATCAGCCGCGCCGACTGCAGCGCATGAAGATAATCGCGGGAGGCACATTCGATTTCGGGGGTATAAACAGCCATGAGGGGATGTCACTCCTTGCACGTTGATATCGCCCGGGCCGTGCCGAAACGGCCCGCAGCACCGGTTGGATCCATTTTAGCACACCGCGCCGGCTTTCGCAACCGGCACCGGCAAAAAGACGACAAAAACCGCGCCGGATAGACGCGGCGCGGTTTTGTTCAGCCAATGGAATGGGAGCGGCTGTCGCTGTAGTACAGTACGCCAGCCTGCGCGCCGCCACAGCGTACGCGCAGCAGCTCGGGGACGGTGACTAGAATATATCCCTGCTCCTGCAGGCGATCCATCATCTCGACGGCGGCGTCCACGGTGGATTCGTACACATCATGCATGAGCACGATGGCGCCGTCTTGGATGCCGTAGGTCCCCGTTTGAAAAGCCGCGGCCAGAATGGCCTCCTTGTCGCGGGTTTTCCAGTCCCGGGTGTCCACCGTCCAGTTGACGAGCGAAAGGCCGGTTTCCTTCGCATAGGTCTGCAGCCGGTCGTCAAAGTTGCCGCCGGGCGGCCGCAGAAGCGTGGGCATATGCCCCGTGATCGTCTGGATTAACTCGGCGCACCGCAGAATCTGCTCCTTCATCGTGGCCTCGTCCGCCTTGACAAGATTTTGATGGGAGTAGGAATGGTTGCCAATGGCGTGTCCCTCCTCCGCCATGCGGCGGATCAGGTCAGGGTATTTTTTCGCGTTGCTGCCCACAACGAAGAAGGTCGCCTTGGCCCCCCGCTTTTTCAGTTCGTCCAGCAGGCGCGGCGTGGTGCTTTTCCCCGGCCCGTCGTCAAAGGTCAGGGCGATCAGCTTGGCGTCCGCCGGGTAGGTGGCGGCGGTCCCTTCAGCGGACGGCGAGCCAGCCGCCAGGCGGCTGTTCGCCTCGTCCAGCTTTTTCTGCGCATCGGCCAGCTCCTGCCGGGCCGCATCCAGCTGCTGCTGCAACTGGGCGGCCGTCTCGCCGGCCCCGGCCGCATCGGCCTCGGCCTGCTGCAGCTTTTGCTCGGTCTCCGTCACCTTCTGCTGCAGCTGCTCCACCAGCGCCTGCTGCTCGAGCAGCTGCTCCCGGAAGGTGAGCACGCCCGAAAGCGCCACGCCGCCCAGGACGGCCAGCGCACAGAGGACGAGCAGGGATAGGATCAGCGCGATAAGCAGCCGGCGGTTTAATCCGCTGCTGGTTTGTGGTTCCATTGTGCCGCCCCCGTCCCGGTGTATGTATACTCCCTATTGTATCATGTTTCAAAATAGAAACAAGGGATTTCGGCGGGCTTTTCGCGTATTTCTACAAATTTCCTATTTATTCGCGCGGCTCAGGCGTGAGATAAAAGGGGAAGGCGCAGCGGCGCCCGTGCCCAGGGGTTTTCCTTGCCGTCCAGCACAAAGAGGGTGTCCTCTCCCTGCAGAGGCTGAACCGACATGCCCGCCGTCTCCCTCGGCGTAAAGCCGAGCGTGACCGCGCGGGTATCGGCATGCGCCGCGGCGGCCAGAATGTCCGCCAAGGCGGAACCTTCGCCGCCGAAAATGTCGTAACAGGTCATCTGCGGCCCTTCAAAATCGGCGGCCACGACGGCCTGCGCCTCCTCCAGCCAGTAAAAACCATCCCGCATAAAGGAGGAGGCATAAAACATCACCAGGCCGAAATTATCCGCCAGCGCGGCCTGCGCAAACGGATTGGAGCGGGCAAAGCACTGCCGCAGCAGCTGCCGATCGGCCGCGCTGTCCATATGCAGCCGCCGTCCCGCCGCCCGTCCGCCGGCCAGCGGCAGACAATGCACATATTCCTGTTCCCGCCGGAACCCGAAGCGCGGATAAAAATCGAGCACCGTATCGTTGGCGTACAGATAGAGGGCGTCGCATCGATCCCGCCAGTCGCGCAGGATCTCTTCCAGCAGCCGGCGGGACAGCCCCCGGTTCCGATAGGCGGGATCGGTCATCACGGTGCCGATTTGGATGAAGTGTTTGTCCCCCTCCGGAAAGCGGAAGGTCAGCCGGTTGACCGCGGCGTTTGCCGCCACGGTATCGCCGTCCGCCAGGACATACGGGATATACGCGTCGCTCCACCAGCCCTGCGCATGCCAGTCTGCAAAGGAGAGGCCGAACGTCTTCCCGGCCAGCGCATCAAACCCGCGGCGCAGCGTGTCGTTGTCCCGTACCTGCTTATGCAGCATCAAGGCCATGTTAATCCTCCACCGTGACGGTGCCGTCGGCCTGCACCGTGATGGTCATGCCGTCCCGGACGTAGGCGAGAAAGTCGTCGCCCAGCTGGTCCACGGTGGGGATGCTGTTGTCCGTCCATACGTCTGCGAGAATGGCGCCCGCGCAGGCGAGCGAATCGATGGTCTGGGAAAAGAGCAGGGCAGCGGGGGCGGCCCCCATCGCCGCCGCGGTATGCAGCACCATGCCGCCCGTGGTGGAGCCGATGGTCTGGGGCAGGCAGAGGGCCGTGCCCGTCATCACCTTGCCGTACAGATCGGCGTTATTCTGATCGGAGCACACGGCGGTTGTTTTCTTGGCCAGCAGGCTCTTCTGAAAGGAGGCCAGCGTGTTAAAGCCCCCGTGCGAAACGAGTGCCCTGGCCGTCACGCTGCCGGCGACAACCGGCCGGCCCTTGAACGTTTTAGCCATTGTCGGCTCCCCCTTTCGTGAGCAGGTTGGTGATGGCCTCGTCGGTGTAATACCGCGCCGAGGTATAGGTGCGCAGCTTATTGGAATTGGTCACGACCGGCATGGATTTGCACAGGGGATTGTTCATATACATCAGCGGGCAGATGTAGGACAGCCGGCCGCCCATGGCGCGCAGCCGCGCGGCATACGGGGTTTTCTGGAATTGGGCGAGCACATCGGGCGGCGCGGTGAACACCGTCTTGAGGCGCAGCTTGCTGCGCCCTGCGGCGCGCAGCGCCTCCTCCAGCCGTTCGGTCCAGCGGATCAGCTGGTTCTCCGACAGATGCGGGCAGCCGATGAAGCAAAGCTTGGGCTTGGCGCCGGGGTCCTTCCAAATGACCGGATAGCTCCGGCGCACCCGGTCGAGCTCTGCGTCGTCGATGACGTAGGTGCGCGCCCCTTCCGCGATGAGGGAATCGCCGAGCTCCACCGCTTCGGGCGTGAGGTTTTCCACGTGATACAGACCCACCGCCCCATTGGAGGCGGAAGCGGCGCCCATATCCTTGAGATAGGAGCGGGCGTCCTCGTTCAGCTCACGGCCGAGAAAAGCGTCCAGCCCTTTTATGTAGGGCACATCCTCCATCACCTTGAGGCCGATGGCACTGCCGAGCACCTGTGCTTCGGGGATTTTGGAGGTCCTGATGTCGATGACCCAGGTGGCCCGGCGGCCTTCGTCGGTCAGCAGGCCGAAATAGGGCACCTTGCCGAGAATCGCACCGAAAATGTCGATGAAAGCGGAGTTGCGGTTGCACCGCGCGCCGAGCACCGAATTGGCGTATACCACGGCGGAGGATTCCGCCCAGCTGAGCACCTGCCCGCGCTGGGGCACATTGCCCACCTCGTCCATATAGCAGGCGCAGGTGAAGGCGTTGTCATCCTTGAGGCCGAGCCGGCGCAGCTGCTCCTCATAGTCGTTCTGCTTGCCGTACATCACGCCGAACACAATCTTCTGTAGCAGGCCGGCCGGTACGTTTTCGGGGTCAAGCGGACGGGGATCGACGGTAAAGGGCTTTTGCGCCTTGACGCCGGCGGCGATGAGTTCATCCATCAGGTCAAAGGTGGCGGTCATCACCGACAGGCCGAAGGAGGTCACCAGATGGGCGGGACCGGGCGCGGGCACAAATTTTTCCGCGCCGAAGGCGTCGCCGTACATGACGAGGGCTTTCATCACCTTGGCCAGCACCTCGCCCTGCTTGCCGTCGAGAATATCCTGTTCTTCTGGGGTCAGTTTCATGGTTTCCGCTCCTTTCTACAGCGATAAGGCGAGAGCGTAGGCGGAACGCACCGCCTCGAACACCTTGCCCGCCTGGAAGCTGTCGCCGATATTGCGCACGAGGGGGGCGACGCGGCGCTGCTGCGCTTCGAGGAAGAGGGTGTCGTCCGCCCGGCCGCCCGCGGCGCTCACGATAAGGTCGGCATACAGAGAAATGGGCTGCTCCACCAGATCCAACTTGGGGGCGAGCGGGTTTTCGACGTTTTCCGGCAGGATAGGATGCCATGTATCATAGGGATCGGGCACGGTGGGGGACACATTGCGCACGGCGAGGATGCCCTCAGGCGTGAAGCCGGTCACCCGGGTGCAGTTGAGCAGTTCCACACCGCTTTTATGCAGCGTATGGATGAGGTGACCGCGGTTGGCGGTGCACACGTGGTTCATAATATAGGGGGTCATTTCGAGCACCTTGACCTCCTTGCCCAGCTCCTGCCGCAGCCACAGCGCCATCTCGCACCCCACCGTGCCGCCGCCGACCACCACGACGTACCGGGCGGCGGCCGCCTTCTCCGGATGGACCAGCAGGTCGGCCGCCTGCACGAGAGGCGCGGTTTCGGCCCCCGGCAGGGGCAGCTGGGTATCCACGGTGCCGGTCGCCACCACCACCGCGTCGAACTGCTGGGCGGCGAGCCAGTCGGCCGTGACGGCGGTACCGGGCCGATAGGTCATGCCGTTCTCCCGGCAGGCCAGATCCACCTGCCGCTCGAGATAGCGGCGGTAATTGTCCACGTCGAACTTGATGCGCGGCACGCTGCCGGGAATCAGCCGGCCGCCGATGGCCTGGCTTTTTTCAATTAAGGTCACCTGATGGCCGCGCTTTGCCGCCGTGACGGCGGTGACCACACCGGCCGGGCCCGCGCCGACGACCGCCACCTTTTTCGGGACAGCGGCGGGCGGCGGGGAAGCGGGATAGACATGTTCGAAGGCGGTACGGGGATTGACGGCGCACTGCGGGTGGCCGCCTTCGACGAATTCGTTCAGGCAGGCCTCCTGACAGCCGATGCAGGGGCGGATATCCTCCACCCGGCCGGCGAAGGCCTTGTTGGGCCATTCGGGGTCGGCGAGCAGCGGCCGGCCGAGCATCACCATATCGCAGTCCCCGCGGCGCAGCGCCGCCTCCGCCAGATCGGGATAGCCGAGCTTGCCCACCCCGACGACGGGCACTTCCACCCCGGCATTGGACACGATATGGTTGGCGGCGAAGAAATCCTTGACCGTTCTGGCCACCTCGAGGAAGCAGCCAGGCGGCATCGATCCCGGCGGGTGAGGCAGCCACCAGTTGTCGTAACAGCCGAGGTCCACGTCGAAGATGTCCACGCCGGCCGCCACGAGATTTTTCATATAATCGAGGGTCATGTCCACCGTGCGGCCGTTGGTGAATTTCTTCATTGACGTGTTGTGGATGTTCTCGCCGTAGGTCTCGTTCAGTGCCAGCGAGAGGTCGATGCGGTACATAATGGGATAGGCGTCCCCCACCCGGCGGCGGATCTCCCGCACCATGTCGAGGCCGAAGGCCTGCCAGTTCGCAAAATGGCCTAGCGACCGCCGGTTGAAGGCCGGGTTGGTCAGCTGCTCAAGCAGATACCCCTCGTGGCCGTGAAGGTACACACCGTCCAGATTGGCCGCCTTGGCGTCGGCCGCGGCCTGCCCGGCGTTTTTGATGATGGCCTTGAGCTTGTGCCCCGAAAGGGGACGGCAAGGGACCTGCGACATGTAAAAATTGGGGTTCCACGACGCGGAAACGGGCATCTTAAAGGAATTGACCAGGCACTGCGGATTGCCCACCCGGCCGAGGCCGGGAGTGAGCTGAATGAAGAATTTGGCCCCGTGGGCGTGCACGCCCGCTGCGATGTCGCGCCAGGCGGCAAACACGGTGCGCGACCGGTCGATGCGGGGGAAGTAGCTCAGCCGATCCAGCTCGATGATGGAGGGGTCGATGCCGAAGCTGACCGGTACAAGGCCGGAGGTGATGAGGCCCACGCCGCCCTTGGCCCGTTCCAGAAAATACTGGATCATCTTGTCGTTGGGCCGGCCGGTTTCCTCGCACATGCTGATGTTGCCCATCGGCGCCATGACCAGACGGTTTTTGACCGTCATGCGGTTGATGCGGATGGGGGAGAACATCGCGTCGTAAGGGTACAGCTCGCGCGTCATGCGGCCGGCTGCTGTGCGGCCCGGATCCTCGAACCAGCGGCCGTAATCGTCCACCAGGCGCTGCACCTGTGCATCGGTTTTCAAAGCAATCTCCTCGCTTTCCGTTTGGTTTGCCTTCATTATACAGCAAATCAAAGAAAATGCCAAATATTTGCACACCAATATTGGCGCAGAAGATTTACCGAAAAAGCACGAAACAGACAATAAAAAACGGCCCGTCCTGCGGGCCGTTCCAACGATCTTATTTCTGCATGGAAAACCGATAGGCCTCGTCGAGCCAGTGCATAAGCTCGTCGCTCTCTTCCGGAGACTGCAGCAGGCCGGCGATGCCTTAACCGAGTCTAAAGGCGGCGAGAAGACGAAAGGAGATCGGCGCTTTGGAGATCCGGATCGCCGTATCCGGATGCGCGCTGCCCAGTTTTTCCTTCAGCGCCTCATAAAGCGGCAGCATCGCCGGCGACTTTTCATAAAAAAGTCGCCGCAAGCGATATACAGCTTGCGGCGACATGGTGGGCGTGAAGGGACTCGAACCCCTGACCTCTCGCGTGTGAAGCGAACGCTCTAACCAGCTGAGCTACACGCCCGTATTGGTGACCCGAACGGGAATCGAACCCGTGTTACCGCCGTGAAAGGGCGGTGTCTTAACCGCTTGACCATCGGGCCGCATTTGCTCCTCCGGCTGGAGGAGCGTGGTAGCGGTAGTCGGATTTGAACCAACGACACTGCGGGTATGAACCGCATGCTCTAGCCAACTGAGCTATACCGCCATAGCCTGTCCCGGTGCGGCGATAGCCCCGCCTGCGGGGCCACCCCCACAGGGGACGCACTATATTATATAGTAAGCGCCCCGCGTTTGTCAACCATTATTTTTATTTTTTGCGCAGACATTATCCGCCCCGTTTTCGCGGCGCGCATCGAACACCGTGATGCATCCGGTGGGGCAGACTTTGCCGCATTCGCCGCAGCCGATGCAGATTTCCGGATTGATGACGGCGAGGTTGTTATCCATGCGGATGGCATTCACCGGGCAGGTCTTGACGCACCGGGTGCAGGCGATACAGCCCACCTGGCAGATTTTGCGTACCACGGCGCCCTTGTCATGGTTGGAGCAGCGCACAAGTGCCTGCGTATGCTTGGGCACAAGGGAGATAATCCCCTTCGGGCAGGCGCGCAGGCACAGGCCGCAGGCCCGGCAGGTTTCCGGGTCGATGCGTGCCAGACCGTTTTCCACCACGATGGCGTTGTATTCGCACGCCACGGCGCAGTCGCCGTAGCCCAGGCAGCCATACTGGCAGGCGAGATCGCCGCCGTACAGCTGGGCCGCCGCCTTGCAGGAGGGAAGCCCGCGATATTCCAGCTTGCGCGCCGCAAATTCGTCGCAGCCGCCGCAGCGCACCATCGCCACCTTTTCTTCGAGGGAACCCTCCACGCCGAGCAAATCGGCCGTGGCGGCCGCCACCTCCGCGCCGCCGGGGGAGCACAGCCCCACCCGCGCCCCCTCGTGCACCAGCGCCTGGGCATATCCGTCGCAGCCGGAATAGCCGCACGCACCGCAGTTGGCGCCGGGCAGCACCGCGCGCACCGCTTCCACCTTTTCATCCCGGGGTACCGCCATCAAAACGGAGGCCACCGCCAGCACCAGGCCGGCGAGCAGCGCCAGGCCGGCGACGACACCCACCGCAAGTAAAACCGCACTCATGGCTGTATGCAATCCTTTCCGCAGGGTCGTATACCCACAAGGCCGCGCACCCTGCGAACGCGGCAGGCCGACAGATTACAGACCGAACAGGCCCTGAAAGCCGAGGAAGGACAGGGACACGAGGGACGCGGCCACCAGCGTGATGGGCAGTCCTTTGAGTCCGTGGGGGATGTCCGCGCTTTCCAGCCGCTCGCGCACGCCCGCGAACATCACCATCGCCAGCAGGAAGCCCGCACCCGCGCCCAGCGCGTTGACAAGCGACTGCACGAAGGTATACCCTTTGTCGATGTTCAGGATGGTCACGCCGAGCACCGCGCAGTTGGTGGTGATCAGCGGCAGGTAGATGCCCAGCGAATTGTACAGGGGCTTGACATACCGCTTGAGCGCAATTTCCACCAGCTGGACCAGCGCCGCAATGATGAGAATAAACACGATCGTCTGCAGATACCCGAGGCTGTGCGGCCCGAGCAGCAGGTTGTAAATCGGCCAGGTGGCCGCCGTGGCCATCAGCATGACGAAAATGACCGCGAGGGACATGCCCACCGCCGGCTGCAGCTTTTTGGACACGCCGAGGAAGGGGCAGATGCCGAGAAACTGGGACAGGACAAAGTTGTTGACCAGCAGGCCGCCGATGAGGATGGCGAAAAGGCTGGTATTACTCATGGTCCGCGCCTCCTTCCGTATGGCCTAAACGGGCGCAGTCGGCCGCGCGCGGGCATGCCTCACAGCCGCCGCCGGACAAAGGCTGCGACCCCATTTTGACCGACAGCTTGTTGGTCAGCCAGATGAGCATGCCGAACACGAAAAAGCCGCCCGCCGGAAGCACAAACACGGTGATCGCAGGGAACAGGCCGCCGTCCGGCCAGCCGAAAAGGGTGCCGTTGCCCAGCAGCTCGCGGATAAGGCCCATGGCGACGAGCGCAGCGGTAAAGCCCACGCCCATGCCCAAGCCGTCCAGCGCCGAGAGGCCCACGCTGTTTTTGCTGGCATACGCTTCGGCACGGCCGAGGATGATGCAGTTGACCACAATCAGGGGCAGATAAATGCCGAGCGCCTGGTCAATCTCGGGCAGGAAGGCCTTGACCAGCATCTGCACGATGGTGGTGAAGCCCGCGATAATGACGATATAGGCAGGCAGGCGCACCTTGTCCGGTATCACCTTGCGCAGCAGCGAGATGACGACGTTGGAGCACACGAGCACAAAGGTCGCCGCCGCGCCCATGCCCAGGCCGTTCGTCGCCGCGGTCGTCACCGCCAGCGTCGGGCAGGTGCCGAGCACAAGGCGCAGCACGGGGTTTTCTTTAATCAGTCCTTTGGTAAAGGATGCGGCGTATTGGTTCATGATATCCCCTCCTCCCCGGTGATGAGGGCGTACCAGCCCACCGCCTGGTTGACGCCGTCGGTGATCCCGCCGGAGGTCTTGGTGGCCTGGGACACGGCGTCCACATCCTGGCCGAGAGTAAAGGCCTTCGCCTGTTTTCCCTTGAACGCATCGAGGAAGCCGGCGCCCGTCACCTTGTCGACGTAGCCGGCGGTTTCGTTGTTTTCGGTGACCTTCACGCCGGTGATGCGGCCGTCCGTGCCGATACCCGTCATGACCACGAGGCCGGCGCTCTTACCGGTGGCGCTCGCCGTAAAGACATATCCGGCCGTCTGGCCGTCCCGTTTGGCCACGTGGTACACGACGTCGCCGTTTTCGGTCGTCAGGTGGGCCTCCTCAAAATCGTCCGCCTCGATGACCTCGCGCCGGGCGGCGTTTTCGGTCGCGGCGGCCCGCTGCGCGATGGCCTTTTCGGTGAGCAGATTGGTACCCGCGAGGGCGGCGGTCACCACGCCGCCGATGATGGCCAGCGCGGCCGCCGACACGGCGATCTCCTTGTAATTAATCTTCATGGCGCACCCTCCTCCGCTTCACGCCGAAGGCGAGCGGCCGGGTGGCGCGCTCGATAAGCGGCACAAGAATGTTGGCGATGACGATGGCAAAGGACACGCCCTCGCTCAGCGAGCCGTACAGCCGGATAAGCACCGTCAGCAGGCCGCACAGAACCGCAAAGACGACCTTGCCCGCCCGGTTGATGGGGGAGGTGGTATAATCGGTCGCCATAAAAATGGCACCCAGCATCAGGCCGCCGCCCAGAATCTGGTTGACCGGATTCTCCCCGAGCAGCCAGGTGAGCACGAACACCGTACCGATGAAGCACAGCGGGATGAGGGGCGAGATGACGCGGCGGATGACGAGATAGATCCCGCCCACGAGCAGCGCCGCCGCGCAGGTTTCTCCGAGGCAGCCCGGATGGACACCGAAAAGCATCTGAAAGGTATGATAGGAAAACTCGCCGCCCTGCGCCATCATGGCCAGCGGGGTGGCCGTGGACACCGCATCAACGCCCTGCAGCTGCAGCGGCAGGGTCCAGTTGTTCATCTGCTCCGGGAAGCTCGCCATGAGCACAATGCGGCCCACGAGGGCGGGGTTGACGAAATTCTGCCCGATGCCGCCGAACATCTGCTTGACCACCACGATGGCGACCACGCCGCCGAGCGCCGCCTGCCAGAGCGGGATGCTCACCGGCAGATTGAAGGCCAGCAGCAGGCCGGTCACCACACAGGACAGGTCGCCCACCGTCTGGGTACGCCGCAGGGCCAGACGGCTGAGCGCCTCCGAGGCGATGCAGACCGCCACGCAGACGATCTCGACGAGCAGCGCGCGCCAGCCGAACAGCCACACCGAAGCGAACACGGCGGGCAGCAGGGCGATGATCACGTCGAGCATGATGAGCCGGGTGGAGCCTTCCGCGTGCAGATGCGGGGAAGGCGATACTGTCAGGGAATGTGCCATCGAACGATCCCTTGCCTTTCCGGCGGGCCGCCCGTCAGGGGGCCGCCTGTTGATTTGCTATACTAAGTGGTAATCACGATATTATTGTGCCTGCTTGGCGCGGCGCACGGCGTCCTTGGCCAGACGCATGGTCTGGGTGACATGCCGGTGGGCCGGGCAGGAATAGGAGCAGCAGCCGCATTCGATGCAGCAGTTGACGTTCAGCTTTTCCATGGCGACGGGGTCGCCGTTCACATATGCCGCCGCAATGGCGGGCGGGACCAGCTTCATCGGACAAGCCGCCACGCAGCGGCCGCAGCGGATGCAGGCGGACGCCTTGTCCGCGAGCACGTCCTCCTCGGCAAAGGCGAGCACGGCGTTATTCTGCTTAAGCACCGGCAGCGCGTCGTCCATCAGGGCGAGGCCCATCATGGGGCCGCCCATGAGCAGCTTGCGCACCGGCTTTTTCAGCCCGCAGAAGGCGAGAAGGTCGTGCACCGGCGTGCCGATGACCGCCCGCACGTTCTGCGGCTTTTCTATGGCGGAGCCGTCCACCGTCAGCCGCCGATCGACGAGCGGCATGCCGGTTTTCAAATACCGGGACAGGCAGGCGACGGTGGTCACGTTCATCACCACGCAGCCCACGTCGGCGGGCAGCCCGCCCGCCGGCACCCGCCGCCCGGTACACGCGGCGATGAGCACCTTTTCCGCCCCCTGCGGATACCGCGCGGGCAGCGCCTGCACCAGCACCTGCCGCGCCGGGGTGGTCACGCTCGCCGCGATGCGCGACAGCTCGGCAATGGCGGCCGGCTTGTTGCGCTCAATGGCGATGATCACCCGTTTGGTGTCGAGAAATTCCATGATGGTCTGTACGCCCGACACGATATCCCACGAATTTTCCATGCACTCGCGGTAATCGGTGGTGATATACGGCTCGCATTCCGCGGCGTTGAGGATGAGGGTATCCACCTCATCGAGGTTCTTCGGGTTGAGCTTGACATGGGTGGGAAAGCCGGCCCCGCCCAGGCCGACGAGTCCCGCGGCGCGCACCGCCCGCAGAAAATCGGCGCGGTCGTTCACCACGGGCGGCTGCACGCTTTCATGCACCCGCTGCTCCCCGTCCGCGTCGATGACCACGGCGGCGGTGCTGCGTCCCCCGGGCAGCAGCAGGGTGGTAATGGCCGAAACGGTGCCCGATACGCTCGCGTGGATCGGCGCGCTGAGGGGCGCATCCGTATCGCCGATCACCTGACCCACGGCGACGGCGTCGCCCACCTGCACGGTGGGCTCGCACGGCGCGCCGAGGTGCTGCGTCATGGCCAGGATGACCTTTTCGGGGACAGGCATGGCCGCCGTCTCGCATGCCGCGGTGTTTTTGCGGTGCGGGACGCGTACCCCGCCGGGGGTGCGGCGGCGAAACCAGTCGGTTACACTTTCCATCAGAGAGGGCATCTTCCTCTTCACGCCTTTCTTGTTACTTTTCCAGACGGGCCATGCCGCGCGTCAGCGCGGGCATGACGAGATTGAGCGTCAGCCCGGTCACCGTCCCCGCCGCCAGCGCCAGAAAGAGCAGCCAGGGAGCGTAATACAGCAGGGACGCATCGAGCAGCAGCATGGACACCCCGAGCTGCGCCATGTTGTGCGCCACCGCCCCGGCGATGCCGATGCCGATATAACTGACATACCGGCCGAGCCAGCGCCGGCATGCCGCCATAATGAGCGTGCTGACCAGGCCGCCCGCCAGGCTCATGAGAAAGGCGGTGCCGCCGCGGAACAGGGCGAAAATGGCCTTGCCCATCGTCACGGCCAGCGCCGCGGGCAGGCCCATGGAGGAGAGCACGTACATGGTCACAATATTGGACAGGCCGGGCTTGGCCCCCGGCACAGGCAGAACGGGCAGCAGGCTTTCCAGCGAGGAAACCGCGATGGCCAGTGCCATCCACAGCCCGAGCGCCGCCACCCGCCGCCCGGAATATGCAGCCGTTTTCATGGTCAGTTCCTTTCCCGGATGAACAGGTCCTTTTGCATCGGGGCACGGGCGGCGGCTTAACCGGCCACGATGTCCACCGTGTCCTCCCCTTCCACACGCACCAGCACGCCCGCCGGCAGGCAGGCCGCCGTCTGTCCCGCGCGGGAGAGCCAGCCGGTGTGCACGCACACCTTGTCGGGGCAGTCGCTGTGTGTGAAGCGCACGCGCCCGTCCTCCACCCGCAGGGTGACGGTCAGCCCGTTTTTGCCCGCAAAGGCATGGTCGCCGTCCTCGGCGAGCGACAGGCGGACCTCCCCTTCGGGCAGGACCACCACCGCGCTGCCGCCCGGGCGGGACAGCCAGTGGAGCCCCGCCAGCAGCGCGGCGGCCAGCAGCAGCGCGCCGCCGCCGAGGATGCCGTCGCCCGGGCGGAACCCCAGCGCATTTTTCCTCTTGGCAGCCGTGGCGTTCGCCCCCTTCGTTTTGCCGGCGGGATTTCGCTGGTAAACGCATTTGGTTTATGATATACTATTTTACACGAAAAAACAAGGTTTACCAGGAGAAGCGGGGATTTTTTTCATTTTCTTCTGCAATGGGAGGAAGGCCTATGGATTTTACCATGTATATGCCGGTACAGGTGTTCAGCGGGGAGGGATGCGTGGCGGCCCACGGCGACCGGCTGCGCGCGCTCGGCCGCCGCTGCCTGGTGATGACGGGCGGGAGCGGGGCGCGGGAGAGCGGCGCCCTGGACGAAACGCTCGCCGTGCTGAAGGCGCAGGGGGTGGAGGCCACGGTGTTCCCCGGCGTGGAACAGAATCCGCGCGTGAGTATCTGCCAGCAGGCGGCGTATACGGCGGAAATCTGCCGGGCGGAATTCGTTGTCGGCATCGGCGGCGGTTCGGCCATGGATGCGGCCAAAGCGACCGCCTGGCTCGCTGCCAACCGCATCGAGAATGTCGCCGGACTGTTTGCCGGCACGCTGCGCCGTCCGCCGCTGCCCCTCGTGCTCATCGGCACCACCGCCGGCACGGGCAGCGAGGTGAGCGCCGTGTCGGTGCTGACGCTGGACAGCGATCTGCCCGGCGCTGGCCGGGCGGGAAGCAAAAAAAGCATCACCCACCCGCACTGCTATGCGCGGTACGCCTTTGCCGATCCGCGGTATACCGCCACCATGCCGCGGGGCACCACGGTATCCACCGCGCTCGACGCCCTGTGCCACGCGGCGGAGGGCTTTTTGTCTCCCACCTGCGGCGACGTGCCCGCCGCCTTTGCCGAAAAGGCGCTGCCCATGGTGAGCGGCGGGCTGCGCTGGCTGGCGGCGCATGAGGGACTCCCCGATGCGGCGCTGCGGGAAACGCTGCTGTACGGGTCGCTGTGGGCCGGCCTGGTCCTCAACGCGGTGGGAACGGCCTATCCGCACCCGTTCGGCTATGTGCTGACGGAGGACTTCGGCATTCCCCACGGCATGGCCTGCGCCGCCTTCCTCCCGTCGCTCCTCGAGCGGGCGGAACGCTTTGCGCCGGAGCGGGCGGCGCGCCTGTTCACCCTGTGCGGCGGACGGGAGGCCCTGTATGGCGTGCTGACGGCGCTGACCGCCGTATCGGTCACCATGACGGAGGAGCAGATCGAGGCGTATACCGCGCGGTGGCAGGGATTAAAAAACTTTGCCCGCACGCCCGGCGGCTTTTCGGCCGAGGAGGGCGGCGCCCTGCTGCGTCGTCTTTTCCACTAAATTTCGCACTCTTATAAACTATATTTTGCAATCGGGTGCTGGGCCTTGTTTTTCGGATTTTGCCGCGGTAAAATCAAAGCGTATTCGTGCGCAAGCCGCACGGGAGAATCCAAATCGGGAGGTATTTTGTATGATCCGCAATATGCCCATTGCCCTGCAGCTGTATTCGGTGCGCGACGATCTGGCGGCCGATTTTGAGGGCACGCTGCGCAAGGTGAAGGAACTCGGGTACGAAGGGGTGGAATTCGCCGGCCTGTGCGGGCTGGAGGCCCAAGATATCCGCGCCATGCTCGACAAGCTGGGCCTCGTTGGTATTTCCGCCCATGTGCCGATCGCCGATCTGCTGGCCGATATTCCCAAGGTGGTCGGCGACTATAAGACGATCGGCTGCCAGTATATTGCGATTCCGTGGCTGGACGAGAACCGCCGTCCGGGTCATCCCGGCTATGCGCAGACGCTGGCCGATATCCGCGCCATCGCGGAGGAATGCGCCCGGCAGGGCCTGCAGCTGCTGTATCACAACCACGATTTTGAGTTTGTGATGGTGGACGGGATGTATGCGCTCGATCGGATGTACGCCGAAATGCCCGCCGACCTGCTGCAGACCGAGCTGGACACCTGCTGGGTCAATGTGGCGGGCGAGGATCCGGCGGCCTACGTGAGAAAGTATACGGGCCGCGCGCCGGTGGTGCATCTGAAGGATTTCGTCATGCCGGGCAAAAAGCCGGCCCATCTCTATGAGCTCATCGGGGTGGACGAGGAAAAAACGGCCAAGGAGGACGAGGTTTTTGAGTTCCGTCCGATCGGCCACGGGGCGCAGGATATCCCTGCCATCCTCGACGCTTCGGTCGCCGCCGGCGCCAAATGGGTCGTGGTGGAGCAGGATTCCCCCAGCATGGGCAAATCCCCGATGGAATGCGCCGCCATGAGCATCGCGTATCTGAATTCCATTAAATAAAAAGGAGAGAATACTATGTCTGACGCCGTACTCAATCAGTTTACCCAGCAGACGGACAATACCCCCGACATCGACACCTCCCGCAAGCTGAAGATAGGCATCATCGGCACCGGCTGGATCGCCGAAGCGCACATCGAAAGCTATAAGCAGATGCCCGACGTGGAAATCGTGGCTGCGGCGGACCTCATCCCCGGCAAGGCGGAAGCGTTCATGAAACGCTACGGCGTGGAGGGCGTCCGCTTTTATCCGAGCCACAAAGAGATGCTCGACGCCGAGCAGCTCGACGCGGTGAGCGTTTGCACCTATAATGCGACTCACGCGGAATGCACCATTTACGCGCTGGAAAAGGGCGTCAACGTGCTGCTCGAGAAACCGATGTGCGTCACCACCGAGGAAGCGGTGGAGATCATGCGCGCTGAAAAGAAAAGCGGCAAGATCCTGTCCATCGGCTTCCAGCCCCGTTTGGACGCCAATATGCAGATGGTCAAAAAGATCGTCGAGTCGGGCGCTCTGGGTGAAGTGTATTATATCCAGACGGGCGGCGGCCGCCGCCGCGGTATCCCGAACAGCACCTTCATCGAGAAAAAGACCGCCGGCATCGGCGCTCTGGGCGATATCGGCTGCTATTCCCTCGACCTGGTGCTCAACGCCATCGGCTATCCGAAGCCGCTGACCGTCACGGGCTATACCTCCAACTTCTTCGGTACCAATCCGGAGTACAACAATCCCGCTGACGCGGCGCGCTTCAACGTGGACGATTTCGCCGCGGCGTTCATTCGCCTGGAAGGCGGCATCATCCTCGACTTCCGCATTGCGTGGGCCATGCACATCGACTCGCCCGGTGACACCATCATCATGGGGAAAAAGGGCGCGCTGCGCATTCCGGCCACCGACTGCTGGAACGGCAGCATGAGCGGCCCGATGACGCTGTACCACGACGTGGCGGGCGTGCAGACCCAGACGGTTATCCCGCTGATCCCGGACAGCGAGGGCTTCGGCGGCCTCTTCTATCAGAAGATCCGCTCCTTCCTCGACGCGGTGAAGGCCGGTGCTCCCGCCCCGGTGCCCACCAGCCAGATCCTGTATAACCAGGCGATCATCGACGGCATCGCCAAGTCCGCCGAGCTGGGCAAGGAAATCACCATCGATATTCCCGCCATCTGAACAGAAGGCAAATAAGGAGGGCGTGCCCCTGTAGGCACGCCCTCCTTTGCGCTTTTTTGAAAGCATATCGCCCCGCAGCGGAGGGAAAGGGGCGGACCCGCCTGAAACGTGTCCGCCCGCCGGCTAAAACCGCGCGAGTTCCGCAAGCACGTGCGGAAGGGTCAGCTCGCGCGTGGAGGCCAGCGGAATATCCGGCCGCACGGGGCCGTCGGGAACGCCGATCCCCACCGAAAGCATGCCGGCGGCCCGGATGGCCTCAATGCCCGCCTGTGCGTCTTCAACGCCCACGCATTCATCCGGACGCAGCCCCAGGGCTTCGCTGCAGCAGAGAAAAACGTCCGGCCACGGCTTCGTCCGTTTCACCAGTGCCGCATTTGCCACAAAATCGAACGTGTCGGTCAGTTCCAAACGCTGCAGCACCTCGGCGGCGTTCCGGCTCGCCGAGGCCACCGCCAGACGGAATCCCTGCGCCGCCGCCTGCTCCAGAAACGTCTCGATTCCCGGCAGGATATCGGCGCGCGTCATCTGCCGGATCAGCCGTGTGTAGGCGGCGTTTTTCCAGCTTTCCATTGCCTGGAGCTCCTGTTCCGTATAGGCGTGCGCGCAGCCGTTTATCTCCAGGATGATTTCCAGCGAGCGGCGGCGGCTCACCCCTTTGAGCCGTTCGTTGTCGGCCGGCTCAAAATGAAAGCCGCGCTGTTCGCACAGCTGTTTCCAGGCCAGAAAATGATACCGCGCCGTGTCGGTGATCACACCGTCCAAATCGAGTAAAAAAGCCTTGGGCCTCATGCGGTTTCCCCCTTGCCGTCTTTCCGGCGTTCTGGTTTCCCTTCTTATTCCAGCGGGCATTCCACGGCAGGACAGGACGGGCTGAGCAGCCGTTCCGCCGTACCGATGCACACGGGAATCTCCTGCCGGATATCCTCGGCGGTCAGGACGCAGCGATCCCGCCGGATATCCGCTTCCAAACGCGTCCCCCGATACCAAAAGGCCATATGCAGTCCATTCCAGGCGGCGGGCAGGCGCGGGTGCAAATGCAGCACGCCGTTTTCCAGCGACAGGCCCGCAAAGCCGAACACCGCCGCCTGCCATGTCCCGCCGAAATTGGCGTAATGCAGGCCGCTGACCGTGTTGAGCTTGGTGTCCGCGATATCCAAATAGGCGCACTGGGTAAAATAGCGGTAGGCTTCCTCGTCCAGACCGATCCGGGCGGCCAGCCACCCATACGGGGCGTAGCTCAGCGAGCTGTCGTGGGCCGTGCGCGGCTCGTAAAAGCGATAGGCCGCCTCCCGCTCCTGCTGGGAGAATTCCTCCGGCAGCAAACACATCAGCGTGACGACGTCCGACTGCTTGGTCACCTGATAAAGGGGCAGCGCCTCGTACGGCATGGTGGAATCGATGATGCGCTTGGCGGTCGGCTTCGCCCGCTTGAGGTCGAGCGGACGCCGCAGCATGTATGCGTCATCCTCTTCCACCAGCCCTTTCTCCCTGTCGTAAGGGATGTGCAGCTGTGCCGCGACGGTTTCCCAGCGCCCGCACTCGTCCGACTCCAGACGAAGCCTTTGCCTCAGCGCCTGCCATGCGGCGGGGTCGCGGCTTTCCAGCAAGCGCAGCACCTGCGCCGCCGTGCGCAGATTGAGACGGGCCATGGCATTGGTGTAAGCGTTATCGTTGACGAAAACGTCGTATTCATTCGGTCCGCGCACCGCCCGGATGTGATACCGCCCGTCCTGTTCGCTGTAGTCGCAGCGGCTGCTCCAGAAGCGGGCGGTTTCGGTCAGAATCTCGGCCCCCATATCCCAGAGAAACGCTTCGTCGCCGGTCATTCTCACATATTGCCGGACGGCGTACGCAATATCGGCGACGATGTGGATTGCGTAATACGCTCCCCCGTTGCGGGGTGTCTGCTCGATCCCGCGTTCGCTGACCTGCCAGGGGTACATGGCCCCCGCAAACCAGTTGTTGGCTGCGTGGCGCCGGGCGGCATCCAGCGTGTGGTAGCGGAAAGCCAGCAGGCGCCGCGCTGCCGTCGGGTTGGTAAAGATGAAAAAGGGCAGCTGGAAAATCTCATTGTCCCAGAAGACGCAGCCCTCGTACATTTCACCGCTCAGCCCCCGCCCCCCGATGCTCAGCCGTTCCGTATGCTCCGGACAGGCGCACATCAGCTCGAACAGGTTATAGCGCAGAGCCGTCTGATCGTCGTTGGCCGCGTCAATGCGGATGTCCGCGTCCCGCCAGCGTGCCTCCCAGCACCGGATATGGCGGTCGAGCACGGCGGCGTACGGCGGCGGGGATGCCAAAAAGCCGCGGACGGCGGCATCACAGTCGACGTCCTCGTCTTTGGTGGTGCAAACGTACACGATCTTTTCCAGCACCAGCGGTTCGCCGGGGGAAAGCGTCACATGGAAGGAACGACCGCAGGCCTTTTCTTCTGTCACCGCCTGGCCGTCAAGCGGCTGCTCACCCACGCGGGCGCAGACGTTTTGGGCGGCGTATACCACGGTGGCGTCCGGGTCGTCCAGCTGGGTGGCCAGCCAATCTTCTCCCACCGTGCGGCGCACGATGTGATCCCGCCCGGGCTGAACGGGCAGCGGCTCGCAGCTCTCCCAGTTGAGATTGCGCACATCGCTGTCCAGCAGGGCGCTCACGTCGACATCCATTGCGGCGTCCAGCGCCCGCAGCGTGAGCCGCTGCCCGGCACGGTGGACGTCCGCCCGATCCGCAAAGCGATCCAGGCAGACCTCCAGACGGCGGGCGGGATCGCGGCTCCAGACATAGCGGCGGCGGTACAGGGCCTCGCGCATATCCAGCGTCTGGGTCAGTTCGGCCGCATCTTCCACGCCGTCGAGCGTATGGCCGTCCGCTGTCAGAATCAGCCGGAACAGGTTGGTGATGCTGCACAGCTCCCGGCTTTTGCCTTCCCAGGCATCATAGCTTCCCGCACCAAACACACCCGCCACATAAATGCCCCCGTTGCCCACGGCAGTGTGTGTGTCTTCTTCAAAGAATCCGCGAATACCAAAATACCCGTTGCCCACGGTGAACAGCGCGTCACGGCTTTGCCGCTTTTCGGGGGCGTAGCCTTGCGACGCCAACCCCCACTCCGTATAGGTCATCTCTCCCAACCGTCCTTTCGCCGACAGGCTCCTATTGCTGTTTTCAGTATAGCGCCTGCTTTTTTACAGCGAAATAGTTGGTTTTTAGGCTTACATATAAAAATTCTAATGTACGCGCCTATGGGCGGGCAAAAGGGGTGAACCGGGCCGGGAGGGCGATTTTGTCGTTTGGCGGTATCGGTGGTTGACAAGCCGGAAATGAGAAATTAAAATAAATTACGCAACAAAAATGCGAGGTGTTTTTTGTGAAGTTGAGGAATAAATGGGCCGCTGCGCTGCTGACTCTGCTGGTGCTGCTTATGGCGCTGCCGGTGGGTGCAGCGGGAGGAACGCTGGATCTGCCTACTGTGGAGGAAGGCGGCATTTCCTATTATGATGTGACGTCCCGGACCGATCTCAAGAAGGCGGTCTTGTATAGCGCGGATAATTTTCTTGAGGCACTGCCTGTCTGCTTTGATATGAAAAAGCGGGACTGGGACGGCACATATGGCAACAATGTGGTGAACTTTCTGGATTACTACACCAAAGGCTATTTCACCTATCGGGGCTATTCGGTGAATACGGTATGCGCCGACGCGGCCACAATGGAAAATGGCGATTATGGCTTTGGTACCATGGAGCTGTCGTATCTGGATACGCAGCAGGAGCTGGAGAAGGCGGATGCGCAAATCCAGTCGATCCTGTCCGGCATTTCGTCCAAGTCCACCTATGACAAGCTGCTGTATATTGCCGAATACATCTGCAAAATAACGGAGGCTGGTTTTGAACAGATGCCGGACGGCGGCTACGACGCGATAAACGGCGTGTGTGATGTGCTCAATGGCGTCCGCACCAACACCGTCTGTACTTCCTATGTGCTGACCTTCCAGCGCTTTATGGAGAAGGCCGGCATCAAGGGGTACATCCTGGCCAACGGCGGCATCCACGCCTGGAATATTGTGGAGCTGGACGGAAAATGGTATGGCGTTGACTGTACGTTCGGCGATCAGGGGGATACGTTTGACCGGACCTATTTCCTGATGGGAAAAGACACCATGGAGATGTACAATGGCGAGGGAGCAAATGTGGAGCCGGTCGCCATCTTTGCAAAGGATCACACGGTTTCTGCCCAAAATTACGGCGCCGCCTCCCCGACCACCTCCAAAACGACGGGGAGCAGCGCCTCCAAAACGACCCCGGCCACCAGTGCGCCGACCTCCAAGCCGACCTCCAGGCCGGCTTTTTCCGGATCCGCCGCCACGGCGTCCGACGCCGCCTCGTCCGCTCTCACCGAGAGCCAAACGACCGGCAGCGCGTTAAACAGCCAGCCGGAGCCGTCATCGGAAACCGATGCGCTCACCATGGATGTTTCGCAGGAGCCGACGGTCGGGCGTGACGTGTTTGAACAGGCCAGAAAGGAAGGGCAGGCCCTGGAGCTGAAAGGGGAAAGCTACACCTGGACCTTTTCAAAAGAGACGCTTGCCGGGCTGACAGAGCTCCCGGATTCCTTCAATACAGAAATTCTGTTTGATGCAGACATGAACGATGCGGATCGGGAAACCCTGCAAAGCCTGGCGGGGGAGGCGCCCTGCTTTGGCTTCCGTTTCGCTTACCATGGCGCCTTGCCCGGCAAGGCGGCAGTCACCCTGGCGCTTGGTACGGATTTCGCGGGAAAGACGGTGACGATCTATTCGGTATCCGACAGCGGCAAAGCGACAGCGGAAGCGCAGGGGATGGTTTCGGCTGACGGACAGCTGGTTTTTGAAACCGATCACTGCTCGCTGTGGTTCGTGACGCCGGCCGACACGCCGGTTCAGGCACCGGCCGGCGCCGGCTGGTGGATATGGCTGATTGTTCTGGCGGTCGTTCTGCTTGTCGCTGCCGCGGCGGTGTTTTGCTGGTGGTATTTTATTCGCCGGAAGCAGAAAGGACAGGATCCGGCGCAGACGGCGTGATAGAATCGGCAGGATATCCCGGCCGGA
>CABSLQ010000011.1 GCA_902478605.1 uncultured Oscillospiraceae bacterium
GCGACGAACTTCCTGAGGACGGCTAAGCCGTCCTCATACCCTCGCAGCACAACGCGGTGCGTTGTGCATGGGGTTCCCCGATGCGATGCATAAGAATTCTACGTTTGTGCATATTGCTATTCGCTAAAAAGTTTTTTGACACTCTGAGCGCAGCTGCAACAGGCGTTGCAGCTGCGCTTTTTGGGCCGGGATAAAGCCGGCCGGGAGGGGCATGTTAATCGTTGTGTTCGAGAATCTCTTCCCGATCGCGGAAAAACAGAGAAATGCACCAAATACCCGCCAGTGCGACAAGGGTGTAGATCACGCGGCTGACAGCGGAACCGGCTCCGCCGAAAGCCCACGCCACTATGTCGAACTGGAACAAGCCGATGCTGCCCCAGTTGAGAGCACCGATAACAACCAGGATCAAGGCCAATCTGTCCAGCATGGTATTCCCTTCCTTTCTTGGCATGCGGGATGAGAACAATGCTCTTGCCAGTTTCGCGATGACGGCCGCGGCCGTCCCCGCATCGCTTAGTATGCACCGCCGCCGTCCGAATATACAGGCGGCCAATTGCAAATTTTTTGTGACCGCATTCTTGCGATATTCTTAATGCTGCGGGCATAATGATGAAGAGAGTATGAATTTGCGCGCTTAGGCCTTGTTTTCTCCGAAGGAAACTGCTATTCTGGATCTATCATGCCAAGAAAGGAACAAATTATCATGAAAAAGGGTACTGTCGTGTTATTGTCCGTGCTGGCGGCGGTTGTGCTGCTGGTGGTGGGCGTGGTCGGCTGGGGGATTTCGACCAACAACAAATTTGTGGAGCTGGAAACGGCGGTGGATAAGGCGGACAGCCAGATCCAGGTGGTTCTCAAACGCCGCGCCGACCTGATTCCCAATCTCGTGAACACGGTCAAGGGTTATGCCCAGCATGAGGAAGACATTTACACCGCGCTGGCCGACGCGCGTGCCAAAATGACGGGCGCCGGCGCGACCACCGAAGAGATGATGGAGGGCAACGCCGAATTGTCCAGCGCGCTCTCCCGCCTGATGGTGGTGGTCGAAAACTATCCCGAGCTGAAAGCCAATGAGAATTTCATCGGCCTGCAGGACGAACTGGCCGGGGCGGAGAACCGCATCAGCCGCGCCAGAGAGGAATACAACCGCGCGGTGGAGAGCTTCAATACCGCCATCCGCAAATTCCCGGCGAACATCATCGCGGGCATGCAGGGCTACGAGAAGCGCCCCTTCTTTGAGGCGAGCGAGGCCGATATGAGCAACCCGCAGGTGGATTTCAGCAAATAAACGAACGGAGACGCATATGAAAAGAAGAGGGGTGCGCCTGCTGGCGGCATGCGGTCTGGGCCTGGTCCTGGCTTTGCCGGCGGCGGCGCTTGAGCTGGAACCCACCGATCGCTTTTTTGTCAACGATTATGCCGATGTCATCACCGCCGAGGCAGAGGACGCCATCTATGCCGCGGGCGTACAGCTGTATGAGAAAACGGGCGCGCAGGTGGTGGCCGTGACGGTATCCTCCCTCGACGGGGAGGACGTGCGCGACGCGGGCTACAGCCTGGCGAACGCGTGGGGAATCGGCAAGGAAGGCGATGACACCGGTATTCTACTGCTGCTCGCCGTAGAGGACAGGCAGGTCACCGTGGAGGTGGGATCCGGCCTGGAAGGCGGTATCCCGGATATGAAGGCGGGGCGCGTGCTCGACCATTACGCCACGCCGAAGTTCCGGGAGGATGACTACAGCGGCGGTATGCTGGACGCCTACACGGCGCTGGTCAACGAGGTGTACATCGAACTGGGACAGCAGCCGGATGCGAGCTATACGCCGATTGAGGAAATCGTGCATGAAAACGATGACGGCGGCTGGGTATTCCTGGAAATTGGCGTTATACTGGTCGTCCTGCTGGCGGTGTTTTTCGGATCGCGCCACCGGGGCGGCCGCGGCGGACCGCCCATCATCTTCTTCGGCGGCCGTGGCGGCGGATTTCGCGGCGGCGGCTTCGGCGGAGGCGGAGGCGGCGGATTCAGCGGGGGCGGCGGCAGCTTCGGCGGCGGCGGCGCTTCCCGCGGCTTTTAAAAAAGAGAAAACCGGGCGTGTACGCCTCCAAAACACGCCTAGATATGGTCAAAAGCGGGGAAAATCCAAGGATTTTCCCCGCTTTGTCTGTCCGGGCTGTCCTGCGCCGCTTTCGGCCGGCGCCTTGCATCGCGCGGGTTACCGCCGGCCGGGACGGCCGCCCATGCCGCCGCCGAAGCCGCCCATGCCTTCTGCGGCGGCGCCGCCGTTGTCCGAGATGCTGGTCACCATATCGGACAGGGTCACGTCGGTCAGCTTTTCACCCGGGGTGTAGGCGGTATACAGCCCGTTCGTCTGGGTCCCGCCGCCCGTGCCGCCGGTATACAGCGTATAGCTTTCGCCCGTTTTCAGATCCGGGGCGCTGATGAGCACTGTCTGATAGCTCTTGGCGGGGGAAAATGCCGCAATGGGGTTTCCGTCGGCGTCGGTCAGAGCGAGCAGCGTGCCGGCCGCCTGGCTGGCCGAATAGGTTACGAAGAGGGAAGCCTGCGACGAATCGCTGCCGGGCGTCTGGGCCATGCCGCGGCTGCCTGTGGCGATGAGCACACCGCCCGTAATGGTGCAGGTGCCGTCGTAGTCGAGCGCGCCATTGCCGCTGCTTGTCGGGCCGCAGACCAACGTGGTGCCCCCTTCGATGAAGATGGTGCTGTTGGAATCGATGCCGTCGCCGTCCGCGTCCACATAGAGCGTCCCGCCCGTAATGCGCAGGGTGCTGCTTCCGTCTCCCTGGCCGGGCATGGTGCCGCTCCCGCTGGTGGCGTTCAGGCCGTCGTCACTGGATTTGAGGCGGATATTGCCGCCGGCGACGGTGACGCTCTCGCTCTCGAGCCCTTCATAGCTCGTGAGGATATCGATGGTGCCCTCTTCGATGGTCAGCGTGCTGTCCGCGTGGATGCCGTCGTCACCGGTGGAAAGGCTGTACGTGCCGCCCGCGATGGAAATCGTGCCGTTGGAATGGATGGCGTCGTCCGCCGCGTCCACCGTGAAGGTGCCGCCCGTGAGGGTGACGCTGCCGGCTGCCTTGAGCCCCTTATGGCTTTCGGTATCCGTGGCCGTGGTGCCGGAGGACCAGCCCCAGTCGCCCGGCCCCATCGAGTCGCTGCGGGTTCCGCCGCCCTGCTCGGCACCCCCGCCCGCCTCGATGTTAAAGGTGCCGCCCGTTATCTGCAGGGTGGTTTCCGCCTGGATGCCGTCGTTGTTCGCCGTGATATGGAAGGTCCCGCCTTCGATGGCGATCCAGCCCTTTTCGGTGTCGGTATCGTTGTTGGCCTTGAGGCCGTCGCCGCCGGCGGTCAGCGTGAAACTCCCGTCCTGCACGGCCAGGCCGTCCCGTCCGCGTATCGCGTCCTGCGCCGCCGTGACGGCCAGCGTGCCGCCCGTGATGGTCAGGGTATCCCGGCTCACGATCCCGTGCTGGTAGTTGCCCGTGACGGTCAGCGTACCGCCGCCGTTGATGGTCAGGTCATCCCTGGCGAAAAGGGCGGCGTCCGGCTCGTCCGTCTGCGCGTCGGGATAGGTGTAGGACGTCCCGTCGATCAGGGTGTTCTGTGTCCCGTCCGCGAGGGTGAGAATGGTCTTGGCCGCCTGCTTGGCGTAGATGGCCGCGCTGTTCGCACAGGTGATGGAGGCGCCGTTCAGCACCAGCCGCACCGTGGCCTCCTTGCCCGCGTCCACCACAATCTGTCCCGCGGACAGGGTGCCTTCCACCACGTAGGTGCCGGCGGCGGTGATGGTGATGGTGGTGCCGCTCGCGCTGACGCCCTGCCCGGCGATGCTGACGGTGCTGCCGCTCAGCGTGATGAGGGTGGCGGCCTCGTCGTCCCAGGTGGCGGCGGTGTCCTCGTCCGCAAAATCAACCGCCAGGGTAGGCGCGGTACCGCCTGCCGTGTCGTCTGCCGCGGCTGCGCCGGAAGAGGTGCCGCCCGCCGCGGCCGTGCCGGAAGAATCGCCGTTCCCGCCCGCTTTGCTGCAGCCGGCACACCATACGAAGGCGAGCAGCAGCGCGCACACCGGGCCGAACAGCCGCTGTCGTGTCCATCGCATATCGAAGCCTCCTTCTCTCACAGTTGTTCCTGCAGGGACGAAACCCGCCCGCAGGTGATGTTCAGATTGCCGTTGCGGCAGCGCAGCTCATCGAGAAAGGCCTTGGGCACCGACGGCTGCCGCAGCACGATGTGGTAATGCAGCTCATACAGGCTGCCCATGTTGGTGGTGCGCACCTGCACCAGATCCGCCCGGCGGGTATAGCGGGCGAAAATATCATCGAAAACCCCTTCGTATTCCAGCGATTCGGGAATGGTGATTTTGAGTTCCTTCTCCGTCGTGCGGGCGCTGCCGAAGGGAATCGCGACAAGCAGCAGATAAGCCGCGCCCACCACAGCAAAGACGAGGCCCGCCACCGCGAGATAGCCCATGCCGGTGGCCAGACCGATGGCCATGGCGAAAAAGATGCTGCCGATTTCGCGGGCGCTGCCCGGCACCGAGCGGAACCGGATCAGGCTGAATGCGCCGAGCACGGCCACGCCGGTGCCGAGGTTGCCGTTGACGAGCAGGATCACGATCTGCACGAGGGCGGGCAGCAGCGCGAGGGTGATCACGAAGCTTTTGGTGTACACGTTGCGGAACATGAACAGCAGCGCGACGCCGACGCCGAGCACCAGCGATACGGCGGTGCACAGCAGCAGATCGGGCAGGGTGATGGATACGGTGGTGGACACCGAGGAAAGGATACTGTCAAGCATAGCGGATGCCTCCTGTCGTATAGTGTTCGCCGCCGCGCAGATGCGCGGTATAGCAGGTGCCGTATTTGGAAAAGGCAGCGGGGTAAATTTTCAAATCGTCCAGCGCGTGGCAGAGCCACAGCGGCATGGCCCCGCTGCATTTGACCTCCATGAGCACCCGGTCATCGGGCAGAAGCGGCGTGCCGCCGTCTCCCGCCGCCAGGTCGAGCGGCGCGTCCCGCCAGCGGATGGCGGTGTCGAAGGTCAGGCGGAAGGCGGGATCCGCCCGCCCGACAAAGGCGGTGCGGTCATAGGCGATGTATACCCGCGGCCGGGGCCGCAGCCGGCACATGGTCCAGTCGATCTCGCGCAGGATCTGCCCGTCGATGAAGCCATCCGTTTCCGGCATGGTGCCGCGCCACAGATAGGCGTTCGCCGCGTCGAGCGGCAGGGCCAGCCTGCGCTTGTAGACCACGCCCTTGTATTTTTTCTTCAGTTCCAGGAACACGGCATCCTGCGGCCCCGGCACGCCGTAGCTGCGCAGGCGCAGTTTTTCCTTATACACCGGTTTATCCAGCGATGCGCGGATCAGCCGGAAATCCGCCGTGTCCAGATACAGGCTGCCGATGGTGTAGCGGGGGTGGACGTCGGGGCGGATATAAGGCTGCAGCCGGGCGAGCAGGGCGGCCCGCTGTGCGGGAGAGATCCAATATTTGCGTTCGACGCGCTGAAAGGTCTGTAAAATCGTCGCCTGCATAAAAGCACCTCCGTTTCGGTTCCCAGTGTACCGCCGGCATCTGAAATTAGTCTGAAAAAATGCTTTCAGGGTAATTTCAGCTTTATTGTTTATCATAAGGTTGCGAAAAGCCGGATTTTATGCGAAGATAGATAGAGAAATGAGGGGATGACGATGCGTATTCTGGTGGTGGAGGATGAAACCCGGCTGGCCGAGGCGCTCGGCCAGATACTGACCGAACAGAAATATGCGGTGGACGTGGTGTACACGGGTACCGACGGGCTGGATTACGCCCTGTCGGGGCAATACGACGTGGTGGTGCTCGACGTGATGCTGCCGGGCATGGACGGGTTTGCCGTCGCGCGGGAGCTGCGCGCCCGGCATGTGTCCACCCCCATTCTCATGCTCACCGCGCGGGACGAAATCGCCGACAAGGTGACCGGCCTCGACTGCGGTGCGGACGACTATATGACCAAGCCCTTTGCGCCGGACGAGCTGCTCGCGCGGGTGCGCGCCCTGTCACGGCGGCAGGGCGACGTGGTGCTGGAGGAGATGCGCTTCGACGACCTGACGCTGAGCCTTTCGACCTATACCCTCGCCTGCAGGCATAAGACGGTGCATCTCGGCTACAAGGAGGCGGAGGTGCTTCGCCTGCTGATGGCCAATCCGCGCCTTGTGGTGCCCAAGGAGGATATCCTCACCAAAGTGTGGGGCGCCGAATCGGACGCGGAGGACAACAATGTGGAAGCGTACATCTCCTTTTTGCGTAAAAAGTTTTTCTTTCTCGGCTCCCGGGTGACCATCGGCACGGTGCGCAAGGTGGGCTATCGTCTGGAAACAGGGGAGGGTACAGGGGCATGATGCTGCAGAAGCTGCGGCGCAAGTTTATCCTCATCAACATGCTGCTGGTCACGGCGGTGCTGCTCATCGTGTTCGGCACCCTGTGCACCGTCACCTGGCAGCGGCAGCAGAGCCAGGCCGAAGAGTCCCTCCGCCGCGCGGTGGAGCGGGCCGCCGATCCCTTCCATAAGGAGAATATCGGCAAGCCGCCGTCCGGTCCCGCCGTGACCCGGCCGGTGATCTGCGTGACCGTGGACGCCGCCGGTACGGTTCTTGCCCGCGACATGGATAAGAACGGCGCCGAAATGGAAGAGGAGCTGCTTAACCAGGCGATCACGCAGGTGCTGGCGGCCGATAAGGAAAACGGGGTGCTGTTCGCGCTCGGCCTGCGGTATTGGCGGCAGGACCGCGGGGACGAGATATTTATCGCCCTGACCGACCGGAGCGGGGAGAGGCAGACCATGATCACCCTGGTGGCGGTTTCGCTGCTCGTCGGCGTGGGCGGGGAGGCGGCCTTCTTTTTCATCAGCCTGTTCCTTTCCAACTGGGCGCTGCGTCCCGTCCGCCGCGCCTGGGAGCAGCAGCGGCAGTTTGTCGCCGACGCTTCGCATGAGCTGAAAACCCCGCTGACCGTTATCCTGGCGGATACCGATATCCTGCTGGCCCATCCGGAGGATACCATCGCCGGACAGGCCAAATGGGTGCGCTATATCCGGGAGGAATCGCTGGGCATGAAATCGCTCGTGGACGACATGCTGTTTCTGGCCAAGGGAGACGCGGCGGGTGCGCCGGTGCTGTGCGAACGGGTACAGCTGAGCGATGTGGTGCTCGGCGGGGCGCTGCCCTTTGAATCGGTGGCGTTTGAGCGCGGGGTGACGCTGGACGTGGATGTGACGCCCGATCTGGTCTTGACCGGCGATGAGGGGCAGCTGCGCCGGCTGGTGCGCATTTTGCTCGACAATGCGTGCAAATACGCGGGCGATGGCGGAAAGGTCACCCTGACACTGACCCGGGAAGGGGATAAGGCCCGCCTGACGGTGCGCAACACGGGCACTCCGATTCCGCCGGAGCATCTGCCCCATGTGTTTGAACGCTTCTACCGCGCCGATTCCTCCCGTTCGCGGGAACAGGGGGCTACGGCCTCGGCCTGGCCATTGCGCACAGCATCGTGGAGCGTCACCGCGGCCGTATCACGGTGACCAGCCGGGAAGGGGAGGACACCGTCTTTCAGGTCTGGCTGCCCCTGAGGGGATAGCCGGGCCGTCCTTGACAGGCGACGGGTTTCTTTCTATACTATACAGGAAAGGGGCCGGGATGGCATGGATTATAAAAAGGCGTTGGTGATAACGGGCCGAACGGTGACGGCGCTGCTGTTGGCGTTTGCGCTGCTGGTTTCGGCGTTTGCCGTTTTTTCGGTGCTGGCTTTTGACCGGCCGGACGGGAAGGGCGTTTTCGGCCATAAATTTCTGCGCGTGACCTCCGACGCCATGACCGGTGCGATGGAAACCGGCGATGTGGCGGTGGTGGAGACGGTGGATACCGCCCAGCTGCAGCCGGGTGACATCATTGCGTATAAGTCGATGGGACACGAGGACTACGGCGAAGTGATCTTTCGGCAGATCGAGGAGCCAATCACCTATGAAGGCGAGCCGGCCTTCCTGACCACCTCGCTCAAAACGGGCGAGACGGAGACGGCGCCCGCGCTCGCGGAGCGGGTGGTCGGCCGCTTTACGTCCGCACTGCCCCAGGCCGGTGCGTTTGCCAGCTTTCTGCGTACGCCGGGCGGGTATTGCCTGCTGATCCTGCTGCCGTATCTGTTGGTTTTGCTTGTGCTGGCCCTGCACACCGCCCTGCTGCTGGAAAAACGCCGGGCCGCGCAGGCGAATACCCCGCCGTCTCATGCCGGTGGATGAAGCGCCGGTGCGCCGCATTAACGATATGCCCCGCCATTTGGCGGGGCTTTTTTTATGGCGAACGGGTGGCGGGCGGTCTGCATACATTGTCAGTGTAGAGAAATCCGATCCGCTCCGGCGGTTCGGGCAGAAAGGGACGAATGATCTTGCAAAGCGTATATATTAACGTCAGCTCCGTCACCAATGCCATGCGCGGCAAGAATCTTCTGGAGCGCAACGGCATACGCGGGGATATCCACCGTGCCGTGGACGAACAGGGAAACAACGGCTGCGGCTACCGCATACGGGTACGCGGCGATGCACAGCAGGCGATCGACCTGCTTAAAGCGGCGGGGATTCGGGTGCTCGGCGTAACGGACGCCGCGGAATGAACCGCCGTGCCATTACAGAAGGGAAAGGAGGTGGCATCATGAATTATTGGGATAACGCCGCGACCACCTGGCCAAAGCCCCAGCCGGTCCTCGACGCGGTGAACCGGGCGCTGACGCGCTACGGGGCGAATCCGGGCCGCGGCGGCCATGCGATGGGTATGGCCGCCTCACAGGAGATTTACCGCTGCCGTGAAACGGCGGCGCGCTTTTTTCATCTGGACAATCCCGGCGCCGTTGTGTTTACGCTCAACTGCACCATGGCGCTCAATATGGCAATAAAGGGCCTGCTGCGCACAAGCGGCCGGGTGGTGGTCTCCGACCTGGAGCACAACGCCGTCATGCGTCCGCTCCACGCCCTGTCGCCCGGCCGCCCCATCTACGATGTGGCTCCGGTGACGCTGGGGGACGATGACGCGACGGTGGAGGCCTTCCGCCGGTGCATCACGCCCTTAACCCGCGCCATTGTATGCACCCATGCCTCCAATGTTTTCGGCGTACGGCTGCCTATCCGCCGTCTGGGTGCCCTTGCGCGGGAACACGGCATTGCCTTTGTGGTGGACGCCGCGCAGACGGCCGGCATTGTGCCCATCGATATGCAGGCGGACAACATCGATTTTCTCTGCGTGGCGGGACACAAAGGACTGTACGGCCCGATGGGCACCGGCATGCTGCTGTGCAGCGAACGGTTTGCGATCCCGTCCTTTGTGGAAGGCGGGACGGGCAGCCAGTCGCTTCAGCTGGCGCAGCCGGACGAGCTGCCCGATCGGTTTGAAAGCGGCACGCCCAACACAGCGGGGATCTGCGGCCTGCGCGCGGGAATGGAATGGGTGGAGGCGCGCGGTCTGGCCGCCGTTTACCGGCAGGAGCTGCACCATGTGCAGACGATGTATGACGCCTTTTCCGGGATGCCCGGGGTGCAGATGTATACCCCGCGGCCGCAGGACGACTGGTGTGTGCCGGTGCTGTCCATGAACATTGCAGGCCGGGCCAGCGTGGATGTAGGCGAGGCGCTCGACCGCCTGGGTGTGGCGGTGCGGGCGGGCCTGCACTGCGCACCCAGCGCACACCGCAAATTCGGTACTCTTCCCGCCGGTACGGTGCGGTTCGCCCCCTCATTCTTCACCACCCAGCAGGAAACGATGCAGGCGGTTGCCGCCGTGCGCCGCTGCCTGCAGACAGAGAAGCGGTAGTGCCGCGCCGAACGGGCGGTACCGCCCGCGGGCACCAAACGAATTTCTCGAAACCGTTCGCAGAAATAAGCGCAAAACGTTTCACGACCATTTTGCACAAGTAAAAGCGGCCATCCGCCTCAGGACGGATGGCCGCTTTTGTTGCCATGCAGTGTATCATTTTTCGGGCAGAGGAGAGCGAAGCGCTTCGTCCATCACACGCAGCAGCGTGTGCTCCTCGTCATAGGTGTATTCCCAAACCATGATGCCCGCGATACCGCTTTCGCGGACGAGGCGGCATTTCCAGCGCAGGGATTCCTCGTCGTCATAGGTGATGAAATTATCCCCATTGAACAGATAAGGGGCTTTTGCCGCATCGTCCCAGTACCGGATGTAGCCGTTTTGGTTGACGTAATCCCGCATGAGCTGCGTATACCCGGGACCGTAGTCGCTGCCCTCACCGACATACGCATGCAGTCCGTGCTTCTCGTCCGGCACCTGCTTCCACTGGCGGGAATACCAGGCGGCGCCGATCAGAATTTTCTCCAGCGGAACGCCATGGCGGTGAAACACCTCGATGTTTTCGGCCGCGCTTCCCTCGGTCACTTTATCGGTGTCCATCGGATACGGACAGGCATGGTGCATGGTGTAGGGGGAGTTGGCGTTGATGTCATAGGTCATGATGTTGACATAATCCAGGTATTGCACCGACTGGGACAGCTCGGTGATCTCGAAATACCAGGTCTTGCAGCCCGCCGCAACCGACAGGGTGCGGTGGCCTTCCAGCTTATCCAGCTCTTCCCGCAGTGCCCGGAGCAGCACGGTATGCGCGTGCCGTTCGGCCGGGTCGCCGCTGACAGTCGGGTATTCCCAGTCCACGTCCAGCCCGTCGAAGCCGTAATTCCGCACGGCCGCGGCCAAGTGGGCGGCCAGAAGCCGGGCGTCGGCTTCGGTTTTGGTGCCGGCGGAAAAGCCGCCGTCGCTGCCGCTGGCCGTGGTAAGGATCAGACGGATTGCGGGATGGATCCGCCGGATTTCCTCCATCCGATCCAGATGGGTCAGTTCCTGGATAGAAAGGCTTGTGCCGTCCACCCGGCCAAAGCCAATATAGAGGATGTCCAGGCGGCGGATGTCGTCTTCCGTCAGCTGCGGAAGTCCCTTATTTGTACAATAGGTGGCCAAAAGCGGTTTCTTCATAGCAATTCTCCTCGTTTCTCACAATATGCTTCCGGCTTGGATAGGATGGGGCTTTTTATAAAGTTTGACCATTTTTCCTTTTTCGCCGTCCAAGCGGCCATTGGCAAAGAAATAGAAAAATGTTTCGCGTAATACAGGGCCAAGCCCTGTTCATATTAGCGAAAAAAGGCAGTGAAGTCAATAGAATATACAATTTTTTTAGTATAGTGCTGTAGTAAAGCGAAAAATTAAAAATGGAAATAATTGGTAATAAAATGTTTTTTAAATTAATTTGTCAAAATCTATTGACAGAATAGCAGAAATAGCTCATAATGAACAAAGAAAAACGATTCGCGCTGTATATGCCCGGCGTATAAGGTCAATTGGACGTTTCGCATGGATCGAAACGGATCGAAAAGCGGAAAACGACCGGTTTTCTGCACGGATCCGGAGATTGTTTCGGTTTTCCTGCGCTGTTCGGCCAACACTTTATGAAGAGGTGACGGAGCATTGAAAAAGCTTATCTCGACATTGGCGGCCCTTACCCTGGTGCTTTCTGCGGTGTCGGTCGGGGCCGGATGGCCGGCCGCCGCGCAGGAGAGCGACGTGAGCCAGCCGGACATGGAGGTCTCGGATGCCATCTCCTATGAAGCGTTTCTGGAGCAGTACGCTTCCGCCGTGCAGCCGGCCGAAACCATTCCGGTGGACATTTCCCAATTCACCGTGGAGGGCGCCGAAGCCAGTCTCCGGGAAAATTATCTGGGCAAGGAGGGCATTTCCCTCTATACCGGCGAGGAAGGAGCGGTTACCTTCACGGTGACGGTCCCCACCGCCGGGCTGTACGGGCTGCGGCTGGATTTTGTGGCGGAAAACCAGCGGGGTGCTTCGGTGGAAAGGCGGATCCGCATCAACGGGGAATCGCAGCACCAGGATGCGGAAACGCTGGTGTTCAGCCGCCTGTATCAAGATGACCCGGACGGCCTGGGCGTGACGGACACCCAGGGGAACGATATCCGGCCGTCCCAGCTGGAGGTCCGCCAGTGGCAGGATAAGGAGTTCATCCGCGACTCGGAGGGCTACTACATAACGCCCCTTCTTTTCTATTTCCATGAAGGGGAAAACACCATCACCTTTGAGGCGACGAGCGAACCGCTGACCATCGCCAACCTCTGCCTGGCCAATGAGGAAGAACGGCCCACCTACGCACAGCTGCAGCAGGAGTATGCGCAGAAGGGCTATCAGGCGGCGGGAGATGAGCCGATTATCTTCCAGGGAGAATCGGCCGTGCTGAAATCGGATCCGGTGCTTTACCCGATTGTGGACAGGACCACCCCCACCACGATTCCGTATGAGAAGAATCTGCAGAAGCTCAATTCCATCGGCGGGTACCGCTGGCAGAACCCGCGGCAGTTCATCATCTGGAACTTCCACGTGGAGAAGGAAGGGCTGTACACCCTCTACATCAAGGCCCGCCAGAATGTGACCCGCGGCGTGAAATCCAACCGGGCGATTTACATCGACGGCAGCATTCCCTGCAAAGAGATGGAAAACTACGAGGTCAGCTTCGACAGCAAGTGGCAGCTGCTCGAGGTGGGCGATGCGGACGGCGCCTTTCAGATTTACCTGACGCCCGGCGAGCATCAGCTCAAGATGGAAGTCACCCTGGGCGAGATGGCCCCCCGGATCAACGAGGTGCAGACGATCCTCACCGAGCTCAACAGCATTTACACCACCATCATGATGATCACCGGATCCAAGCCGGATACCATGCGGGACTATTATCTGGATGAGCTGATCCCCGATGAGATTGCGCGCATGGGCGAGCTGGCCGACGAGCTGCAGACCATTGTGGACTGGTTCGTGGACTATACCGGCGGCAGCGGGCAGAACGTCTCCTCGCTGAACACGATGATCCGCCAGCTGCGGAAAATGAACACTAAGCCGGATGACATCGCGCGGAATCTGGATTATTTCAAAACCAACATCGGTTCCCTGGGCACCTGGCTGAGCACCGTCCAGCAGCAGCCGCTGGAGATCGATTACCTGGCCTTTGTTTCGTCGCCCGACCCGGAGCTGCCGGCCACCAACGCCGGTTTCTTCCAGCAGGTCGGCTATGACATCAACCAGTTCATCCGCTCCTTTATCGACGATTACGCCAGCATCGGCAGCTCACAGGTGGTGGGGGCCGAACAGGAGGTCATCAAGGTGTGGATGTCCACCGGACGCGATCAGGTGCAGTCACTGCGCAAGATCATCGACTCCTCCTTCACCACCCAGCACAATATCGGCGTGGAGCTGGAGCTGGTGACGGCGGCCGCGCTGCTGCCCGCCACGGTGGCCGGTATCGGCCCGGATGTGGCGCTCAACATGGCGGACAGCGAGCCCATCAACTACGCCATACGAAACGCGGTCATCGATCTGACCCAGTTCCCCGATTTTGAGGAGGTGGCGGCCCGCTTCCTGCCGGAACGCCTGGTCCCGATGACCTTTGACGGCAAGGTGTACGGCCTGCCCGAAACTCAGACGTTTAACGTCCTGTTCTACCGCAAGGACGTGCTCAACGATATCGGGCTGAGCGTGCCGAACACCTGGGAGGACGTCATCGCCGCCATCCCGGTGCTGCAGAAGAACAACATGAGCTTTGCCATTCCGGCTTCCTCCACCACGACGCCGCAGGCGGGCGTCACCAGTTATTACATGATGCTCTACCAACGGGGCGGGCAGCTGTACAAGGACGGCGGGAAATCCTCGGATATGGATTCGGAGGTCGGCCTGGCGGCCTTCCGGCAGTGGACCAACCTGTATGTGAACTACGATCTGCCGCAGGAATACAATTTCCTCGACCGTTTCCGCACCGGTGAATACCCGCTGATCATCGCGGACTTCACCAACTTCAACAGCCTGTCGGTGTCGGCCCCCGAAATCCGCGGCCTGTGGAGCTTCACCCTGCTGCCCGGCACCGTCAAGGAGGATGGAACCATCGACCGCAGCATGTCCTTCGCGGGAACCGACTGCTTCATCCTGGAGAGCTCGGACAATTACGAGGCGGCCTGGGAATTCCTGAAGTGGTGGACCGACGCCGAGGCACAGATCGAATACGGCAACGAGATGGAAAGCGTGCTGGGGGCTTCCGCCCGCCATCCCACCGCCAACCTGGAAGCCTTCGGGCAGATCGCGTGGAGCAATGAGCTGTATAACGTGCTCCGGGAGCAGATGATGTGGGGCCGGGGGGTGGAACAGGTTCCCGGTGCGTATTTCACCGGCCGTCATCTGGACAACGCCTTCCGGCAGGTGGTCATCAACGACAAGGACGCGAAGGAAACCCTGTTCGATTATGTTTACACCATCAACCAGGAGCTGACCGGCAAACGCCAGGAGTTTGGCCTCCCGGTGGATTGACCGGCCCGGTGCGGGACCGTAAGGAAAGGCCCGGAACTCAAAATATCGACGAAAGGTGCGTTGATGCATGGCAAATTCGGTTGCGGCCAAGCCGGTCCGCAGACAAAGGTCCAGGCTTGCCTACAAATGCAGGCAGATCCGTTTGAACTGGGACGCCTATCTCTTTCTGCTGCCCTTTGCGCTGGTCTTTTGTTTGTTCACGCTGGCGCCGGTTATCACCTCGCTGTGGTACAGCTTCACCTATTACAACATATTGGAGCCGGCTGAGTTCATCGGCTTTCAGAACTACATTAACCTGTTTCTCAACGACGAGGTGTTTCTGATCGCGCTGAAGAACACCTTCCTCATCGCGGCCATCACCGGCCCGGTGGGCTATCTGGCGTCGCTGCTGCTGGCCTGGTTCATCAATGAGCTGAACCCCACGCTGCGTTCCATCATGGTGACGGTATTTTATGCGCCGTCGATCTCGGGCGCCGCGTACCTTATCTGGACGATTATCTTCAACGGCGACACCTATGGCTACGCCAATGCGATGCTGCTCAACCTGGGCTTAATCACCGAGCCGATCCAGTGGCTGACCGACACCAACTATATGATGTTTGTCGTCATTCTGGTGCAGCTGTGGATGAGCCTGGGTGCCGGCTTCCTGTCCTTTGTCGCCGGCTTCCAGACACTGGATAAATCCCAGTATGAGGCCGGGTATATCGACGGCATTTCCAACCGCTGGCAGGAGCTCTGGTTTATCACGCTGCCGTCCATGAAGCCGCAGCTGATGTTCGGTGCGGTCATGTCGATCACCTCTTCCTTCGCCGTGGGCGATATCACCGTGCAGCTGTGCGGCAACCCCAGCACCGACTATGCGGTGCATACAGTGGTCAATCACCTGACCGATTACGGCGGCGTCCGGTTTGATATGGGCTATGCCTGCGCAATCGCCAGTATCCTCTTCATCTCGATGATTGTGCTTAATGAGGTTATTCAGAAATTATTAAGCAAGGTGGGGACATAAAGGATGGACGCTGTAAATGCCAAAAAGATGCGAACAGCCAAGGTGAAAAGGCGGCGCCGCGGCGCCAGATCGCGTCTGGCCCGCTCGCTGGGCGGGGATATCTTCAACATCGTGCTGCTGGTGATTGTGGGATTTTTCATGATCATCCCGCTGGTGTATACCGTGTGCAATGCCTTCAAGCCGCTGGATGAGCTGTTCATTTTTCCGCCGCATATCCTGGTGGAAAATCCAACCCTGGACAACTTTGGCGATCTGTCGCTGTTGATGAGCGAATCCTGGGTTCCCTTCTCCCGCTACATATTCAATACGGTGTTCATCACGGCGGTGGCGATTCTGGGGCATGTGATTGTCGCCTCCATGGCGGCGTATGTTCTGGAGAAGCGGCAGTTCCCCGGCGGCAAGGCCTTTTTCAAGCTAGTGGTGACCACCCTGATGTTCACCACGGCGGTCACGCAGATTCCCAGCTTCATCATCATGACCAAGCTCGGCTGGGTGGATACCTATACGTCCATCATCATCCCGGCCTTCGGCGCGCCCATCGGCTTGTATCTGATGAAGCAGTTCATGTCCGGCATTCCGGATTCCCTTCTGGAAGCCGCCAAGATCGACGGCTCCAGCGAGTGGCGGACCTTCTGGACCATCGTCATGCCGAACGTCAAGCCGGCATGGCTGACGCTGATCATTTTCTCCATACAGACGCTGTGGGGCACAACCGGCGGTGTGTACATTTTCAGCGAAGAGAAGAAAACCCTGTCCTACGCCATGAGCCAGATTGTGGCGGGCGGCGTGGCCCGCGCCGGCGCCGGTGCGGCGGTGGGCGTCATCATGATGATTGTGCCGATTACGGTGTTCATCGTGTCGCAGCGCAATATCATTCAGACGATGGCCTCCTCCGGCATGAAAGACTGAGGCGGATGCCTCCTCTGCTTTCAGACATTTGGGCGGAATATGCCACAAAGGGGTTTGGATATGAAGAGATGGTTCAAAAGAGCGGCGGCCGCGGCGGTTGCTGCGCTGCTCCTGACGGGGCTCTCGCTGCAGGCGTCGGCGGCAACCCCGTATGACAATTATATCTACGATGAAGGAGAGGTGGTGCCGGTTGCGCCCGCCGCCACCCCCAGCCAGGCCATTGACCACACGATCATGGGCACAACCGCGCTGCGGAGTCCCCAGGATTTATTTGTGGCGAGCGACGGCTATCTGTATGTGGCGGATACGGGCAACAACCGGATCCTCAAGCTGGATAGGCATTATAAGCTGCAGCAGGAATTCCGCACCTTTCTCAACAACGGCGCAGAGGATACCTTCTCCAGCCCGAACGGCGTTTTTGTGGATGAGGACGGCAACCTGCTGGTGGCCGATACCAACAACGCCCGCCTGGTCAAGCTGGATGCGGCGGGAAACCTCATCGCCATATACGGTGCACCGGAATCGCCTCTGCTTCCCGCCAATTTTGATTACCGGCCGATCAAGGTGGCGGGGGATTCTGCCGGCCGGATCTTCGTGGCCTCCCGCGGCTTCAACCGCGGCCTGCTGGAACTGGACCGCCAGGGGGTGTTTGTGCAGATGCTGGGCGCCTCCCAGGTCACCTACAGCCTGACGGAAATGATCTGGCGGCTGTTCTCAACCGAGGCGCAGCAGGATCGGATGGAGGCTTTTGTTCCGGCGGAATACAACAATATTTCGGTGGACGCGGAGGACTTTATCTTCGTCACCACCGGCACCTATGACGAGGACAGCTCCGGTGAGTCGATGACGCCGGTGCGCCGGATCAACGCCAAGGGCGACGATGTACTCCGCCGCGTGGGAAACCCGGTGGCGGACGAGGAGTTCACCGAGCTCAGCACCATCAAAGGGCCGTCGCTGGTGGTAGATGTGGTCAATCTTAACCACGGCCTGTATGCCATTCTGGATCAGAAGCGGGGCCGGGTGTTCGTCTATAATGTGGATGGCGTCATGCTGTTCATGTTCGGCGGGTTAGGCCAGACCTTCGGTACCCTGACCACCCCGAGCTCGCTGGTGTATTACAACGACGAGTTCCTGGTTCTGGATGCGGGGAAAAACCAGATTATGACATACGCCCTGACCGAATATGCCCAAATGATCTTCCTGGCGGAAGAGTACAAGGACGAAAACAACTACGAAAAGGAAAAAGAAACGTGGGAGGCCGTCCTGGGCTTTAATGAAAACAACCCGGTCGTCCTGCAGGAAATGGGCAAGATCGCCTATCGTCAGCGGGACATGAAGCTGGCCATGGACTACTTCCAGCGCTGTGACGACAAGGAAAACTATTCCAAGGCGTTCCAATTCTACCGCCGGGATCTCATCAACCAGTATTTCACGGTCGGCGGCATTATCCTGATCGTCGTGCTGCTGGCGCTGGTAGTGCTGCACTTTTTCCTCAAGCATTGGCGCAAGACCCATCCGAAGGTAAAGAAAAAAGGTCCCTTCCGTTATGCGTTCCATGTCATATTCCGGCCGTTTGACGGCTTCTGGGACCTGCAGCGGGAGAACCGGGGCAGCCTGAAAACGGGACTGCTGCTGATTGGTCTGGCGGGCGTGGCGCTGATTTTCCAAACCCAGGTAACCGGCTTTATCTTCAACCCCACCAAGCCGGAGGAAGCGAACTTCTTAATCGATCTGGCCACGTTGTTTGCTCCGCTGCTGCTGTGGGTGGTCAGCAGCTGGTGCGTCACCTCGCTGATGGAGGGCGAGGGCTCCTTTAAGACGATCGTGATGGCGTCCGGGTACGCCCTGACGCCGATGGTTATCCTGTTGCCGATCGCCAGCCTGATTAGCAACGTGATGACCCAAACCGAGGGCGCGATTTACTACTTCCTGGTGGCGCTGGCCTATATCTGGATGGCAGGGCTGATGATCGCGAGCGTCCGGCAGATTCACAATTATTCGATGGGCAAGGCACTCTTCGTTATCCTGATCACCCTGGTGGTCATCCTGATTATCGTGTTTGTGATTTTGCTTTGCACGGCGCTGCTCCAGCAGATGGTCGCCTTCTTTGCGGACATTTACGAAGAGCTTGCCAACCGTGCGTGACGGCACATTCCATAACCGGCCGGCCGCCCCTCGGGCGGTCTGCCAGAAAGGCATGATCGGAATGATAAAACGAATCACTTGCGGGCTTTTGTCCCTTCTTTTGATAACCGGGCTGCTATCCTCCTGTGCAACCGGCACGGGGATCAACACGATCGAGGACGGGGAGGTCATCCTGCCGAATACAACGGAAAATGACGTCAACGGGACGACCTATGAAACGGTCACGGAAAACGAGAGCCTCGCGCTTCTCCTCAACCGGGATACAACCTCCTTCCAGGTACTCAATAAGCAGGACGGGCAGGTTTATCAGGCCGTGCCGGCGAACGCTTCCTCCGCCTCGGACCGTTCCCTTCTGGAGTTTACCTATCTGGATTCCCAGGGGATCTCGGCCACGATGAACAGCTACAACGACAGCGTGTCCAAGGGGCAGTACACCATCGAAAACATCGATAGCGGTGTGAAAATCCGCTTCACGCTGGGCAACGTGCAGGAAAACCTCTTTGTGCCGCCGGCCTTTTCGGTGGAACGGTTTGAGGAGCTGACCGGGAGGATCGAAGGAACCTTTGACAGAACCTGGTTCCGTTCGCAGTATTACCTGGCCGACCTGGACGCCATCAGCAACGAGAGCACCAAGGCGGATCTGCGTTCCCGGTATCCGGCGCTGGAGGACGGCCCCATGTACGTCCTGCGGCAAACGACCCTTTCCCTGAGCGTGCAGCGGGACATCAACCGTATTCTGGTGGGCATCGGGTATACCGAAGAGGATTACCAGCAGGATCTGGAGAACGGCGGCGAGCTGGAGCAGACCCAGTATCCGGTGTTTGACGTGTCCATGTACATTACGCTGGACGGCGATCGGGTGAACGTGCGGGTGCCGGTGGAGGAGATACAGGAATTCAACGGCGGCACCATGCTCGAGCTGACGGTGCTCAAGACCTTCGCTTCCCCCGAACGGGAGGAGGCCGGCCGTTTCCTTCTGCCGGACGGTGCGGGATCGCTGATGAACTTTTATAACGGAAAGGAAAGCCAGCAGCAGTTTGCTGTTCCTGTTTACGGGCGGGATCTTTCCGTGCAGCAGGAGGAACAGATCTACAAGGAGAATGTCGCTTACCTGCCCCTGTACGCCAAGATTTTCGACGGCCGCGGCGCGGTGCTGACGACCATCACCGACGGCGGTGCGCTGGCGGAAATCCGCGCGTTTCCCGGATCCGCCGACGGCTACGCCGCCGCTTATCCGGTGTTCCAGGTGCGGGAGGTGGCCAGAAGCTATCTGAGCTCCTCCTCCCGGGAACAGGGCGATTATTTCAGCATCACGCAGGAATACCTCTATGACGGTGATCTGGCGCTGCAGATGCGGTTTTTTGATAAGGATCACACCGCTTTGCGCAACCTGGCCGATACCTATGCGGCCGATCTCTTCGAGGGGGTCGAAGCCGACGCCGGGGCCGCGCCGCTGGTTCTGGAGTTTATCGGTGTCGCGCAGCAGCATGTCGGCGTCATGGGCATCAGCATGGAGCAGGCGACGGTATACACCACCCTGCAGGATGTGCTGACCATCGGCAAGGAACTGAAGACGGCCGGCGTAGAGCGCCTGGTCATCAAGCTGACCGGCTTCTTCCAGGGCGGGCTGTCCCAGCCCTTCGCCTCCAAGCTGAAGCTGGCCTCCGGCGTGGGGTCGCAGGAGGATTTGGACGCGCTGAAGGCCTGGGCCGAGGAAAATCAGGTGACGCTGTACATGGATGTGGACGTGCAGTACGCGTATGCCAATTCCCTGTTCGACGGCCTGGTTCTCGGCGAGCACCTTGCCACCCGGCTGACCAAGGAATCCGCTCTGGACCGCCGGTATAATATGGCAACCTATCAGGTGGATACGACCGACGACTATGTGCGGTATATTCTGAATCCCGGTGCGGTGGACGAGGCGGTGAAGGGCGCGGTTTCTATTCTGGATACACTGGGGATGAACGGGGTTTCCCTCCGGTATGCGGGCACCAACGCCAACGCCGATTACAAGGAAAACCGGATGGTCGAACGCCAGACCGCCATGAACCGCCTGATAGAAAACGTGCGGACGGTGGCGGCTAACCGCACGGTGTCCACCATCGGCGCCAACGCGCCCGTCCTTCCCTTTGTGCAGGACGTGATGGAAGTGCCGATGAAGGGTTACCAGTACGATATCTGCGACGAGACGGTTCCGTTCCTGCAGATGGTGCTGGGCGGCCGCGTCCGCTATGCCGACGGGCCCCGCAACCTGTCGGGCGATACCGACGACTCCCTGCTGGATACGCTGCGTACCGGCGGAGGGCTCGCCTTCACCCTGACGGCGAATGAAAACGAGACCTTCCAGAAGACCGATTATCCGCAGTATTTTTCGACCAAATACAGCTTTTGGAAGGATACGATTCTGGAACAGTACCGGCTGCTGGATTCCGTGGCCGACGATACGGCCAGCGGGATTGCGGACTACCAGCGGCTGGCGGAAAACCTGTATCAGACCACCTACGGCAACGGCAGCGTGATGCTGACCAATTACAGCGACGAAAGCCAGCAGGCTTTGGGCGTAACCGTTGAGCCGAAGAGCTTTGTGGTTGTGAAGGGAGGGGCACAGGCAAATGGCTAAGAGACGGATTGTTTCCTGGGAACGCAAACGCAAGCGCTTGGGGTACTTTTTCATTGCCCCTTTCATCGTCGGCGCCATTTTCTTCATTCTGATCCCGCTGGGCACGTCGCTGCTGTACAGCCTGTCGGAAATGACGATCAAAAGCGACGGCACGGGCTACCAGCTGACCCTGGTAGGGATTAAGAACTATTATGAGCTGCTGGCGGTGGATCCCGATTACCGCCAGGTGCTCCTGGAAGCGGTGGGGAACATGCTGCTTAACGTGCCCATCGCGGTGATTTTCAGCTTTTTTATCGCCAGTATCCTCAATCAGAAATTCCACGGGCGCGGGCTGGTGCGCGGCATCTTCTTCCTGCCGGTGCTGCTGTCCTCCGGCATCTACCTTCGGCTGGCGTCGGTGGATCAGATGACCGCGATGATGCAGCAGGGCGGCGCGGCCAGCTCCGCCGACGCGGGCAGCGTCTCCACCGCCTTTGTCAACATGCTCACGGCCCTGAATTTCGACACCTCGCTGATTGGTTTCCTGGTATCCGCCGTGGATCGCATTTCCACCATCGTGGCGATGAGCGCCATCCCTATCATCATTTTCCTGGCGGCCTTCCAGTCGATTTCTCCCTCCATTTTCGAGGCGTCCTATATCGAAGGCGCCACCAGCTGGGAGGTTTTCTGGAAAATCAGCTTCCCGATGGTCAGCTCACAGATCCTGGTGTGCGTGGTATATACCATTATCGATTCCTTTACCAGCTCGTCCAATGTCATGATCAACCTGGTGCATCAGACCTCCTTTACCAGCTTTGATTTCGGTACGGGCAGCGCGATGGTGTGGATCTACATGGTCATCATTTTCGCCATTGTCGGGCTGGTGTTCGCCATCCTCAACAAGCACATCTTCTATTACGACTAAAGGAAGGAGGAACCCGTTATGACGTCGTCCGAAAACAGCCGCCCGCGGCCGGCGCTGGTCCTGTCGGAAAAAAGACGGCAGAAGCTCGTCAAAAAGAGCACGAGCGCCTTGATTTCCATCCTGCGGTTCATCTTGCTGGCGGGCATCAGCTTCGTAATCCTCTATCCTTTGGTCACCAAGATTCTGGTGTCCTTCATGCCGGTGGAGGATGTGTACGATATGTCCGTGCACTATATCCCTAAAACCTTCACCCTGAGCAACTACCGGCAGGCCTGGAACTTTCTGAACATTCCGGCTCTTGCGCTCAACAGCTTTTTGTATCCGCTGGTGGTTTCGGTGGTGCAGACCGTGTCCGCCACCGTGGTGGCTTACGGCTTTGCACGGTTTGATTTCCGCTTTAAAAACGTCTTCTTCTTTATCGTGGTGCTGGGCATGATCGTTCCCCCCGATCTTATCCTGCTGCCGCTGTATGTGAATTTCCGGTATTTTGACATCTTCGGCATCTTCAACCTGATTCTCGGGGAACCGCTGAACCTGCTGAACACGATGACCCCCTTCGTGCTGCTGGGTATCACCTGCACGGGGCTGAAAAACGGGCTGTACATCTTCATGATGCGCCAGTATTTCCGCGGGCTCCCCAAGGAGCTGGAGGAAGCGGCGTATGTGGACGGCGCGGGAACGCTCAAGGCGTTTGTCAGCGTGTTCCTGGCCAGCGCCCGGCAGATCATGATGACCGTGTTTCTGTTCTCCTTCGTGTGGCAGTGGCTGGACGACATCTTCACCTCGGTATTCCTGCAGGACGTCCCCATGCTGACCACCGAGCTGTACCGCCTGATCAGCAACAGCTCCGGCGTGGACGCGGGCATCAGCAACCTGACCGAATTCAGCCTGATGCGCAACTGCGGCATGCTGTTCCTGATTATTCCCATGCTGGTGCTTTACCTGTTCTGCCAGCGCTATTTTACCGAAAGCATTGAGCGCTCCGGACTGGTTGGATAATAGATAAAAAGGCATACCATTTCAGATTGATGAAAGGACTGTTGCTTGCATGAAAAAGATCCGATTTGTGGCTTTGGCAATGGCCATGCTGATGATGGCCGGCGCCCTGATCGGCTGCACCGACAACACCGAGGGCTCCAGCTCCTCCAAGGGAGGGAACGCTTCCGGCGGGGACACCGTGACCGATCAGCTGAAATCCGAGCTGAGCTTTAACGGAGAAACCATCCGCATCGTTGTTCCGCCAGGCTACGGCATGGTGAACACCGATGGCACGGACCCTTCCCTGGTGCGCCGTGACCAGCGGATCGAAGAACTGGAAGCCAAGTACGACGTGACCATCGAGATGATGGAGGGCCGCGGCAACTACTGGGATATGATGACCAGCAGTATCGCCTCCGGTTCGCCCGCCGGCCACATTCTGGTCACGCAGGAGAACTATTTTGTCGAGTGGTTCAAGGCCGGCGCCTTTGCCGATTTGACCGACGCGATGGAGAAAACCGGCATCGATTTCCGCGATTCCCGCTACAACCAGACGGTCCGGCAGTATACCAACGTCGACAACCGCCAGTACTGCTTCAGCGATGTTTCGCTCAACCCGACGGGCACCATCTGGTTCTTCAACAAGCGGATTTTCGAGGAACAGAATCTTGGCAATCCCTATGAAATGGTGGCAAACAAGACCTGGACCTGGGAGACGGTGGAGGAAATTGCCACCAAGGCCACCAAACGGTCCTCCAACGGCACCGTGGAGCAATGGGGTCTCGGCGCGTATATGCACAGCGACTTCCTCTCCAGCCTGGCTGCCTCCAACGGCAGCGCCATCGCCAGTTTCGATGAAAACGGCGATCCCGTCCTGACCCTGAGCGATTCGAAGGCCATGCGGGCGTTTGAACAGATGTACGACTGGGTGGTGCAGCAGAAGATCGCCAACGTCAACGACGGTTCCCAGACGTGGGATACCTTCCTGCGGGAGTTCACCAAGTGCAACATGGCGATGATGGCCGGCACCAACAAGCTGCTGCAGTTTATTGAAGAATCCGCCATGGCCGACGATTTCGGCATTGTCTATGCCCCGATGGGCCCCGACGTGGACGATTACACCGTCCCGGTCAGCTGCGGACAGATGTACTTCATCCCCAAAACCTACGAGAGCATGGCGGATAAGCTGCTGCTGCTCATCGACGATTTGTATGCCATTCCGGACGGCATGACCATTGACGATCTGGTGGCGGAGAAATACGTGTCCAAGCTGCGCGATGAAGAATCGCTGAACTATTACACCAGCATGGTGAAGGACACCAACCTCTTTGTCCATGACGCGTATGTCATGACCAAGATCGACTGGACCACGCCGTCCATCCACGAGATGTGCTCGCAGGTGCTTAAGGGCTCCCGTACGCCGGGCGACGCGCTGGAGGCCAACCGCGTGCAGTTCCAGAGCGCGATGGACGACATGATGGAAGGGCATAAGGTGACCGGGAAGCCGTAAGTCTTCCTTAGCATATTTTGTGCGGGGCCGCGATGGCCGCGGCTCCGCATGGAATAGAAAGTAAGAGCAATTTGAAGGAGGTAGCATCTGGATGAAACGGAAAATCCTCAGCATTTTGTCCGCAGCGGCATTGCTCTTGATGCTGTTGCCTGCCGGTCTTTTCAGTGTTTTGGCTGACGAGGCCGTCCCCGGCATGTACGAGGACTTTGAAAACCTGACCGCCGAGCAGGCAGGTGCGTTTTTTGTCAAGGATACCGGTGATTCGGTGATCACTTCCCTTTCCGCCGATCAGGGGGTAAACGGGAGCAAAGCACTGGATGTGCAGTTTGAGTTGAGTCAGGGCTGGGTGAAGCAGAAACATCCGCTCACCGAAGTACAGGGCGATGTGATGATGGTCACCTTTACCCTGTCGCATACAACGGAAATAAAACTCGGCCTGCGCAACAGCGGAAAATGGATGGATCCCGCCTATTTCTTTGCCGGTGACAAGGACAATTACGAGACGCTGGAGGCAGGAACCTATACCCGGCTCCTGTCCCTTGAGGGGATCACGGATATTTCCGCGATGGAAATCGTCCTCGATATCGGCGGAGGTTCTGCATGGGGCGTAACGCACCACATCTATTTTGATGAATTCCGCTTCTGCGAAATCGAAAAGTACGTAGACGCCGAGTATATGACCAATGATCAGGCGCAGGATTTTGTTGTCGTGAAGAACGATGGCGGCGGTGCAGTGCTCACAAGCGGGATTGTGGACGGCCATCTGCAGTTTGGCTACACGGGATCCGGTGGATGGTTCAGCCTCGCTCTGGGGCCCACAGGTTTTCAGAAATTAGGCCTTGGCATGTTCCTGAAATTTGATCTTGCCGGTGCTTCCAATGAAGGGAGTAATGGCCTGCGGGTTGCCATTGCAGACGACACGGTGTGGAATCAGGAGTTTGTAAATGGCATAATGACGGCAGGAGCACACACATACTTTACCCTTTGGGATGATACCGCTCTCACCGCGAATGCTACATTGGATTTTCATTTTGATGACTGGAGAGCTGACAATACGGTCACTATTCTGGACTGCTACTATGTTATGCCTCTGAGCGACGACGGTACACCGGGAGATACCACCGAGCTGCAGGCGGCTCTGGATGAGTATCAGGCAATCTATGAGAATGGCAGCGCGGATTATACCGAGGATACCTTTGCCGCTTTCCAGGCGGCCTACGAATCGGCACAAGCCCTGGTGGACAGCGGTACGGCCACGGCAACACAGCTCCGGGAGGAACTGAAAAAGCTGGAATTCGCGTACAATTCTCTCCGGCCGCTAAGCTTTGTGTGGAGCAATCTGAAGGCGGCTCTCGACGCGGCAGATGCCTTCTTTGCGGACGACGCGGAATCAAAATATACCGCGCATTCCCTCGGCATGATTCAGGACGTTTACGATGATGCAGAGGCCATGTATGACGGCCAAACCGCGGATACCCAGCGGCAGATTGACGATATGGTCATTGCCCTGAACACGGCGGTTTCGAACGCCTGCCCCATCCCCGATCTGGATGCGGAATATCCCGCGTTGGATGCGGATCGGCTGCTCGAGGATTTCGAGGAATACGAGGCCACCGGGGATATCGTCATGGGCGGCGGAACCACCGACGGCTGGCAGTTCGAGGGCAACAGCGCCTTCCGGACCCAGCTGGATAAGACTACCCCAATCAGCGGCGAAAAGAGCCTGAAGATCTCCTGGACCGGTCTGGGCGAGGATGTGTGGGGGGCACACCGCCTGTTCATGTATCACACCGGCGCCTTCCCCATGGGGAACCAGGCGATGACCTTCACCATCAAGGTGGACTTCGACTTCACCATGACGGTCGCCTTCTATGACATGACCGGCCAGCCCGTTCAGTACACCTATACCAAGGTGATCCAGGCGAGCGACGAGCCGCAGACGGTGACCCTGCCGTTCAACCAGTTCGTCAATACCAACACGAGCAACTACAATTACGGCAGCAACGTCCCGGCTGACCAGTGGGCGACGTACATTAACCAGTGGCTGTGCTTCAAGATCCAGATTGACCGCCTCAGCGGCCTGCCGGAAAACGGCGAGATGTGGCTCGACTGCTTCAAGCTGACCACCACCGAAGGCCCGCAGGAGCCGGCCCCCGCCCCGATCCTGCCGGATAATCCGGATAACCCCGGCGGCGGAGATCCGGAGGATCCCGAGGATCCCGGCGTGATCGTTCCCGACGATCCCCAGCCCGACGATTCCGACGGCTTCCATGTGCAGCAGGATTTTGAAGAGATGACGGCCGCCGATCTGACGGAGAATTTCACCTCCACCCCGGAAGGCGCTCTGACCCTTGATACAGCCGGCGCGCTCTTCGGTGACAACAGCCTCAAGATGACCTATGATCTTGCCGGCGCGGACAGCAGCACTTCCTTTGCGACCGCCTTCCCCGGCCTGCGCGGCGACGGCCTGTATATGCAGGTGCTTTCCGCCAACGATGCGCTGATGACGGTGCGGCTCGACGACGGCAGCCTCTGGGTGGAATACAACATCGCGATCACCGGCTCGGAGGAGCCGCAGCTGGTCTTCGCCAACTGGGTGGATACCGTGGCCGGCAGAGGCACCTTTGATGAGCTGAATAAGGCGGCCGTCACCATGACGGTGACCCTGTCCTCCGAAGAAGCCGTATCCGGCGATATCTTCTTGGACAACATCGGGTACTTTGTATATGACGAGATGCTCGATACAAACGAAGAGGAGCCGCCGATAGTGGACCCGGACGATCCCACGGATCCCAGTGACCCGACAGATCCCGACGATCCGACCAATCCCGGCGATCCCAGCGATCCCGGTGAACCTGTCATTCCCCCGACCGGCGAGGCGACCGCCGTAGCGACGGTGACGGCTCTGGGCCTGACGGCCGCAGCTGTGGCTGCGGTAACCTATCGCCGCCGGAAAACCAAATAGGATAACCAGGAGGAGTACCATGCGTAAATTTGCAACCGTATTGGCCTGCGTTTTGGCGGCCACCGCCCTGATGACGGCCGTTCCTCTGGGGGCTTCGGCGGCGTCGGGCACCGACATGCTGGAAACCTTTGAAAGCTATAAAGGCAGCACCGGGTTGTCTGGTATCTGGAAACCCACGCCGACAAATCCGGATGCCCTTTCCATCAATCTGGATACCCAAGAGTCCGCCCCCAGCCGGGGAGACGGCAAAAGCCAGGGGAATTATCGTTCCCTGCGGGCAGACTTCGACTTGAGCAAAAACGACGGCTGGGCATATTTCCGCCAAAGCGGCTTTGAAGATTCCTACGCGCTGGATACGGCGGTCAAAGCGGACAACGACGTCTATTTTGTGTTCTGGGCCAAGGCGGACAAAAACATGACCGTGATGGCGGAGGTGGATGTCAAAGACGTTCCCTTCTATCAAAAGGTCAGCATCACCACCGAGTGGAAGGAATACCGGCTGAGTCTCCGCGATCTGGTGCCCGAGGACAAGATGGTCGATAAAAACGGCAACATGACCGGTATCTACGAGCGGCAGGCGCAGCAGGCGTGGAGCAGCGGCAACCAGGAACCCTTCCTGGTCGGCTTTAAATTCCAGATTTTAGCGGCGGACAACAGCAACCAGAATATCGCCGGCAGTTTCTGGCTGGACAGCCTCTCCTTTGCGGGCGAGGGCATCACCGAGCGCGCGGGCGACGACTACGGTGACTTTGAGCGCGACAAGCTGGGCGATGTGCCGGATGGCTTTACGCCCCCGGCCACCACGACCTCCGCCACGACCACCACAACCCAACAGCCGGGGAACAGCACGACCACCAAGGCCCCCACGACCAGCAACAGAACCAGTTCCGCCGGCGGGACAACCACAACGCAGGCTACGGGTTCCACGGCCGACGGCACACAGACGGGGGAATCCACCTCCGGCACCGGGGAAGATACCATTCCCTCCAATACGGATAACCGCACCACTGGGTCGATCACCGAAGCGGGCGCCACGACGGCCCCCGCCGAGGAAGATTCGGGCGGCAGCCTGGTCTGGCTGATCGTTGTGATTGTGGTTGTGGTGGTCCTGGGCGGCGGCGGAGCCGCATTCTACTTCCTGTATTGGAAGAAAAAGCACTGACCGGCGTTCAGAGGAAGGGAGGCGCCGCCCGCCGGAAAACGGGCGGCCCTCCGGAACGACTTTATGAAAAAGGAGTGCAGATTGTGCTATGAAGAAAAAGATTCTTCTTACCGCCGTTTCGGTTGCAGCGGTTGGCTGCGTCGGTCTGGGCGTTCTGGCGGCTCCGGCCATTAAGGAATCGGTACAGAAATTGATCGGCGGCACCTCGATCGAGGATACGCTGAACCGCGAGGTCGACATGGGCGAGGATTTCTTTATCGCCAACACCCGGCCGGCCAGAACCACCGATCCCGACGCCGCCAAGGCGACGGACGGAGATGACGCCACCATGTGGACCGCCTCCGCCACGGAAGATGCCGTTTTGCAGATCGATCTGGACAAGACCCAGACCATCAACAACATCATCCTCAAGGAAGACGGCAGCAATGTCCGTGACTACCGCATCGACGCGTGGAACGGCGAGGAATGGGTGCAGGTTTACAGCAATGACCTGATCGAGAGATACCATCTGGCCGTCATCGATCCCATCAAGACCAATGCGCTGCGCCTCGTCATTGAGGACTCGGAGAACAATGCTTCCATCAAGGAGGTCGTGGTGGAACATCAGCGGCCGATTGAGCTGGATAACCGGTTCATCAACATGGCGTATATGACCGGCAATTCCTATGTGCACGGCTGGGATCTGATCGAGCCGGAGAAGATGGATACCTTCACCGACCTGACCCTGATCGGCAACTGGTCCTTTGACAAGGACGGCAACTTTGTGGTCATTAAAGAGGTATATGGTCCCGGTGGCTTTGACCATGCCATGGACCCCGACTCGGACGAAGCAGTCGAGGAGATGGAAGAATGGATGGCCAATGTGGACAGCTACATGGGCGAAAACAACGTGAATATCTGGATGTCCCTGACCTGCCTGAAGGAGACCCAGAACGCGGACGGCACCCCAGCCAACGGTGTGGAAGGCGGGCATACCTCGGCTTTCACCGACGACGCCGTGCGGGAGCAGTTCGTCAACGACCTGATGGCGTATGTGCAGAAGTACGATTTCTATGGCGTGGATATCGACTGGGAGTATCCCGGCACCACGGAAGAGTGGAGGGCGTATGACCTGCTGGTACGGGATCTTTCCGCCGCCCTGCATGCAGACGGCCGGTATATCTCCACCGCCCAGTCCCGCAACACCGGGCTTTCCGCGGAGACCTTTGCCCGGTTCGACCGCATCAACATCATGGCCTATGACCTGTACAGCACGATGCAGAACCACTCCACCTTCAGCTGGTGTGCGGATGATATCCTGAAATATTTTATCAATGACCTGGGCATCGACCGCAGCAAGCTTATCCTCGGTATCCCGTGGTATGCGGTGGACAAGAATTCCATCACCAACCAGACCGACTGGAAGGCGATTTACGGTATCCTGTCCGCCGACAACGAGGAAGGCGACATCACCATCGACGAGGGCATTAACACCACTCGCCAGTGGGGGTTCAACGGTCCCAACCTGATTCGCGACAAGGTGGTCTACGCGATCAAGAACCGCATCGGCGGTGTGTTTGTATGGCAGATTAAGAACGATTTCGAGTACGACCATGCGTATTCCCTGGCCCGCATCATGAACGAGACCATTGAGGAATACACCTATGTAAAGACGGAAGGATAACCTTTGATAAAAAGGCGCTCGTCCGGGAGCGGACGGGCGCCTTTTTGACAAGGCGGGCCTCTCCGGGAAAGGCAGGGGTATTGACATGAAAACCAAGATAAATCTGAACCGCGATTGGCTGTATTATCCGGGTGAATACGAGGCCTCCATTCGGGAAGAGGACATGCAGGCGGTTTGCCTTCCCCATGCAAACCGGGAGGTGCCGCTGACCTATTTTGACGAAAAGGCCTACCAGCACGCCTCTTTCTATATGCGGCGCCTCCTAGCGGATGCAGACCAGGCGGCGGGGCGTTCCTTTCTCCATTTTGAAGGGGTTATGGCCTGTGCCGAGGTCTTTTTGAACGGGGAACGTCTCGGCGGCCACCGGGGCGGGTATACCCCCTTCACCCTGGAAGCCACCGGCAGGCTGCGGGAGGGGGAAAACCGCCTGCTGGTCTGCGTGGATTCCAGTGAACGGCCGGATGTGCCGCCCTTCGGGTATTCTATTGATTACCTGACCTTCGGCGGCCTGTACCGGGATGTGGAGCTGTTCACGGCCGACAATGCCTGTGTGTCGGATGTTTTTGCCCGGCCGCAGGTCGGTCCCGGCGTGCCGCATGCGCTGGAGGTGACGGTTACCCTGAACGCGCTGGCGCCTGAAAGCGGTACCCTGAAGGTGACGCTGGACGGGGATACGGCACAGCATACGGCCTCCCTGCCGGTCCGGCTGGAGGAGGGCGAACAGGAGGTGACCGTCCGGCTGGAAGGGCTGGAGGATATCCGGCTTTGGGATCTGGATACGCCGGTGCTGTACACGGTTTCGGCGGCATATGCGTCCGCCGTATCCCAGGATCGGGAGGAGGTCCGCGTCGGCTTCCGTCAGGCGGCATTCACCCCGCAGGGCTTTTTTCTCAACGGCCGTCTAGTCAAGATCCGCGGGCTGAACCGGCATCAGTCGTTTCCGTATGTGGGCTACGCCATGCCGGCGCGGGTGCAGAGAAAGGACGCCGACATCCTGAAAGAGGAGCTGGCGCTGAACCTGGTGCGCACCTCCCATTATCCTCAATCGCGGGATTTTCTCGACCGCTGCGACGAAATCGGCCTGCTCGTTTTTGAGGAGATCCCTGGCTGGCAGCATGTGGGAGATAAGGAATGGCAGGATGTGGCGGTGGAGAACGTTGGGGAGATGATCCGGCGGGATCGGAACCATCCGTCCATCATTCTCTGGGGGGTGCGGATCAACGAATCGGGGGATTACCACGATTTTTATCAGCGCACCAACGCCCTGGCCCATCGGCTGGATCCCACCCGCCAGACCGGCGGCGTGCGCTGCATCGAGCACAGCGAGCTGCTCGAGGACGTGTATACCATGAACGATTTCATCCACACGGGTACCAACGAGATGAAGCGGGAGCAGCGGCAGGTGACCGGTCTGGATCACGACGTGCCGTATATGATCACCGAATTTTGCGGGCATATGTGCCCCACGAAGGCCTACGACCACGAGGAACGGGTGCTGGAGCAGGCGCTACGGCACCTGGGCATGCACGACGCCGTGGGACAGGACCCGTCCATCTCCGGGGCGATCGGCTGGTGCGCCTTCGACTATCAGACCCACAACAATTTCGGCTCCGGCGACCGGATCTGCTACCACGGTGTGATGGACATCTATCGCCTGCCCAAAATGGCGGCCCATTTTTACCGGAGCCAGAAGTCCCCGGATAAGGGAGCGGTTTTGGAGGCCGCCACCTACTGGTCGGTGGGAGACCGCAACGGCGGCGGCATTACCCCGCTGACGGTGTTCACCAACTGCGACTACATCGAGGTTGCGATCAACGGCACGGAACTCGGCCGGTTCACGCCCGACCGGGAACGGTATCCGGGGTTGGAGTATCCGCCTTGTGTGATCGACAACTTCAACGTATGCTGGGGTGAAGCGTGGGGCAGCGGCCTGTTCCGCGGCTATGTGGACGGCAAGCTGGTCATCGAACGGGAATACGCCCACGATCCGGTACCCACCCGGCTGGAAGTGCGGGCTGACGACGAGTCGATTCACGCCGACGGCGGCGACGCCACCCGCGTGGTCGTGCGCGCGCTGGATCAGAAGGGGAATATCCTGCCCTTCTTTTTCAGCCCGCTTTCGATTAAGGCGGAAGGACCGGGAAAGGTGGTGGGGGATACGTTGGTTTCCACCACGGCCGGGGTTTACGCTTTCTGGGTGCGCAGCAGCGGCGGGACCGGCGAAATCCGGGTGACGGTGGATAATCCCCGGCTGGGCGCCCATACTTTGACTATCCAGGCACGGTGACGATCCCCGTTTTGTCGGCGGGCCGCTTTCGGCCTGCGTTCGCACGCTGACGGATTTCTCTGAACCGAATGCGTCAGGCGGCTGAAAGATTTGCAAAATCTTTACAGTTTGCTCAAGATTTCTTGTTTACAAACGCATCGGTGCAGAGTATCCTAAAAAGAAAAGAAAACGCAGCCCCCCTCCGGAAGCGTCGGCCTTCTAGCAAGGCGCACGTTCTGCCGAAGCCAATGGAGAGCGCAGAAACCTGCGCAAGGCCGCCTGTACGCGCGGAGGGACTGCCGCCGGATCCCGGCGTTTTCAAAGGAAAGCGTCCCGGCTCCGGCGGCGGGCGACTACGGGCATGACTGGCGGGAGGACATCATGGCAATCACAATTAAAGATATTGCGGTGCAGACTGGTCTGGCAATATCGACCATATCCAAATATTTGAACGGGGGCAACGTGCTGCCGGAAAACCGGGAGAAAATCCAAAAGGTCATTGATGAGCTGGGCTTCAATGCCAACGCCTTCGCCCGCGGACTGAAAACCAACAAATCGCATTTGATCGGCCTGGTTCTGGATTCTTTGGAGGATGCCCTGCAGGCGCGCATGGTCTCTCTGATGGAAGAGGGATTCCGCCGGCACGGTTATGCCTGCCTGATATCGGCGGCCGGGGCGGATCCGCGTTCTCAGAAGAGCGTGGTGGAATTTTTCCTGGCGCAGAATGTGGATGGTATCGTTTTCCTGCCCATGATGGTCAACATGCAGGATTTTGAAGGGTATATTGAAAAGGAGATTCCTGTCCTGGCACTGTTTGATAAGCCGGCCGAGGCGGAATGTGATTTTATTACGCTGGACGACTATGTCCCGGTGTTTTCCTCGGTCCGGCATTTAATTGGCAGCGGCCGCCGGCGGATTGCTCTGCTGATCGGCCGGGAGGAAGACGATACCACGGCGCAGATCCTGCGCGGATATCAGGATGCCTTAAAAAACGCCCATCTTCCGCAGGAGGAGGAACTGATATCCTACGGGGAACGCACAACGGAAAGCGGTTATGAGCGCACCCTGCAGCTGCTCGAACAGGGGGTAATGCCGGACGCGCTGCTGGCGGGGGATAATCTGATGACACTTGGCGCGGTGCTGGCGGTGCAGAGAAAACGGCTGTCGGTTCCGGAGGATCTGGCGGTGATCGGCTTTGACAACATTCTGCTGTCGCAAAGCCTGACGCCGCGTCTGAGCGTGATTGTGCATCCGGCGGAAAAGATGGCGGCACTGGCCGTTCAAACGCTGCTGGATAAGCTGTCGTCCTCCGGCTCCCGGTATAGCCAAAGTTTGCGCCTGCCCTCCGAATTTATGATGGGAGAGTCTATCTGAATTGTCTTTCCTGAGAAAAGAGAGGGAAGAATATATGGAACGGATTTCGCAGCAGGCGGTACGCCTGCAAACGGGTGAGAGCCGGGAGGCACGGCTACAGAAAGCGGCGCAGGTGACGCCCGCGCCCCGGCAGCTGGCCTGGCAGCAGCTGGAGCTGACGGCCTTTATCCATTTTGGCATGAACACCTTTTCCGATCGGGAATGGGGCGACGGGACCGAATCCCCTGCCCTTTTTCGCCCGGCTGAGCTGGATGCGGATCAGTGGGTCCGTGTTTTGCAGGGCGCCGGCTTCCGGGGGATGATCCTGACCTGCAAGCATCACGACGGCTTCTGTCTGTGGCCCTCCGCCCATACGGAGTATTCGGTGAAAAACGCCCCGTGGAAGGGCGGCCGGGGCGACGTGGTGAAGGAGATGGCGGATGCCTGCCGCCGCGCCGGCATGAAGTTCGGGGTGTATCTGTCCCCGTGGGATCGGCACGATCCCCGCTACGGCGATTCGCCGGCCTACAATGCCTATTTCCTGGCGCAGCTGGAGGAACTGCTGACAAACTACGGGGATATTTTTGAGGTCTGGTTTGACGGTGCCTGTGCCGAGGGCCCCAACGGGAAGAAGCAGGAATACGACTGGGCGGCGTATTTTGCGCTGATCCGCCGCCTGCAGCCCGATGCGGTGATTTCCATTGAAGGGCCTGATGTCCGCTGGGTCGGGAACGAAGCGGGCCGCGGCCGGGAAAGCGAGTGGAGCGTGTACCCTTATGGACGGCTTGTCACCGCCGGCGATCAGGGATTTCTGGTAAGCGGAGAAGACTGCACCAAGCCGGATCTGGGCAGCGACGAGCTGTTGGCGGCGCTGGATCCCCGCTGGGAATACCTTTTCTGGTATCCTGCGCAGGTGGATACCTCCATCCGGCCGGGCTGGTTTTACCATACCTGGGAGGATGAAAAGGTCAAGCCGCTGCATGAGCTGGTGCGGATTTATCAGCAGTCGGTGGGCAACAATGCGCAGCTGCTGCTCAATATTCCGCCGGATACCCGCGGGAAAATCAGCGAGCCGGATATCCGGCGTCTGGAGGAATTCGGCCGGTATCGGCAGGCAGCCTACGGCGTTAATCTGGCGGCGGACGTGCCCATGGAGTCCCGGCGGGAAGCCGGACGGTACATAACCTCTCTGACGCTGCCTCAGCCGGCGGCGTGCAACCAGGTGGTTCTCATGGAGGACATCACCCGGGGTCAGCACGTCGTTTCCTATGGGATACGGGCGTACCGGGACGGCGTGCCGGTATCCGAAACGGCCGGCCACACCGTCGGCTATAAAAGAATACAGCCGATTCCGGAGGCGGTGATCGATCGCCTGGAGGTGGAGGTAACCGCCTGCCGCGCGGAGCCGGTGTTCTCCTTTATCGGCCTGTACCGGGCCCCCGTAGTGGCGCAGCCGCCGGCTATCCGCCGCAATCAGGCGGGGACGGTCACGATAACCGCCGGAGACGGGGCGCAGATCGACTGGCGGGAGAACGGCGGCGCATGGCAGCCGTATGCAGGCCCCTTCTCCTTCCAGCGAAGCGGCCGCCTGCAGGCCCGGGCGGTTTACGATGCCCCTCATCTGTTCGGGGAAAACGGTCCGGTCACCGAAGCGGTGCTGGGCCTGCCGAAAACCGGCTGGCGGGTTGTGTCCTGTACCGGCCGGGCGGTCGGCGGCGGAGGCAGCGCGGACGACTTGGCCGACGACGACCGGCCCTATGTGGTGTTTGAAGGCGCACTGCCTATGGAGGTGACCATCGACATGGGAACGGTGCAGACGGTGCACGGCTTCACTTGTCTCCCGGTGGACAATATATTCGATTTTTGTACCAATCTGTATGCGTACCGGCTCGAGGTGAGCGCGGACGGCGAGACTTACGTCACGGCGGCGGAAGGGAAGTTCGATAACCTGCGCAACAACCCGCTGCTTCAGGTCGTGGAATTCGGCAGAGAATACGCGGCCCGCTATATCCGTTTCACCGCTGTCAGCGGCTTTGAAACGCAGCGGGTCGGCATCGGCAAGATTTCCCTGCTGTAAGCGGGACGAAAAGACGGTGGAACCGGCAACAAAGGAGGAAAACAGCCATGGATGTGGAGGAGATTCTGCAAAACCCGGAAATCGTACAGATTCACCGGGAACCGGCGCGCGCCTATTACATACCCTTTCAGGACAAGGAAAACGCGCTGCGCATGGAAAAAGAGGAATCGGTGAATTATACGCCGCTGGGCGGCGACTGGGCGTTCGCCTATTTTTCCCGTTCCTATGATGTGGACGACGACGTGTTTCAGGCGGATTATGACGTCAGCGGCTGGGATACCATCCCGGTGCCGTCCAACTGGCAGATGCATGGGTATGATATCCCGCATTACACCAACGTGAACTATATCATCCCCATCGATCCTCCTTATGTGCCGGATGAGAACCCCTGCGGGATCTATGCCAAAACCATGAATATCCCCGGCATCTGGAAGGATAAGCGGATATACCTCAACTTCGACGGCATCAACTCCTGCGGCTTTGTGTGGGTGAACGGGAAGTTCGTGGGATACACCAACGGATCGCGGTGCGCTTCGGAATTCGAGATCACCTCCTATGTTCACGTGGGGGAGAACCGCCTGACGGTTCAGGTCTTCAAGTGGTGCAGCGGCACCTATCTGGAGGCGCAGGACAGCTACCGCCTGTCGGGAATTTTCCGGGATGTGTACCTGCTGGCCCGGGAACCGGAGCATATTCGGGACGTGTTTATCCGCGCCCGCCTGGACGAATCCTACACGACGGCGCAGACGGAAATCGACCTGTCCTTTTCCGGCAGCGGCGGCGAAGTGGAGCTGGAAATCTATTCCCCGGCGGGCGAATCGGTGTTCTGCATGCAGGAGGAAGGGGAGAAGCTGCGCTTTTCGCTGCCGGATGTGGCGCTGTGGACGGATGAAACGCCGCGGCTGTATACCTTCCTGTTCCGGTACGGGACGGAGCACATTGCCATCCCCTTCGGCTTCCGGCAGATAGCCTTCAGCGAAAAAGGGGAATTGCTGGTCAACGGCGTGCCGGTCAAGCTCAAGGGCGTCAACCGGCATGACACCCATCCGGATTTCGGACAGTACTGCCCCTATGAGCATATGGAGCAGGATATCCGCATGATGAAGCAGCATAACCTCAACTGCATCCGTACCTCCCACTACCCCAATGCGGCGGATTTCCCGGGCCTGTGCGACCGGTACGGCCTGTACCTGGTCGAAGAGGCGGATCTGGAATGCCACGGCATGATCTGGGCCGAGGATCACAACCAGCTCAATAACGATCCGCGGTGGGAGACTGCGTACCTAGACCGGGTTTCCCGCATGGTGGAACGGGATAAAAATCACCCCTCCATCCTTATGTGGAGTATCGGCAACGAATCCGGGATCGGGCGCAACCACGAGCGCAATGCCCAGTGGGTGCGCCGGCGGGACGACACCAGGCTGATCCATTACGAGACGGAATCCTACCTGCGGGAAGCGGGCGCTTTCCATCTGGTCGGCGGCGGCCAGGGCGAGGTGGGGGACTTTACCAGCCGCATGTATATGGAGCCGGAGCAGCTGGAGGAATACGGCCGATCCGGCAATCCCCGCCCGCTGTTTTTGTGCGAATACTGCCATTCCATGGGACTCGGGCCCGGCGACGTGGCCGATTACTGGGAGATTTTCTATCGGTATCCCAATCTCATGGGCGGCGCGGTCTGGGAATGGTGCGATCACAGCGTCCGGCAGTACGATGAAAACGGCCGCTCCTTCTTTGTCTACGGCGGCTATTTCGGCGAGTACCCGCATGACGACAATTTCTGTGCCGACGGCCTTGTTTCGCCCGACCGGGTTCCCTCCTCCGGCCTGCTGGAAGTGAAAAAGGCCTGCCAGCCGGTCACGGTCGAGGCGGTGGATTTGGAAAACCGCCGTCTGCGGATCGTCAACCGCTACAGCTTTATCGATTTATCCCACCTGGCGCTGCTGTGGAAGGTGACGCGCAACGGCGTCCAGGTGGCGGCGGGGGAATGCTACGATCTGGAGGTCCCGCCGCGGGAAAGCCGGGAGCTTGTGCTGGATTATGCCATTCCGGACATCGACACCGGCGAGTACCATCTGGAGCTGCGGTTTCTCCTGCGCACCGACACCGCCTATGCCGCGCGCAGTTATGAGGTCGCCTTTGAGCAGTTTGCCCTGCCGGTTATGGTGACCCGCCGGCCGCGGGTAGCGCTCAGCAAATACGACGCGCTGACCTGCACGGAGGACAAGCGGAGCTTTACCATCGCGGGCAGTGACTTCGCGTACCGGATCGACAAGGGCTGCGGGATGCTGTCCGGCATCTTCGCCAAGGGGCGGGAGTATCTGGACGGCCGGACCCGCCTGTCGCTCTGGCGCGCACCGATCGACAACGACCGCAATATCATCGGCGCCTGGAAAGCGGAGGGCTATAACACGGCCGGTGTCAAGGTCTACAAGACGGAGCTGAGCCGCAACGCTGCCGCCGAGGTGGCGGTGCGCGTTACCTTCTCCATGGCCGGCGTCAGCTATATGCCGATCTTGAACGGCGTGCTGGAATACTGGGTGACCAGCGACGGACTGCTGACCGTCCGCGTGAGCGTCAACGTGCGGGAAACCGCCATGCCTCTGCCGCGCTTCGGCATGGAATTTGTCCTGCCGCGGGGCAGTGAGCAGCTGGAATATTTCGGCAAAGGCGAGCATGAAAATTATCAGGACATGTGCCGCAGCGCGCGGGTGGGACTGTACAAGTCCACGGTAAGCGGGCAGTATTTCCCGTATATCCGTCCGCAGGAAACCGGCAACCACACGGCGGTGCGCTGGCTGCGCGTGACCAACAAGGTCGGCTGCGGCCTTCAGTTCAGCGGGCAGCCCACCTTCAACTTCAGTGCCCTGCATTTCACGGCGGCCGATCTGGAAAAGGCGCTGTATACCTGCGATCTGACGCCGCGGGAGGAGACGATTGTGCGGATCGATTATCAGCAGAACGGCGTCGGCTCCGCCAGCTGCGGGGTCAAGCTGGCGGAAAAATACCAGTTCCGGGAAAAATACTTCGATTTTGAATTCAACATCAAGCCTCTGTAAGCGGGGGCTTGCTGCCAAAACGGAGGATGAACATGGACAAACGGCCAAATATTGTCTTCCTTTTATCGGATGATCACGGATACTGGGGCATGGGCTGCGCCGGCAACGCGGAGATACAGACCCCGCATTTGGATCGGCTGGCCCGGGAGGGCACGCGGTTTGAAAACGCCTTCTGCGCGTCCCCTGTCTGTTCGCCGGCGCGCATGTCGATCTTCACCGGCAAAATTCCCTCCCGGCACGGCGTCCATGACTGGCTGGCCAAGGGGCATCTGGACGAGGAGGTGCTTTCCGCGGAGCTGCGCGATGCCTTCCGTGAGCCGAACCCTGCGTGGGAATATGTCTGGCCGAAGAACCAGCTGCAGGGCGATCGCGCCATCCGTTTCCTGGACGGGCACGACACCTTTACCCGCCATCTGGCGGACAGCGGCTATACCTGCGGAATTTCCGGCAAATGGCATATGGGGGACAGCTATACCCCGCAGGCCGGGTTCACCTACTGGAAGACCGTGGCGATGGGCGGCGAAAACTATTATTATCCCGTGGTGCTGGAAGGGGACGAGATGGTTCTCAAACGGGGCCAGTATGTCACCGACATCATCACCGACAACGCCCTGCGCTTTTTGGAGGAGCAAAAGGGGAAGGACACCCCCTTCTATCTGAGCGTGCATTATACCGCGCCCCACGCCCCCTGGCAGCGGGAACACCATCCGGCGGCATACTACGATCGGTACGAGGACTGCCCCTTTGCGTCGGTGCCCGATGTGCCGCCTCATCCCTGGAGCGATCTGAAGGATAAGACGCCCGCGGAAATGGCCGCGCTGCGCCGCACGTATCTGCAGGGGTATTTTGCCGCGATCACGGCGATGGACGCGGGTATCGGGCGGATTCTCGCCGCGCTGGAAGAGGCCGGCCTGCAGGAAAACACGCTGATACTGTTCAGCGGGGACAACGGGATGAGCATGGGGCATCACGGCATCTTCGGCAAGGGCAACGGCACCTTCCCCATGAATATGTACGATACGGCGGTCAAGGTCCCCCTGATCGGGAGCCAGCCGGGCCGGGTCGCGCAGAACGTCTGCCGGGAGGAGCTGGTCAGCCATTACGACCTGTTCCCCACGATTCTGGAATGGGCAGGCGTCCCGTACGAGCCCGATCCGGCCCTTCCCGGCCGCAGCTTCGTCCCTCTGCTGAAGGGGGAGACGACCGCCGCCCGGGAGGATGTCGTGGTGTTTGACGAATACGGCCCGGTGCGGATGATCCGTACCCGGGAATGGAAATACGTCCACCGCTATCCCTACGGTCCCCATGAGCTGTACGATCTGCGGCGGGATCCGGGGGAGGAACACAATTGCATCGACGAGCCGTCTGCGCAGTCGGTCCGCGAGGAGCTGCTGGATCGGCTGACACGCTGGTATTTGCAGTATGCCGACCCGGCCTGTGACGGCAGGGGAGAAGCGGTGCACGGCATCGGGCAGATCGGCCGGGCCGGCGCAGCCGCTGGCGGCAAGCCCGCCTTCCGCTGAACGCACCCCTTCTTCTGGAAGGGGATGAAGAAGGGAGAACACGGCGATGAAGGTACTGTTCATCGATATTGATACGTTGCGGCCCGATCATATGGGCTGCTACGGCTACCCCCGCCATACCACCCCGCACATGGACAAGGTCGCTGCGGACGGCCTGCGGTTCGATCGATACTATTGCTCGGACGCCCCCTGCCTGCCCTCCCGTGCTGCGCTGGTATCCGGCCGGTTCGGCATCCACACCGGGGCGGTGGGGCACAGCGGCACCAACGCGGACCGGCGGCTGACCGGCCGGTCGCGCGGCTTTTCCGATCAGGCGGATAATTTTAATTTTCATCACCTTTTTCGCCGTGCCGGGATGTTTACCGCGTCCATCAGCACCTTCCCGGAACGGCACTCCTCCTGGTGGTTCAACGCCGGCTTCAACGAGACGTACAACGTAGGCGGCCGGGGCGGCGAGTCGGGCGAGGAGGTCCTGCCGATTGCCATGGACTGGCTGGATCGGCACAGCGACAGGCCGGACTGGTTCCTGCATCTCCACCTTTGGGACCCCCATACCCCCTACCGCGCACCGGAAAGCTTCGGCAACCCCTTCGCGCAGGAGCCGCTTTGCACCTTTGTGGACGAGGAGGTGCTCCGGCAGCATCTCCGGCACGTGGGGCCGCACGGTCTCAACGAGTTCAACATGTACGACGACCAGGAGTACCCGCAGTACCCCCGTTATCCCGGCAAGGCCACGGATATGGCGGGGCTGCGAAAAATTTTGGACGGCTACGACTGCGGCATTGCCTATGCCGATTACATTGTCGGGCAGCTTCTCGATGAGCTGCGCCGCCGCGGCTGGTATGAGGATATGGCGATCTTCATCACCTCCGACCACGGGGAGAACATGGGCGAGTTCGGCATTTACGGGGAGCACGCCACGGCGGATCATCCCACCTGCCATATTCCCATGATCATCAAGTGGCCGGGCGGCCCGCGGGGCGCGGTGGACGATGGCCTTCATTACAGCCTGGACCTGGTGCCGACGATGGCCGAGCTGCTGGGGCTTCCGCGCTGGGAAAAATGGGACGGGCAGAGCTTTGCTGCCGCCCTCACCGGCGGGGAAGGGACAGGGCGGCCCTTCCTGGTCCTTTCGCAGATGGCCCATGTGTGCCAGCGATCCGTACGCATGGACGACTGGCTGTATATCCGCACCTATCATGACGGGTACCATCTTTTTGATCGGGAGATGCTGTTCAACCTGCGGGAAGATCCCTATGAGCAGCGGGACGTCAAGGACGACTATCCTGCTGTGGTGGATCGGCTGGCCCGGGTTCTGCTGGACTGGGTGGACGAGCAGATGCTGCGTTCGGATGCCGCGTCCGATCCGCTCTGGGAGGTCATGAAGGAGGGCGGCCCCTCCCATACCCGCGGCTTTCTGCCGGCCTATCTCCGGCGGCTGGAGGCGACGGGCAGGGCCGAGGGGGCCCAGGAGCTGCGCCGGCGGCACCCGGACGCCATGTAGTCGGGCGCGAAGAAGGAATACCTATGAGGCTCTCGTCGGGGGGCTGGACGTTTCGATGGAATGGTTGCTCACGGGTACATAAAAAAGGGCCGTCCAAATGGACAGCCCCATATTGGTGACGCTCTGCAGCAGCGATTCCGGCCGGTTTTTATTGTGCGGCCCGGCCGCAGAAGGGAGGGTCCCGGTAGAAGACGGTTCGCGCGGCGGCGCGGGCCGTTTTTCTTTGGTTCGATAAGCCGCCGTGCCGTCCTTCCGGCCGCGGGCGTCCCGAATCCGTCCGCACGGGAGCACGCAGTTTTACAGCGACAGCGTGTTGTATTGTTCGTCTTCATCCGGTGTTTGGTCATCGATATGTGCCGGCGTGAAATGGCATTTTTCACACTGCGATGTATACAGGTTATCGCTTCTGCAAATCGGGCATTGCCATGAACCGTTCATGGCCCGTATGGTGATGTGCGCATACCGCTTCATGGCGTTGGCCCTTGTAATTTTCCCGACAATAAACAGTATGAGGCCGATGACGAAGAACAATATAAACCCCAGGGATTGCGAAAGCAGCCGTTGGGGCGTTATGTAACCGGGGCTCCCAGCCATGGCGGCCCCGAAAAAAGAGCCTGCCGTGCGGGCCAGCAGCGTACCGCCGGAAAAGATCATGAGCCACATACCGGCCTTTTTCATGGTATTCCTCCTCAAGATGAACCGAACCGGCGGAATCCCTCCGTTTTTGGAAGGCCCCGGGAACCGGCGCCGTGCGCCATGCGGGATAGCCGCCCCTCGGTCGTGCCAAAACCGGCCGGAAGCCCGCTGCTCCCGGCCGGTTTGTCTGTCCTTTGCGCCTATGCACTACGAAGGCGTCCCGGCGGCCGGCGTGGATCCAGTCTTTCCGGCCGAACGGCGCGCATTTTACCGCAGCACGTAACCGCTGATCATCTGGCAGATGGAAGTAACGTTGGCGCTGCCGGCAAATTCAAATTTTACCAGCCCAAGCCCGCTGAAATACAGCTCCAGCTCGCTGTCCAAATCGAAAACGCCGGCGCTTTCAACCGAGAATGCCTGGATTTTGCTGTACGGCAGGGAGGTAAAATCCTTTTTCTTGCCTGTCATGCCCTGCACATTGACGGCGATGATCCGCATGTTGGTGAAGGTCACGCTGTCCCGGATCCCCTGGAACGCGCAGAGGATCTGCTCGTTGGGGAGCAGCAGGGGCTGCAGCTGTGAGGCGGTTGCCTGCGGGTCAGCGGGTTTGAGCTTGACGAAGCTGCCGTTTTGAAAATCGATCACGGATACCTCTCCTTATGTATATTTTGATGTGCGGGGCTTGCGGCCCCGCTGCATACCTTGCCGTTCCCGGCCTGGGCGTCCGTGCAGGTAATGGCCTGCACGGCGCGGCGACGGGCCGCGGCAGCATCAGAAGCGTACCGCCGTGCCGGGGTGAACAGACAGGCTTCTTGTGTCGCGGCCCCAGAGAAGCCGGGCTGTTTCCCTTCGCCTTATGCGGTGATATCGGCCGGGGTGACTTTAAAGGTGGCGGTTTTCTCCGCGCTCCAAACATCATCCCGGTAGGAGGTCTCCAGCTCTTTCCAGTCCTTGGATACCTCCCATGCCAGATAGCCCTTCAGCTTCTTTCCGGCGGCAACGTCGCCGGTCAGGGCATCCGTATCGTCCGGCTTGGAAAGCAGTAGCTTCAGCGACTGGCTGTAGCCGTCCACATAGCTGTCAAACAGCAGATAGTTAAAGTAATCGTCTTCCGCCGATACGTTTTCCACTTCAAAGAACAGCACGAGGAACTGCTTCCCCTCTGCGGGCTTATCCGACAGATACGCATTGGTTTTAATTTCGTCGAACAGCTTGGCACTTTGGAGACTGATGCTCCACTTTTCGCCCTTTACCGTGTCGCCGACGCCGGCCGCTTCGGCCTGCGCCTGTGTGGTTTTGGCGGCCTCTCCGCCCGATGTGCCCCCGGACGTTGTTCCGCCGCCGGCCGCGCACCCGGCCAGGGCAGCGGACAGAACCATTGCCACAGCGACCATCCAGATTTTTCTCATGTTTCTCCCTCTCCTTTTACAGATGTTGACATTTTGCCGTCGATCTGTATAATAGAATTTGTGAATAGAATTCTTGTCGGGTTCTTCATTCACGCCGCCGTCCGGAGACGCCATCTCCGGGCGGCTTTTTTATGCCGGGAACCGGCGCGCCGATCTCATTTTCCCCAATTTGCCCCAATTAACTGTGTTTTAACATCCTGTATGATAGTAGTTAATCGTTGATACACTTCGTCAAGAGAAAGTACGTATTTGTAATTCACACCATCTTTGTACAACTCGGTCATATCATTCCGCAATGTTTCTATTTCCTCTTTCAGTAGCCGGATCACGGCGGTTTCTTCTTCCGATATAGCCCCATCTTCCGAAAACGAGGGAATCGAATAGCCATTGATCGTCCCGCCTTGCATAAACAATATAGCTATCGTTTCTATTTCCGTATATAATGTCGGGTCACCAGCGCCGATGAGGCCATAGCTTATATCAATATAGGCACTGAGATGCTGCAATTCATCCGCAATCACTTCCAGGCAGGAAAGCTGATCGGCAGGTGTTGCCGCTTCGTCAAATTGGTTGAGAGGAACAGATAAAGCGGCCAAGGCGGTATCGTACCTCGACAGGATATGGTTCTCCTGACCTTTTTCTTTTTGGCGGGCCTCCGCATACAGGAAAACAATCCACCCAATTAAACACACGACGACGAGAGCCGCCACAACATGTACCTGTATGTTCTTTTTTCTCGGCATACCGCTGTCCCTCCTCACTTTGCCTGAACGCTTTTCTGAATATAAGCAAAAATCAACGGGGAATCTGAGGGGAAGTATAGGGATAATCGATCAGCGTATTCGTGACGTCCGGAGGTACCGTCTCCGGGCGGATTTTTATGCCGGGAACCGGAACCGGCCGTCTCCGGGCGGATTTGGTCCCTTCCACCAAGTCCCGCAGAAATGACCGGGACACCCCGCGGCCCCGCGCCGTTTCACCGGGTGTAATTCTCGTCGATATAGCAATCGATGTCATCCAGAATCGCGGCGTACAGATCGTTCTTTTCCTCCTCGTACCGGGCTTCTTCGTCGTCGATTTGCTGCTGGATGGCGGCCTTCTCGCGCTTTTGGCGATCGTACAGGTTTTGCTGCGCGACTTTGAAGGTGCCCGAATCGATCAGCCCCATATTGGCGTACTGCTCATACAGGAGCTTTTCCTCACGAAGATGGACAGCCTCCAGAGCATTCTGCTGCTGCTCAAGCAGGGCGAGGTTGTCCGCGTGCGTCATTTCGACGGCTTCGATGTCGTCCCAGTATAGTTCAATGAAGGCGTACTGGATTTCCTCTTCGATTTCGGGCGTCAGCTTGGGCTTGGTCTGGCTGGTCTGGGCCGGCTGAGGCGCCGGCGTGGTGGCCGGCGGCACGGTCGGCTTGGCTGTTGCCGGCTTGGTTGTCGTCGGCTTGGTTGTTGTCGGCTTGGCCGACGACGACCCGGCCGTTTTCGGCCTGGACGTTGTCGTTTTGACGGTGGTCTTCTGGGGCGTTTTGACGGTCGCCGCCGGCGCGGCCGGTTCGGCCGGCACAGTGTACATCGAAAGGCTGGTGGCCGTCCCGGAGACCTCCCCCTGCCACGGCGTGGGCATTTCCTGCCCGCAGGCGGCCAGCCCCGCACACAGCAGCCCCGCTGCTAGACATATACACACCCTGCGCACGGAAATTCCTCCCATTTCCTTTTCTCTGCCTTTTATTCAATCACAAATTGTGAAAAATGTCAAGCAAACTCGATGTATATGTGGACAACCTTCACTTTAAAAAGGGGAGCTTCCGGAAGGAAATCCGGGGTCCGCTTTATATAATTTGGCCGCAGCAGGGGAAGGCTGTGTCGATACAGTGCCCAGCCGGCAGGCTTGCCTGGGGCCCTGCCCCATTGTATGCAGAGGGGAGGCGTCCGAGCACAAAAAATCCCCGAAGGCCGGAAGCTTTCGGGGAGAAGGAAGAGGCAAATTATTTGTGTTTGGACTTTCGCAGGCGGTGGTGCTCGTCGAGCAGACGATCGGAGAGAATATCGAGCTGATCGTTTTCCTCGATGCGGTCGACCAGGCCGCTGGTGCGCATGCCGGCGTAGGCGTCCTCCTTTTTGGAGCGGAATACCAGCTTAAGCAGCACCGGCGTGAGCACCGCGCAGCAGACCACCGTAATGATTACCGGGCCGAAGAAGGCGGGCGGCATCAGACCGAGGCTCATGCCCTTGTTGGCGACGATGAGGGCCACCTCGCCGCGGCAGGCCATGCCGAAGCCGGTCTGCAGGCATTCCCGGTTTGTAAAGCCGCACAGCTTGGCGCCGAGGCCGCAGCCCACCAGCTTGGAGAGGATGGCCGTGACCACCATGAGCACCGCGAAGAGCACGATGGCCGCCGACATGGCGGGCAGCTCCACCTTCAGGCCGATGCTGGCGAAGAAGATGGGGGTGAGGAAGAGATACTGGACGGGCTGGAACTTGCTGGAGATGTAGCTGCTTTTGGTGGTGCTGGCGACGACGACGCCGGCGGCGAAGGCGCCGATGATGTCCGCCACGCCGAACAGCTCTTCGGCCGCGTAGGCCATCAGCAGGCAGAGCACGAAGGCCGCCACCGGATAGCGGTGGAGGTTTTTGGTTCCCTGCCGCGCGGCGTACCAGTTGAACAGCCGGGGGACGGTAAACCAGACCGCGACGATGAAGACGAAGAAGAGGGCGATTTTGAGCAGCACGAGCCACACATTGACGTCGTCGCCGGCGAGGCTGGTGACGATAGTGAGGGCGATGAGGCCGAGCACGTCGTCGATGATGGCGGCGGCGAGGATGGTATTGCCCACCTTGGTCTGGAGCTTGCCGATTTCGCGGAGGGTTTCCACCGTGATGCTCACCGACGTGGCGGTCAGGATGACACCGATGAAGATATTCTGCAGCAGGACGTTGCCGGGGTGGGCGAGTGCGCCGCGGTTGAAGAAGAAGGCGAGCAGGGCGCCCAGGCCGAGCGGGGCGAGCACGCCGCACAGTGCGACGATGAAGCCGGTTTTGCCCGACTGGCCCAGCTCGTGAATGTCGGTGCCCATGCCGGCGGAGAACATGATGACGATGACTCCCAGCTCTGCGAGCTTGGAGAGCATATCGGAGGGCTGCAGGATACCCAGCACCGCGGGGCCGAGCACCAGCCCGGCGAGGAGGGCGCCCACCACCTGGGGCATCTGGAACCGGCGGGTGATGAGGCCGAGGATTTTGGTGCTGATGAGGATCAGGGCGATGTGCCACAGATAATCGTAGGTCATAGTAATCGAGCTCCTGTCTGAGAATCAGGCATACAAGACTGCTGCAGGTATTATTATAAGGAGGGTTTAGGGGTTTGGCAAGGCTCAGCCTGATGAAAGAGGGCGGCGGAGAAGGAAAAATACCGGCAAAAATGGTCAAAAAAAGCCCCCCGTCTCAGAGGCGGGGGGGGGAACCGCATTCCCGGGGCCGGGCCGGGATCAGCCGGTGGCCTTGTTTGTGAGGATGCGCAGCGCAGCGTCGGGAGAGACGAGGCGCCCGGCCATAATGTCCTCTTCGCGCAGCCTGGCCATCAGGATTTCACGGTCCTGGGTACGGTTATAGTCATAAATGATGTAGAGGAGCCCGTCGGGTCCCTCCACGGCGTCGGGATAGGAGACGCCGCTGCGTTCGTCGAGGAGCAGCCGGTGCTGCCAGGTGAGGCCGTCGTCCTCAGACAGCAGGGCGGTCAGGTTGTTGCGCCCGGTGAAGTCCACGTGGTTGACGAGGAGCAGCCGGCCGCTTCTGAGGCGGCGCACGAAAAAGCGGGAATTGGGTCCGCCCAGGCCGGAGTCGCGTTCGCCCTGCCAGCTTTTTCCCCGGTCAAGGGAGAACGCTTCGCCGATCCCCTGCTTGGCGCGGATGAGCATGACCAGAGAGCCGTCGCGGCGCTCATAGATCATGTGCTCGTCGAAGTGGCGGTCCGGGTAGTCGCTGTGGCCGAGCAGGGTGTAGCTGTTGCCCGAATCGGCGGAGCAGTAGACATTGGAAAAGCGCTCCTCCGGCAGGTCGTTGAGCCTGGAGCCGGCGACCTTCCAAATGGCGCAGGGAAGCAGCCATTCGCCGGTTGACAGGGCGGTGGGCTTGTTCATCATGATGCCGTTGGCAATGCGCCTGGGCGGGGAAAAGCGGGGCTGAGCGTCGTCCGGGTTTTCGCACACGGAGCACCACACGCCGCAGCGGCCGTCGAACCAGCCGCAGCTTTGCGCCCAGAAAAGGCGCAGCTTTTTGTCGGGCGCTATCCACAGGCAGGGGTCATAGCAGCGGGTGTTTTCCGAGGGGGGGACGACGGCCATGATGGTTTCGCTGAAATCGACGCCGTCGCGGCTGCGGTGCACAAGGAGGAAATTGCCGTTCCCCTCCTTTTCGGTGCCGGTGTAAAACACGGTGTACAGGCAGCCGCCCTGGGTGCGTTCAATGCCGGGAATGCCCTGGAACCGGCGGCTGGAATCGGCATAGACGTCGTCGGGATCGGCCAGGACCGCCTTGTCGGTAATGAATCTGGCGGGAAGCAGGGCATTATCCTTGGAATCGGGATCAGGCGGGAGGACGGTGATATCGCTAGCGTCCATGATACAATACTCCTTTCCGCAAAGGGGGGCCGGCAGCGGCAGCAGCGTCGGCGCGGCGCCGGTCTTGTCCGTTATTATAAACCAAAAGCCGCAGCCTGGCAAGGAGGAGGGCGGATCCCGCCTGTCCGGGGGGAGGAAATGGCAGGCGTTGATTTTTCTGCCGGTTTGCGGTATCATGAAAGCGGTATGGGAAGGAAGGGAGGGAAACGGCATGGCACAATATCCGCCCCGGCTGCTGGCGTTTGTGCGGACGGTTCTGCGCACCGCGGATATGTTCTGTAAGAAGAAGGTCACCCGTTCGGCGGCCGCCCTGTCCTTTTTCCTTTTTATGTCGGTGTTTCCCACCCTGATCTGCCTGAACTGGCTGGTGGGGACGCTGCACGTTGACGGCGCGGCGCTGGCCGGTCTTTTCGGCGGCTTTGTGCCGGCGGACACCCTGGCTGTCATCAATGAATATCTTTCTTATATAGCGGCGTCCAAATCGGTGCCCATGCTGATAGGCGGGCTGATTCTCATGGCGACCACGTCGGCGGCCGCTTACCGCACGGTGCGGGGCACCATGAACGACATCTATGATCAGCCGCAGCCGCGCCGCGGGGTCGTCATCGACTTTTTTACCAGCTTTGCGGCCTCCTTCATCTTTCTCTTTTCGGTGTATGTGTGTATCATTCTGCTGTTAACCGGCAACTGGTTTATCCGGCTGCTGGTGGAGCACCTGGGGGTAGGGGCGGGCCTTTCCCATTGGGGCTGGCTGCGGTTTGTGGTGCTGTTTGCCTTTGTGCTGCTGATGGTATACGGGCTGTACCGGTTTTCGGTTCCGCGGGAGCGGCCGCGGATACACGTGTTTCGCGGCGCGCTGCTGGCCGCCCTCGCCCTGGTGGTGGTCAGCGTGTTGTTTTCGCTGTTCATCAGCCTGTCCACCCGGTATTCCCTGGTATACGGATCGCTGGCGTCGCTGATCATTCTGATGCTGTGGCTGTATGTATGCTGCTGCATACTGCTGACGGGCGGGATGATCAACGCGGTGCTGTTCCGGCACGGGGGGAGGAGAAAAAGGTTTCCGGCGCCCTACACGGAGGAGGAGCCGGAGCATATGGGGAAATGAGCAGGCCTTTATAAAAAAAGGGTACGCCGGAGGGCGTACCTTTTTTTTGCAGGCAGGCGCCGCCTAATCGAGGCCAAGGGTGCTTTGACGCGGCGGCGGGGCTTTTTTGGGAGCGGAGCGGGGGGGAGGCGGGCCGTTCCAGGCGGTAGACCAGGTCGGCCGCCTGGGCGACGGCGGGGGAATGGGTGACCACAATGATGCACTTATCCTCCTCAACGGCGAGGCGGCGCAGGATCTCCATGACGGCGTCCTGGGTTTCGCCGTCCAGGTTTCCGGTGGGCTCGTCGGCGAGCAGGACGGCGGGGTCGCAGGAGAGCGCGCGGGCAATGGCGACGCGCTGCTGCTCGCCTCCGGACAGCTTGAGCACCCGGCGGTTGCCGCGGTCCTCGTCCAGCTCCACCTTTTCGAGAAGATCCATGGCGCGGCGGCGTTTATCCTTTGCGCTGCGTTTATCGCCGGCGATATCCATGGACAGCTCGACGTTTTCGGCAGCGGTCAGATTGGGCAGCAGGTTGAAGCTCTGGAAGACCACGCCGACATACCGGCTGCGGTAACGGTAGGGATCGATTTCGCGGATGTCGCGGTTTTCGAACAGGATTTGCCCGGAGGTGGGCCGGGTGAGGGCGGAGAGCAGGGAAAGGAGCGTGGTCTTGCCGGCGCCCGACCGGCCCACGACGGCATAGATTTTACCCCGTTCAAAGGTATAGGATAAATCCTGCAGGACAGGCCGTCCGCCGTCGTAGCTGAAGCAGACCTTATCCATAGTCAGTATCGGCATAATAAACCCTCCACTAATTGCGTTCACTGAGAATTTTCAGCGGTTCATAGCGCATGACGAAGGCTACGGCCACGCAGGCGGAAACCAGCGTGAGCGCCAGGCCGATAGCCAGCAGCTGCCCCACGACAACCCAGTCTGTGGCGGTGGAGACCTCGCTGAGATAATCGACCATGCCGCGCCCGAATTTTTCGAAGCCGCCGAAGGCGCCCTGGGGGGCGTCGTCGGGGAGGTCGCCGGAGGGGGCGGCCATCTGCTGGGCGCCGCCGGGCCGGCCGAAGTTCTGATCCAGGCTGGCCATCTGATTCTGCTGGGAGGCGATCTGGCTGGCGAGCAGGGCGTTGGTGGCGGGGACCGCGGCGGCGGCGCCGATGGCGGTCCCCGCCAGGAGGAAGACGAAGGTCACGGCAAACAGCTCCACGAGGAACTGGGCGGCAACCTTGCTTTTGCGCATGCCGATGGCGGTAAGCACCCCGATTTCATATTTGCGTTCCCGGATTTGGAAGATGTGGAACACCACGAGGATCACGCCGCCCGCCGCCAGCACCACCACCAGGAACCACAGGGCGAAGCGGCTCAGGTTTTCCAGCGGCACAAGGCTCTGCTCATAGCTTTCCACATCAGAGGAGGTGACGGTGTAGCCGTCCGGCAAGCCCAGGGACTTTACATCCTCCTGGAAGGCCTCGTAGTTTTTGGCGGCGGACAGGCCGTTGAGCTCGGAGAAAATGTAGGTGCCGGACACCTGCTCGCGCAGGGCGGTGGTGCTGGTGCGGCCCGTCTCCTCGTCGGTGACGGTTTGAGCGGCGGCGGCGGACGCGTCGGTAATGGCCTTGAGGGCGGGATAGCTCAGATAAATCTGGTTGGCCGGGTCGCTGGCCGCGGAGAAGCCGCGCATCATGCCGTCGCCGGCCACGGCGGCGGTGTCATTGTGGTAAATGCCCGCGATGGTGAGGAGGATCGCTTCCTCTTGGTCGTTGGGGTTGAGGAGAGTAAGGGTCCCGCCGACCTCCAGGCCGTTGAGGGTGGCGAGCTCGTCGCTGATGACGCAGACAGGATCGGCGGAATCCACCTCAAAGACGGCGCCGTCGGTGATCTGGGAGGTGCCGTTGATAAAGGCGGTCATGGCGTCCAGGGAGCTGTAGCCCACGAGGGTAAAATCGCCCTGGGTACCCATCCCCTGGGGCGGGGTGCGCCCGCCGCGTCCGTCGTCCGGCGCGCCGGGGAAGCCGGCGCCGTCCCCGGGCTCGCTGCCTGCTTCCTCACTTTCGCTGCTGCCGGAGGTGTCCACCGCGGTCAGCTCTTCGCCGGCGTCCGCGGAGGTGGTCAGTGTATAGATGAAATCCTTTACATAGGAAGAGGTGGCATAATGCTGCATTTCTTCCAGTGTGAGGGAGGACAGGTTTTGCAGGGAGGCGAGCATATCGCCGCCCTGCTGCTGGGTTTGCTGCATCATGGCCTGGCGGTCCATGGCGATCTGGGCGGTGATCTGCAGGCTGTCCAACCCGCTGGTCCGGGCGCGGGCGGCGGCCTGGCGGATGGACAGGGCCAGACAGCTGGCCGCTGCGATGACCAGCACAATGAGACCGACGAGTATACTGCGCCCCTTGGAACGCAGCAGGTTGCGCATGGCGTTTTTGACGATATACATGGACATGCCTCCTCCGGAATTGTCTTCCTCAGTATAGGAGGAGCGTGTGTCCGTTTTGTGTTTGGCGGGTGGAATTTGGGTGAAAAACAGGGCCGCAGGCCCCGGTATTTCCCGGGACATGCGGCCCTGTTCGGCCGTTATGCCTTTTCGATCTCCCCGTTGCGGAAGGCCCGGACAAAGGGCACGTCGTCCAGGGTGAACACCCGCCCGTTGAGGTAGTCCAGCTCGCCCGCTGGCGTACGGAAATCGAACGCCAGCTTATAGGAGCACAGCGCCTGCTTGCGAAAGCCGGTGCCTTTGTTGAGGGCGTTGGTACCGTATTTGCCGTCGCCGAGCAGTGGGTGCCCGATGGAAGCGAGATGGGCGCGGATTTGGTGGGTGCGCCCGGTGAGCAGTTCAATTTCCAGCAAGGACAGGCTGCCCCTGGCCTCCAGCACCCGGTAGTGCGTGCGGATGGATAGGGCCCCTTCCTTCGCCCGGTCGGAGATGTATACACGGTTTTGCGCCTCGTTCTTTTCGAGGTACCCCTCCAGCAGCGCCTCCGGCCTCTCCATACGGCCGTGCACAATACATAGGTAATATTTATGGATCTCCCTCTGTTTGAGCTTGGCGTTGAGAATGCGCAGCGCCTCGGCCGTTTTGGCGGCGATGACGATGCCGCTGGTGTTGCGGTCGATGCGGTTGACCAGCGCAGGTGTAAAGCTGTTTTCCTTTTCAGGGCTGTATTCGCCCTTTTCGTAAAGATACCGCTGCATGCGTAGCAGCAGCGTGTCGCGGTACTCCTTATCGTCCGGGTGGACGAGCAGCCCCGCTTCCTTGTTGAGCAGCAGCACCCGGTCGTCCTCGTACACAATATCCAGCCGGCGTGATGCGGTCAGGAAATCGTACACGGGCGCGCTTTCCTCGAGCACGTCGTCGGGCAGGTACAGGGTCAGCACGTCGCCGGGCTGCAGACGTGTGGAAATTTCACATCGCTTGCCGTTGCATTTGATCTTTTTGGTGCGGATGGCCTTGTACATGAGGGAGACAGGGAGGGAGCGGAAGGCTTTGGTCAAAAACTTATCCAGACGCTGTCCCGCGTCGTTTTTTTGCACGGTGATGGTTTTCATAGGCTGGCTCCTGTTCGCAGAAAATGGAAACGCCGTGGGGTATTATACCATAAGCGGGCCGCTTTTCAAACGGGGATTTTTCTGCTATACTAATGAGAAGCGTGCAGGAAAAATCTTCCTGTATTGTGCGGAGGGGATGGCCACGAAAGAGCAAAACAAGCAAAATGTGCACAGCGGGCATCGTTTGCGGATGAAGAAGCGGTTCCTGACCGAAGGGCTGGACGGGTTTGCGCCGCACGAAATCATTGAGCTGCTCCTGTATTTCGGCGTGCCGGTCAAGGACACCAACGAACTGGCGCACGAGCTGCTCGACCGGTTCGGGAGCTTTGCGGGCGTGATCGAGGCGCCGTTTGAGGATCTGGTGCAGGTCAAGGGAATATCGGACCATACGGCGACGCTCATCTGCCTATGCCGCGAATTGTGCCGGAAGTATTACGAGGCGAAGTTTTCGTTGAGCACCGTGATGGGCAGCATCGAGGATATGGGCGCATATATCATGCCGAAGTTTTTCGGCCGCCGGACGGAGGCGGTAGTGCTTCTGTCGATGGACAACCGGCGCAAGGTGCTCAATTGCTCCGTCGTATACGAGGGCAGCGTCAGTGCCACCGAGGTGAATATCCGCCTGCTGCTGCAGCAGGCATTGCGGGACAACGCCACCATGGCGGTCATCGCGCATAACCACCCCAACGGCCACGCGGTGCCATCCGAATCGGATATCCGCACCACCGAGGTGGTGCGGCGGGCGCTGAAGGTGGCGGGGGTGCAGCTGGTGGATCACCTGATCTTTTCGGAGGACGATTATATCTCCCTGCGGCAGAGTGCGCATTTCACCCACCTGTTCGAGCGGTAACCAATACCCCGGCGCGTGCACAGGCACCCGCCGGGGTATTTTGCTGCCCGCCGGCGGGGCAGCCCGCCCGTCCGAAGGACCGGCGCCTTCTCCTTAAAATGGAAAAAATACGGTAAATTCTGGCGGGAACTGCCGAAGCTTTGTTGCTTTTGCTATGTATTTATTTACCAAAACAGGATGTGCGTATTTGTAATATATACTAAAAAATATTACCGGATTTTTGGCGGAATAAAAAGGCTTTTAACAGAAATATGGGTTGCTTTCACACCCAAAGTATGGTATACTTCCTTTAAGTATAAATACCTTCTTTTCAGAGGGGACAAGCTTTTAAATTTTTCAGGAATGGTGGTTGACGCTATGCGGAAATCGACGGAACAGAGCGCGCGTGTGCCCTGGCGGTACAAGCCCCTGATCGTGGTGCTGGCGATCCTGGTGGTGCTCAGCGCCGGCGGGCTGGCGGCGCGGTATATTTACCTGGCGCTGGCCGAACCGGCGCAGACGACCACGACCGTCCCGGGGAACCTCATTGGGGAGCAGGCGGTGTCGCTTTCCGGCCCGGGTGACACGGCCGGCACGGAGCAGCCGGACAACGGGACACAACCGGGGACGCCGGCAGACCAGGCCGACGCCCAGACGCCGGCCGGCCAGACGGATGCCCAGGACGGCCAAACCTCCGCCGAACCGCAGGCCGCCTATCTCGAGCTGTACGCGGGGCGTCCGGATGCCAACCGAAGGTTTGAGGCGCGGGACATGCTGCCGGGCGACAGCCTGACGCAGTATTTCTGCGTGAAGGCATATCACGACGCGGACGTGACCCTGCATTTCCGCACCCGGGTGACCGAGGAAGCGGAGGCGCTCGGCGACGTGCTACATATCAAGGTCACCCAGCTGGACACGGACGAGGTGCTGTGCGACGGGCCCTTCTCCCAGGTGAAGGATGAGGCGTTCGGCACCCTGCTGACGGCGAGCGACGCGGGGGAAAGTACCGCCTACTACCAGATCGATGTGTCGCTGGACACGGCGGTGGGCAACGAATACC
>CABSLQ010000012.1 GCA_902478605.1 uncultured Oscillospiraceae bacterium
AGCTATGTCTTTCTTTTATGCGATTTTCAATTTGCGCAACTTATTGTACCTTATCAAAAAGCCAACTCTGTTGGAAAGAATTAAAATGCTTGATGACTAAATTACAAAGAAGCGGTAAGAGTTACTCTCTTACCGCTTCTTCTTATCCCTGTTATCGTGCTCCGCGTCGTTTAAGTTTTGTTCTGCCGGAACGGGGTTGAACCTTATTTAAAAGTGCGTGGTCTTCTGCTTTTGGTTTTATATCTGTTGCATAAAGGTTTGCATAACGCGTTACCATCTTCAAAGATTTTTGCCCTAACATCTTTTGTAAAGTCGCAATATCGCCGCCGTTCAGTATCCAGTTTTTCGCAAACGTGTGCCGGAAAAGATGAATGGAAGTCTTTGTTACCCCCCTTGACCTATTATAACTGGCAATGACTTTAGAAGCGGCGTCCCGTGTGAGCTTCTGTCCATATGGATTACAAAATAAATATTCATCATAGAGCGGGACACCGTTATCATCTGACCGCCATTCCCTAATATATTCTTCTAATTTAGGGATAATACTTTTCACAAGAGAAATACGAATAGGACTACGGTTTTTTACTACGTTTACATTTGCATAACCTTCTTCCAAGTCTATATCTCCTACCTTTAACGATACGGCAGAAGTAACACGCATACCAGTTGCGAGGAACAGACATATCATAACCCAACTTCTATACTTTGAAAAATCGTCAATATCAGGTTTAACAATTAACCGTTCAATTTCTTCTTTCGTATAGGTATTCTTAATAGGCGGTTCTACATCTTTGATTTTGATTTTACGTTGTTCAATCCAACCGTTATCCATAGCAAAGTAATTGATAGCACGAAATCCACGAAGCTCTTTCAATATGGTTTGCTCACTTAATTTTCTGATATCTTTTAGATAATTTCTATACCAATAGTCAATTTCGTCCATTTCTAAAAAAACCAAAGGAAGGTTCTTTGCAAAGGATATTACATCGCCGTTATACCGTTCCAATATCTTACTAAAGTCTTCCGTTTTTTCCGTTGCGTCAATAGCTAAAAATTCGTATAAAGTTTTAAAGCAGGAACGGTAATATTTTAATGTTTCGTCTGTATTATTCTTTGCTTCCTGTTCTGCCATAAACATACTTTCCAATTTCCAAAGCGGGGTAACCATTTTATCCACCATCAACTTTTTTGTCCGTTTTAGCTTTAAATTAGGAGCGGCTAAAGACGCTCTTTCAAGTGAATCTTGCCATGCTTTCTGCTCTGCTTCTTCTTTTTCTATTTCTTGCGGCGCTACTTCGATGTCTATGTTCGCAAATAAATTATCTTTTCCATTTCCCATTTTTCTTGCCTCCTTTTATCTTCTACAGTATACTATAACCGCACAGGATTTTCAACAAAAATCCCAAAATTGACTATACAGGATTTACTGTTTTAAAATATACAGGATTGTGAATAAATAAAGTCAGCGAAACGCGGAAACCCGCATAAACACTGACTTTTTACGATTTATATTTTTTCAATTTTTTAAGGTATGCACGAGGGATTTTAAGTCCCTTGTGTCTGCCGATTCCACCACAGCGGCGTGTTGTCCTTAATCATAGACGATCCGGCGAAACTTGTCAAGTATTCCTGTTTATTATACCGCCGTACGGATGATTTGCGAGACGGTGTGTACACTAGAAAAGTGCGTCCCGAAATGCAAACGGCTACTTGCACGTATTACACAGACATATTATAATAGTTCTTACAAGATAAACTTGGGATAAAATGGCGGTTTACCGATTAGAGTAGGCCGGCGGGGAAAGGATGGCGGATAATGGGTGAAAGGCGCGCGGTCCGAGCGGTGAGCGTCATCGACATCGGATCCAATTTTGTGCGCATGGGCGTATATCAGGCCCGGCGGACAGGAGACGGCGATCAGCGGGTGCGGCGTATCGATTTTCTGGAAGTACCGCTGCGCCTGGGACATGAAGTATTTGCCGCAGGCCGCATCAGCCTGCAGACCATGCGGCGGCTTTCCGCTATTCTGCGCGGCTTTTCCCAGGTGATGAAGGAATACGGCGTAACGGAATATCGCGCCATTGCCACGACGGCCGTGCGCGAGGCACAGAACCGCGCCTATGTTATCGATCAGCTCCGCATACAAAACGGCCTGGTCATTGAGGTGCTGGAAGACGGGGAGGAGAGCGCCCTCGTATACAGCGCTCTCTGCTCTTCGCCGCTGCTGCGGGAAGAGACGCTTCTCTCCTATGTCGGAACGGGCTGCGTCGGTCTGGCGGTGTGGCGCGCGGGCGTGATTGACCAAAGTTATACGCTTACGCAGGGGTTTCTCAAGCTGAGCGAGCGGCTGCGCGCGGGGGAAGAGGCGACGCCGCGGTTTTATCGCATGCTGGAGGAATATATACAGACCTACTTTTATCGCATGGAGCTGCGCCTGGGCGGACAGCGCTTCTCGCGGGTGCTGCTGGCGGGGAGGCAGCTGGAAACCATTGCGTCGCTGTGCGGCGCCCGCCCCGAAAAGGGGGCGTTCGTTGTCGAACGGGCGCAGCTTGAGAAAATATACACCCGCCTGAAAGAAACCAACCCGGCCCTTTTGGCGCGGGATATGGATATAACGGAGGAGATGGCGGAGCAAATCGCGCCGATGCTGGCCATTTACCGGCGCATTATGGATGTGGTGGGGGCGAAAAAGCTGGTGGCGCCGCCGGTCAACCTGATGGAAGTGCTCGCCGCGCAATTGCTTCTGCCGGCACAGAGAACGGCGTTTGAAAATGCTCAGCGGGAAGGCGCCATTGCCTCCAGCCGCCGCTTTGCCGAGCAGGAAGGGGCGGATATCACCCATGCCGAGCGGGTGCGTACGGCCTGTGTCGTTTTGTTCGGCAAGCTCAAAAAGCTGCACGGCATCAGCGGCAAGCGGCTCGTCCTGCTCGAATGTGCGGCCCTGCTTCATGAGGTGGGATACCGCGCCAATGTGCGCGATGCCTCACAGGGCGCGTATGATCTGATCCGGCAGTCCTGCCTGTACGGGCTGAGCGATGAGGAAACGCGGCTTGTGGCGGAAATCATCCGAAAGAGCGAACGCCCCTCTGCGCGGGATGGACGGGAGGAGCTTTCCGAGAAGCAGCGGCTGCTCGTCGATAAGCTGGCCGCGATTATGGGGCTGGCCGATGCGCTTGACACGACACGCCAGGGCCGCGCGGCCGATGTCAAGGCGCGCCTCGAGGAACAGCGCCTGGTGGTCACGGTAAGCGGCCGGGGAGAGCTGCTGCTCGAAAAGTGGACGTTCCAGGACAGGGCGGCATTTTTTGAAGAGGCATTCGGCGTACAGCCGGTGCTGGTGCATAAGAGTACACTGTTCAAGGAGGCGGGACAATGAAGCGGGACAAATCCGATAAGAAAACGGCGGCCTTCCCCTATCTCAACCGGGAGCTCAGCTGGCTGGATTTCAATGCGCGCGTGCTGGAAGAAGCGTATGAAAAGGAGAATCCGGTGCTCGAGCGTTTTAAATTTCTCGGCATCACGGCCTCCAACCTGGATGAGTTTTTCATGGTGCGCGTTGCCGGTGTCATGGAACAGGTGCGCTCCCACTACCGCGAAGCTGACCCGGCGGGGCTGACGCCCGAGCAGCAGCTGGCGCTTCTTGGCGAAAAGATCCATGCCTTCGTGGAAAAACAGTACAACTGCCTGATCCGTTCGCTTCTGCCGCTGCTGCGGCAGAACGGGATGGCACTGCTGCGCACAGAAGAGCTTGATGCGGAGCAGCGGGCGTTCGCCGACGACTATTTCGAAAATGTGCTGTTCCCGGTGCTTACGCCGCTCGCCGTCGATCGCAGCCGTCCTTTTCCGATGCTTGCCAACAAAAGCCTCAACCTCGGCATCCGGCTGCGCAAGGAGGGGGAAACCGCTTTTGCGGTGGTGCAGGTGCCCTCCATTCTGCCGCGCCTGGTGGAGCTCCCCGCCGAAGAGGGCCGGGCGTTCCTCCTGCTCGAGAGCATCATCGCGCTGCACCTCGGCGATCTGTTTGAGCTGCACGACATCGAGGCGTACACCGCCTTTCGTGTGACGCGCAACGCTGACCTGGATATTGACGAGGAATCGGAGGATCTGCTGCTCGAAATTCAGCAGTCCATCAAAAAGCGCAAACGGGGCCGCCCGGTGCGGCTTGAGCTGTCGCGCCACTGCGATGCCGAATTGCGTGAATTTCTCATCGATATGCTGGAGGTCGGAGAAGGGGATATCTATGAGGCGATGGGGCCGCTGGATTTGACCTTCTGCTTCCGCATCAGCGGATTGGACGATCGGCTGCGCCTGCCGCCCATCCAGCCGGTGGAGCCGGCGGATTTCTGCGGCGCGGACGATCTGTTTGCCGCCATCCGCGCGCGTGATCGGTTTGTGCATCATCCGTATGAGAGCTTCGATTGTGTGGTGGACTTCGTGCGCGCGGCAGCGGAGGATCCCGATGTGCTCGCCATTAAGCAGACGCTGTACCGCGTCAGCGGCAATTCCCCCATCATCGCCGCCCTGATGCGCGCCGCCGACAACGGCAAACAGGTGACCGTGCTCGTCGAGCTGAAGGCGCGCTTTGACGAGGAGAACAACATTCACTGGGCGCTTAAGCTGGAGGAGGCGGGCTGTCACGTCATTTACGGCCTGGCGGGCCTCAAAACCCACTGTAAAATCCTGCTGGTGGTGCGCCGGGAGGAGGACGGCCTGCGCCGGTATCTGCATCTGGGAACGGGCAACTATAACGATTCCACTGCGCGGCAGTATACCGACATGGGCATGTTCACCTGCCGGGAGAGCTTCGGAGCGGATGCCTCGTCGCTGTTCAATGTGCTCACGGGCTATTCCCGCCCGCCGCAGTATAACCGCTTCATCACGGCGCCGGACAATATGCGGCCCTTCTTCGAACACATGATCGAAGAGGAAATACGCCATGCGCAGGAAGGCCGGCCGGCCGGGATCTTTGCCAAGGTGAATTCCCTCGTCGATCCGGCCATCATCGCGCTGTTGTACCGCGCGTCGCAGGCGGGGGTCAACATCACGCTGGTGGTGCGGGGAATTTGCTGCCTGGTGGCGGGCCGGCCGGGAGTCAGCGAGAACATCACCGTCATTTCGGTGGTGGGTCAGCTGCTGGAACACAGCCGGATTTTCCGTTTTGAAAACGGCGGGAATCCCCGGCTGTATCTGGGCAGCGCCGACTGGATGCAGCGCAACCTCGATCGGCGCGTGGAACTGGTGTTTCCTGTGGAGGAACCGCTCATCGCGGAGCGGGTGGAAGAGGTTATCCGCCTTATGCTGGAGGATACGGCGAACGCCCGCATACAGCGGCCGGACGGCACGTATGCCTTTGTGGACGGACGCGGCCGGCCGGTGGTGAACTGCCAAACGGCGCTGGCGGCCCGGGCGCGGAAGCTGCGCCAGACCAGGGAAAAGGAAATGGCCGAAAACGGCGGGATGTGACAGGAGGTATAGATATGAAAAAAGTGGGGATATTAACCAGCGGCGGCGATTGCCAGGGACTGAACGCGGCGATCCGCGGCGTGGCCAAGGCGCTGTACGAGGCATTTGACGAAATTGAGATCTACGGTATTCTCGAGGGCTACAAGGGGCTTATCGAAAACAACTGGCGTCTCATGCGGCCGGAGGATTTTTCCGGCATTCTGACGCTCGGCGGCACGGTGCTGGGCACGTCGCGCCGCCCTTTCAAGCAGATGCGCGTCATCGGGGAGGACAGCGTGGATAAGGTGGCCGCCATGAAACAGACAGTGGCCGGCCTCGGGCTGGACTGCCTGGTGATCCTCGGCGGCAACGGCACCCATAAGACGGCCAATCTGCTGCGCGAAGAAGGGATCCACGTCGTCACCCTCCCCAAAACCATCGACAACGATCTGTGGGGCACCGATATCACCTTCGGCTTCCAGAGCGCGGTGGACATCGCCACCGAAGTCATCGACTGCATTCACACGACAGCGACCTCCCACGGCCGTGTGTTCATTGTGGAGGTCATGGGCCATAAGGTGGGATGGCTGACGCTGCATGCGGGGATTGCCGGCGGCGCGGACATCGTGCTGCTGCCCGAAATCCCCTATGATATCCGCCGGGTGGGCGCGGCCGTCGAACGCCGCCGGCGGCAGGGCAAGAGCTTTTCCATTGTGGCGGTGGCGGAAGGGGCCATTTCGAAGGACGAGGCGCGCCTGAGCAAAAAAGAGCTGGCCGCCAAACGGGCAAAGGAGGGGCATCCTTCCATTGCGTATCGCCTCGCGCAAGAGCTCGAGCCTTATGCGGGCACCGAAACGCGCGTGTGTGTGCCGGGGCATTTTCAGCGCGGCGGCAGTCCCTGCGCCTTCGATCGGGTGCTGGCGACGCAGCTCGGCGCGGCGGCGGCCCGCCTGATCCGGGAAAAGCAGTACGGCTTTATGTGCGCGAGCATTCACGGGGAGATCGTACCCGTTCCTCTTGAAGAGGTGGCCGGAAAGCTCAAAAAGGTGCCGGCCGACTGTCCGGCGATCGGATATGCCCGGGATATCGGCGTCTCGTTCGGCGATTGATTTTTTCAAATCCTTGGAAAAAGGCGAAAATTTCTGCCTTTCGGCCAAAAAAGCGGCGCTGTCACTCATGGTGGAAGAAAAAACACCGGATTACAGCATTTTGTGTTTGATTTTTCGCGGTTTGGTGATATAATATGAATGTTTAAGACGCGGCGCTTCGCGTGCCGCTACCTGAACGCGATTGCATCTGCCGGAATCTGGATCCGGTTTTATATAGCGTCCAATACATTAGAGGAGTGGGACCGCTTTGGAAAAATATCGTATTTACGGCGGCAACCGCCTGGTCGGCGACGTGGATATCAGCGGCGCCAAAAACGCGGTTGTGGCAATTCTTCCTGCTGTAATTCTTGCCGACGGCGTATGTCGGATTGAAAATATCCCGAATATTATGGATGTCGCGACATCCCTGGAAATTCTCTCGTCCCTTGGCGCGCAGGTGCGCCGGGTGAACAAAAACGCGGTGGAAATTGATCCCCGCAGCATCAACTCGCATGTTGTGTCCCATGAGCTGGGCGGCCGGATGCGCGCGTCGTATTATTATATCGGCGCGCTGCTCAGCCGGTTCGGCAAGGCGCGGGTGTCGATGCCCGGCGGCTGCGATCTCGGGGTGCGCCCCATTGATCAGCATCTCAAGGGCTTCACGGCGCTGGGGGCTTTTGTGGCGCCGATGGAGCACGGTATGATCGACGTGACGGCGGACAAGCTGTTGGGCAATTCCGTCTATCTGGATATGGCGTCGGTCGGTGCGACGGTTAACATCATGCTGGCCGCCGTCAAGGCGCGCGGCACCACCATCATCGAAAATGCCGCAAAAGAACCCCATATCGTGGATTTGGCCAACTTTTTGAACTCGATGGGGGCGGACGTGCGCGGCGCCGGCACCGACGTGATTAAGATCCGCGGGGTGGAACACCTGTATGGCGCCACCTATTCCATAATTCCCGATCAAATCGAGGCGGGCACCTATATGGCGGCGGCGGTGGCGACCGGCGGCGATGTGGTGGTGCGCGGTGTTATCCCCAAGCATCTCGAGTCCATCACGGCCAAGCTGCTGGAAATGGGGGCGCAGGTGGAGGAATACGATGATGCGGTGCGTGTGCGCCGTGACGGCCCCATTCTGCATTGTAACGTCAAGGCGCTGCCCCATCCCGGCTTCCCCACCGATATGCAGCCGCAGATCGGCGTGCTGCTCACCATGGCAGATGGTACCTCCATCATCACCGAAAGCATTTGGGACAACCGGTTCCGGTACGTGGAGGAGCTGCGCCGTATGGGCGCCCAGGTGCAGGTGGACGGCAAGGTGGCCGTTTTCCAGGGCGTGGATCATCTGACAGCGGCCCCGGTGCGCGCAGTGGATTTGCGTGCAGGCGCTGCGATGGTGATTGCCGGACTGGCGGCACGCGGCATGACCGAAATCGACGATATTCAGTACATCGAACGTGGCTATGAGGATATTGTGGAAAAGCTGCAGAAGATCGGGGCGGATATTCGCCAGGTTTCGATCCCCGATCCCCTGATGAAACAGGCGATGAGCGGTTGACGTCCGCCGCCGGAGCGTTCCGGCGGCATTTGTTTTGGTAACGGCAGTTAAAAAGATGGGAGCTTTTTATGGCGCGGTATTGCCCTCTTTTCAGCGGGAGCAGCGGAAATTGCTTGTATGTCGGTTCGGCAGACGGCGGCATATTGATCGATGCCGGGGTATCGGCGCGGCGGATCGAAACAGCCCTGCGCGACAGGGGGATTGATCCCGCTTCCATCCGTGCCGTCCTGGTGACGCATGAACACAGCGATCATGTCGCCGGCCTGCGTGTGCTGACGAAGCGGTATCCTATTCCGGTATTCGCCTCGCAGGGCACGCTGGAGGAGCTGCTGCGGGCCGGCCGGTTGGGCGCGGATAACGCCTTTGCTGTTATCGATGAGCAGGGAATTGAGGTGGCCGGCATGGAGGTGACCGCCTTCCGCACGCCGCATGACAGCGCAGAAAGCTTGGGGTTCTGTATACATACCGCCGACGACCGGCGCATCGCCGTGGCAACCGACATGGGGTATATGCCGCCCCTCGTGCGGCAGGCGCTGAGCGGCTGCGATCTGGTTTATATCGAGTCGAATCACGATGTGCGCATGCTGGAAAACGGGCCGTATCCCTATGTGCTCAAGAAGCGCATATTGGCTAAAACCGGACACCTGTCCAACGAGGCGTGCGCCTGCGAGCTGCCGGCACTGGCCCGCACGGGGACAACGCGGTTTGTGCTGGCGCATTTGAGCGTCGAGAACAATCTGCCCGATCTGGCTTTTATTACCGCTCGCTCGGCACTGGAAGCCGAAGGGATGCGGGAAGGGACGGATTATCTTCTGCAGGTGGCGGAACGGGTATCCACACAGAAGGTGAATGTTTTTTAATTAAAGATAATTTTAACTAATGTTAATTCGAGGTGAAACGGTGCGAAATATGACGCTGCTTTGCGTAGGCAGGCTCAAGGAAGCGTACCTGCGGGATGCCTGCGCGGAATATGCCAAACGGTTGGGTGCCTTCTGCCGTCTGTCCGTTGTGGAGGTGGAGGAAGAGCGTCTGCCGGACAACCCTTCACCGGCGCAGATCGAGGCGGGACTCCGCGCGGAAGGGAAGCGCCTGCTTGCCCGCGTACCGTCCGGCGGGGCGGTGGTGGCGCTTTGCATCGAGGGAAAAGAGATGGATTCCCCTGCTTTTGCGGCGGCGCTGGACCGGCTGGCCGTGGATGGAGTGAACGCGGTGGCGTTTGTCATCGGTGGTTCCTGGGGGCTGTCGGAAGAGGTCAAGGCGGCGGCCCGCCTGCGGTTGTCCCTGTCGCCCATGACCTTTCCGCATCAGCTGGCACGGGTGCTGATGCTCGAGCAGCTGTATCGGGCCATGCAGATTTCCGGCGGCGGAAAATACCATAAATAATCAGAACGCAGAAAACCAATGCCGGGTTTTCTGCGTTTTTTGAATTGCGAGAAAAAGGAAAAAGTCGTTGCTGCAAGGGGAGTTCCGTAGCAGCCATGCCCTGACCTGCCGGCCGGGAGGCCGATCCCTGACAAATCGCCTGCATTTCGTGCCGGCTGTTCTGCCAGGTTTGGCGGCCGTGCTATGGCAACATTGTGCAGGATATGGTAATATTAAAAATATAGTATCGGAAGGGACGGTGTTCCGGTTGTCTCTCAAGCCTTTTTGGAAATATTTGCGGCCCTACCGCGGCTATTGCATACTCGGTCCGCTGACCAAGCTGACCGAAGCGGTACTGGAGCTGTATCTGCCCCTTATCATGGCGCGGGTCATCGATCGCGGCGTGGCCGGCGGCGATACCGGATATGTGCTGAAGATGGGCGGCGTGATGCTCGGTATCGTGACGGTGGGACTGCTCTGCGCGCTGGTGTGTCAGTATGTTGCCTCGGTTACCTCGCAGGGGTTCGGCACCAAGCTGCGCGGGGCGGTGTTCCGGAAAATCTCCTCCTTTTCGCATGCGGAGCTGGATCGTTTCGGCGCACCCTCCCTCGTCAATCGCCTGACCGGTGATATCAACCAGCTGCAGTATGCGGTTGCCATGCTCATTCGGCTGGTGGTGCGTGCCCCCTTTTTGTGCATCGGCGGTGTCATCATGGCCCTGACCATTGACTGGCGGCTGTCCCTGGTCATTTTGGTGGCCATACCGCTGTTCGTGGTGGTCATCGTGCTGGTGATGCGCAAAACGGTGCCGCTGTTCCGCACCGTGCAGGGACGGCTGGATCGCCTGACACGGGTGCTGCGCGAGAACTTGTCGGGGGTGAGGGTCATCCGCGCCTTTGCCCGCACCGAGCAGGAGGCGGCACGCTTTGACGCCGCGACGGACGAGCATACCGACGCCGCCCTGCGGGTGGGGCGGCTGGCCGCCGTGCTCAATCCCGGCACCCAGCTTATCATGAACCTGGCTATTCTCGCCATCGTGTGGTTCGGCGGCGTGCGCGTGGAGGCGGGCGGCATGACCACGGGCGAAATCATCGCTTTCATCAACTATGTCAATCAGATTCTGCTCGCCCTGCTGGTGGTTTCCAATCTGGTGGGGACCTTCACCAAAGCCTATGCCTCGGCGGGCCGGGTGCTCGAGGTATTGGACACGGTACCTTCCGTCCGTTCTCCGGAAGGTGTGCCGTCCGCTCCGGCCGCCTTTTCTGCCGAGGGAGGAATGGCGGCGCCCGCGGTGGAATTCTCTCACGTGGATTTTTCCTATGGCGGCGAACGGGTGCTTTCGGATATTTCCTTTGCGATTCCCCGCGGCGCGACGGTGGGCATCATCGGCGGCACGGGGGCGGGAAAATCCACCCTGATTTCGCTGCTGCTGCGCTTTTATGACGTGGAAGGCGGCTGCGTGCGGGTGGACGGACGTGATGTGCGGGATTATCCTCTGGATGATCTGCGGCATCGCATTGGCCTGGTACCGCAGCAGGCGGAGCTGTTCTCCGGCACGATTGCGGAAAATATACGCTGGGGCAACCCGGACGCGACCGATGACGAAGTCATGGCGGCGGCCAAAATGGCGCAGGCGGACGATTTCATCCGGGCACGGGACGACGGGTATGACGCGGTGGTGGAGCGCGGCGGCGCCAACCTGTCCGGCGGGCAGAAGCAGCGCCTGACCATTGCGCGCGCCCTGGTGCGGCGTCCCTCTATCCTGGTACTCGATGATGCGTCGAGCGCGCTGGATTATGCCACCGACGCGGCTCTGCGCCGGGCAATCCGAGCCGGTGCGCGCGGCATGACCGTCTTCACCGTGTCCCAGCGCATCAGCGCCGTGCGGCAGGCGGATGTGATCCTGCTGCTCGACGACGGCGTTCTGGCCGGTATCGGCACCCACGACGAGCTGCTCGCCGGATGTGAGGCGTATCGCGAGATCTGCGCCTCCCAGGAGAAAGGGGGCGAGACCGCATGAAACAGTTCGGACAGAAAAAACAGCCCGCGCTTCGCCGGCTGCTCGGCTATGTCGGGCGGCACCGTATCGCCCTGATCGCCACGCTGGCATGCGCCCTGCTGGGGAATGCGGCGCTGCTTCTGGCGCCCAAGCTGGTGGGCCGGGCCATCGATTTGATCCTGCCGGGAACAGGCGGCGGCTATGCGGCGGCCCTGCTGCGTATGCTGGCGGTGATCGGCGTGCTGTACGTCGGCGGTTCGCTCTTTACCTGGCTGACGGCCCTCTGTGCCAACCGGGTGGCCAATTACACGGTGCGGGCGCTGCGCGTGGACGCGTTCCACAAACTGGGCCGCCTGCCGCTCCAATACTTTGATACCCATTCCCGCGGCGATATTCTCAGCCGTTTTACCAACGACATCGACGCCATTGCGGACGGACTTAATCAGGGAATCGTGCAGCTCGTCTCCGGCGTGATGACGGTGCTGCTGTCGCTGGGATTCATGCTGTCGCTGGATCCGGCGGTGACTCTTGTGGCGGTGTTTGTCACACCGCTGTGCTTTCTGGTGGGCTTCGGCATCGCCAAATACGGCCGCCGCCGTTTCCAGGAGCAGAGCCATATTCTCGGCAAACTGGACGGCTATGTGGAGGAGATGGTGAGCGGGCAGCGCACCGTCAAGGCCTTCAGCCGGGAGGAGGCTTCGGCAAAAGAATTCGACGCCATCAATGAGGAACTGTATGCCTGCGGCTACCGCGCGCAGTTCGCTTCCGCCCTCGTCAATCCTTCCACCCGGTTTGTCAACAACATCGCGTATGTGCTCGTCGGCGTGTTCGGCATTCTGGCCGGTCTGACACCGGGCGGCATCGCGAGCTTTCTGACCTATACGGCCCAGTTTTCCAAGCCGTTCAACGAAATCACCGCCATCACCATGCAGCTGCAGCTGGCAATGGCTTCTGCGCGCCGCGTTTTCGCCGTGCTTGACGAGGAGGAGCAGGAGCCGGACGGCCGGGATGCGGCCGTACTGCAGCAGGCGGTGGGGGATATTGCCTTTGCGCATGTGCGTTTCTCCTATACGCCGGAGCGCCCGCTTATTCGGGATTTTAACCTGCAGGTGCGGCCCGGCATGACGATCGCCATCGTCGGCCCGACGGGGGCGGGGAAAACCACCCTGGTCAACCTGCTGATGCGCTTTTATGAAGCAGACGGCGGCCGTATCGAGGTGGACGGACGCGGTATCCGGGAGTATACACGGGACAGCCTGCGGCGCGGGTTTGGCATGGTGCTGCAGGAGACCTGGCTGTTCGCCGGCACCATTCGGGACAACATTGCGTATGGGCGGCCGGAGGCCACCGACGAAGAGGTGGAGGCTGCCGCCCGGGCCGCGTATGCGCACAGCTTTATCCGCCGTCTGCCCGCTGGGTATCAAACCCTTATCACCGAGGATGGCGGCAATCTGTCGCAGGGGCAGAAGCAGCTGCTGACCATTGCGCGGGCCATGCTGCTCGATCCGCCCATGCTGATTCTCGACGAGGCGACCAGCTCGGTGGATATTCTCACCGAACAGCGTATACAAAAGGCGTTTGCCGCCCTGATGGAAGGGCGCACCACCTTCATCATCGCCCATCGCTTGTCCACCATCCGGGATGCGGATCGCATTCTTGTACTGGATAAGGGGGATGTGATCGAGCAGGGGACGCACGACGAGCTGCTGGCGCGGGATGGCTTTTATGCTGCGCTGTACAATTCCCAGTTTGCCCCCGCGGAATAACCGAAAAAACGCAAAATGCCCCCGGCGATTTTCATCGCCGGGGGCTGCCTTTTTGTTGTGTCCCGCCATGCCGTATCGCGGCTTGTATAACCTGCTACGATACAATTCAAGCAGGTGGGTGCCGCCCAGGGCGTTCTCGCTCCCTTCTTCCCGTCAGGCGGGGAGGTCTGCAGTCCGGCCCCGGAGCCTGAGCTCCCGAATACAAAGTGTAGTAGGGTTAATCAGCCGCAGTCCGCGTACACAGCAGGATGTGCGTGCGGTGTGTTAATGGAGAGAGTCATCCGCCGGCGCTTCCATATCCTCGATCTCGTACAGATCCGAGAGGCGCTCTTCGAAGATGTCGGCGATATCGTCAAAGATGGTATCGTCCTCAATGGGAACGAGAAGATCTTCTCCATCCTCCTCCGCCACCTCCAGAATGATAAGCTCGCCGTCGTCGTTGAGGGATTCGTCCGCGCTGTCGTATACCGGCAGCAGCGCCACATACCGCCCGTCATCCGTTTCAATGGCATCCAGAATCTCAAACTGATGCTCGTTTCCTTCGTCGTCCAGCACGGTCACCAGATCCGCGCCATATTCGTCCGCCATAGTCTGTCTCCTGTTCTGTGGTGTTGTTGGTTGATATCTACATTCTATCGTGGATTCGGCCTTTCGTCAAGAGGAAACCGCACTGGAAAATGTTACGTTATAATTTCTAATATTCATATCTTGTTAAAAAACAATCTATTGACAATTTACAATCTATCTGCTATACTATAGACAGCAAGAGGGACAGAAAAGAAAGGCCGCCATACACAACGGCGGCGTCCCCGCATGAGCGGGGAGGGGCCGATTCGGTCACGATAAGGAAAGGGGTGAGTCCCATGTACAGTGAAACGGATTCTCAGCCGACAGCCTGCGCGGGGCTGGCCCCGACGCAGGCGGGCAGCACGATTGCATCCGCATAAAGGCATCAGCAGGACCGCGGATTGCGCGACCTGATGCGAAAGCCCAAATCTTGAAGGCGCTTTGGATTCTTTGTCAGCGCGGTCAAGTCCCCGTCGATTCTTTATCGAAGCTGCCTGCGGATACAATCTGACAGGGAAGCAGGATTTCGCTTCCCTCGACAGAAAAGCGAATAGGCGCAAAGCCCACTACAGTCCGGCGGCCGCGAGGCGCCGGCATGATAGAAGCAGGGAGCGGTGTGCTTCCGGCGTTTATCATAGATAGCCGAACCAGTTCTTCCCGCGGGAGGAAATCCTCCATGTACATGGCGAAGCTATAGTTTATCTTTCCCAAACAGGATTCGAAAGTTCGAAGCCAGAGGTTTGGTGCCGGGGAAGCGGCATGTAGGAAAGTAACAGAAGGGTGAGTCCCATGATGTAGTCAGCTTGGCTCAAAAGGGTTCGCGGTGATTTTGGACATCATGCGGCGGGACTGGTAAGGTGCCCGCTGACGCTTGAAAGAATAAAAGTTGAGTCCCCCGTCTGCGGATTCCCATAAGGGAGCGGACCTGACGAGCGGAGAAAATTCTGACAAAAAGGTGAGTCCCATGAAATAGTCCCTTTGTTCCCAAAGGGGAACCGGATTGGGTCGGCCGGATGGCCGAAGGGATGCGCGGCGCAAAAAGGACGCGCATTCGAGCCGTTGATATAAAAAGGAGGACTATGACAGAACCGTTCTTTTAACCTCCTCTGCCGTGTATGGCAGAGGAGGTTGTTTTTTTGTATATCGAAAACCACTCGCTTAGCGAGTGGTTCCAAAGAGGCTTTTGCCGATGAGTAAAAAAGAAATTCCTAGGGAGAAGGGGAGAACCGGCCTGCCCGCGCCGGTGCCTGCAGCCGTTTTCCCTGCCATTGCCCTTTGGTTGATTTCTGCGATGCTGTTCGGGCCTGCGATGTTGGGTGGGGGCAGGCAGCTTCATAGTTTTTCGTAGGATGCGTTGCGCCGTGATGTATCGGCGCGGCGCAGTCAGATGTCTTGCCGTCGTTTCCCGGATTCTCTCTCAAAATCGGCCAGGAGTTGCGCCCTTTTACATATGGAACAGCGGCGGCAGAGAACGTATCTCCTGCCGCCGCTGTTATATATGGCTACTTATGCCGTGACGGGATGGGTGAGGATATAATCGAGTATCACCTCGCCCGCCTCGGTGCTGAAATGCAGGCCGTCTCCCGAATCGTAGGCAGCATCCAGAGCGTTTTCCGCATTCTTCATGACTTCCGCCGTGTTCAGAAAATAGGCACCTTTTTCTTCCGCCAGATCGAGCAGCTGCTCGTTGTAGCGATCGATTTTATCGTTTGCAAAGCGCGAATCTTTTTGTACGTAGGCGGTCGAAACCGGAAGAATGGCCTGAATGATCAGAATACTGTCCGGTGAGGCGGCCTGCAGCTTGTCGATCAGCTCCTCGTAGTCTTCCATGAAACCGCTGTTGCTCATATACGCGATACCGTTGATACCAAAGGCCACGAGCATGATGGCCGGCTTGCGCACCGCGACCGCCTGCGGGATGGTCATTTGCCGGCCGTTGAGCGTGATGCAGGACTTAGTCAGGGCAACGGAATGACTCAGTCCATTGACAGCAAAGGTATTTTCGCTTTTGATCTGTCCACGGTTGCGCATACCGTTGATACGGGAATCGCCGATGAACAAAAAGTCGTCGAGATAGCTGTCATCCGCGCGGGCGCCCTCAGGCAGAAGGGAAGAAGACACCAATGGCTTTTTGCTCGTTTGTACGGTAGTCGTTGTCGTGCTGGCGGCTGTAGTGTCTGCCGACGAGGCCGTAGAGGATGCCGCGGTCACCGCTGAACTTTCCGTGCTTTCTCCCGCAGAAAGATTGAAGGGATATTCCATGTTTTCCATCACATCAAGCGTGGGAACACGCTGCATCTGTACAAGGTACAGGGCGCCGCCGCCCGCGAAAACGGCCAGGAAAAGCACCGCCAGAAGGCTGATTATCCTATGCTTTTTGGGGGCGGCATGGTTTGCCCCCGGACGCATTGGCTTTGATGTCAAAGCCAATCCCCCTTTCATGCGAAGCAAATTTCATTTTGGGTCAGTATAGCACAAGCCGTCACATTTTGCAACTAAATCGGCCTAAACATGGGATTTATTCCATTAATTTACCAAACAACACTGTGTTGTGGCCTTATAGGGAAACGCTTCTGCAGACGTATCCTATTTCTTGACAAATAGATATTAATATGATATTATTTTTATATCAAAAAACTGCCGGGAGGATTAGGTATGCAGGAAAAAATATTGGAGAACCGAAAAAACGGCATGACGGTCTTGCTTCTCACGATTGTGCTGTACATAGGGGCGCTGGTGGGATTTGTCTTCAGCTGTATATATGTACAGGGATCGGTTTTGGCGATCATCGGCCTGATCGTCACTTCTATCTGGCTGCTTGTGGGATGGATTCCGTTCATGGGACTGAAGATTCTGAAGCCCCAGGAGGCGCTTGTTCTGACTCTCTTCGGAAAATATATCGGTACCCTGAAAACCGAAGGGTTTTATTATGTCAATCCCTTCTGCTCGAGCGTCAATCCGGCGGCCAAGACCAAATTGCATCAAAGCGGGGACGTGGACACAGGCAGCGGAAAGCCTCTTATGCTTTCGTCCAATCCGGCCTCGCTCAGTGTTGAGCTGGCCAACCGGAAAATTTCGCTGAAAATCATGACCCTGAACAACAACCGTCAAAAGGTGAACGACTGCCTCGGCAACCCGGTGGAGATCGGCATTGCGGTGATGTGGCGGGTGGTGGACACGGCGAAAGCGGTTTTTCACGTGGACAATTACAAGGAATACCTTTCGCTGCAGTGCGACAGCGCGCTGCGGAATATTGTGCGCATTTATCCCTATGATGTCGCGCCCAATGTGGATACGACCGGCGACGGCGTGGCCGATGAGGGAAGCCTGCGCGGATCGAGTGAAATTGTGGCGTCCCGTATCCGGACCGAAATTCAGCAGAAGGTGGCGGAGGCCGGTCTGGAGATCCTGGAGGCGCGGATCACCTATCTGGCTTATGCCCCGGAAATCGCAGCGGTCATGCTGCAGCGGCAGCAGGCTTCCGCTATCATCGACGCGCGCAAGATGATTGTGGACGGTGCGGTGGGCATGGTCGAAATGGCGCTCGACCGGCTGAATCAAAACCAGACGGTGATTTTGGACGAGGAACGCAAGGCGGCGATGGTCTCCAACCTGCTGGTGGTGCTCTGCGGCAACCGCGACGCCCAGCCGGTTGTCAATTCGGGAAGCTTGTATTGATATGGCCGAGTCAACGAAAAAGCAGATCCCGCTGCGCCTCTCCGCCAAACTGTATAGTGAAATTGCCGCCTGGGCCGAGGACGATTTCCGTTCGGTAAACGGGCAGATCGAGTACCTGCTGTCCGAGTGCGTCCGGCAGCGGAAAAAGAATGGAAAATACGTCTCCGCCGAACTGGACAAACCGCTCGATATCGATATAAAATAAACCGTCACCTCCCGGTTATGCACTGGGAGGTGACGGTTTGTTTATCCGTTTTGGAAGCCGATTTGCAGCAGGCCGTTTGCATCCTCATAGCGGCCGCTGTCCGTTTCGGAACCGAGCAGAATGGTGATCAGCGTGCGTCCGTCCTTGACAGCCGAAGCGGCAAGACAATAGCCGGCTTCCGGGGTGCTGCCTGTTTTCAGGCCGGTGACGTCGGAGTTGTAGTACATGGGCTTGTTTTCCAGCAGCAGGCTGTTGGTGTTGGTCCAGGTGTGCCGCTGACCCGTGATTACCGTCTCGGTGACGGTGGGGAGAGCGGTGATTTGGGTGATGCGCGGATAGGACATCGCCAGCTTGACGATTTTCAGCAGGTCGTTTGCCGTGGTGTAATGATTGTCGTCGTGGCTGCCGTCCGGGTTGGAAAAGTGGGAGTTGGTCGCGCCGATGGCCGCCAGCTCACTGTTCATCATCTCGACAAACTTGGCCACCGCCTCCGTGTCGCTGAGATTGGCGTCGCCCGACACGCTGCGGGCAAGGTTGACCGCGATGGTATAGGCGGCGTCATTGCCTGAGGGAATCAGCAGAGCCTTGAGTATGGCATCGAGGCTGAGCTGTTCGCCGGAGGTCAGCCAGGCCCGGCTGTCCCCCGACTGGATGAAACGAATTTCGCTGCCCACCTGGAAGATGTAATCGTCTCCCGCATACTTACAGGCGAGCGCGGCGGTGAGCAGCTTGGTCAGACTGGCCGGTTCCCGCCGTTCGTCCCCCGCCTTGGTATACAGGACGTAATCGTTTGTCATGTCGTAAAGCACCACCGCCTTGGACTGCGTGTTGGCATCCAGAAAAGAGGTGGGCAAGGCGACCCGGGAAACGGCGGAAGAGGTGACCGACGAGTCGGGAATGGATTCCGATGGCTTGCTGGGCTGTTTCATAAGCACCCATACGATAAAGCCGGCGGCCACTACAAGCAGTGCTACGACTAGGATCGCCATGATCACGACGAGAGCCAGGCGCCCTCTGCGGCGGCTGTAAATTTTTTTGGAGGATTTTTTGCGGTTGTGATTACCGGTATGCCGTCCGCCCTTTGGACTTCCTTTATACTTCATGCGCCCAACCATTCCCTTTCCGAGCGTTTCTTTTACTATACCACCAAATCCCCCCGTTATGTCAAGGGGAAGCGATCCGTCTGATAGTATAGCACAGGAAAGGGACGCAAATCGAAATTTTTTCTTACAATGGACGATCGGTTTGGGAAAGACGGTTCAGCCGATCGTGGTTCCCGTGTAATAGTGCTGCAGAATTTCCTTCCAGTCGGATCCCTGCCGCGCCATATAGTCGGCCCCGTACTGGCTCATGCCCACACCGTGGCCGAAGCCGCGCACCGTGAACTTGAAGGCGTCGTCTGCATAGGACACCGTGAAGCAGGCGGAGCGCAGTGAAAGCGCCTCGCGTATCTGCTTGCCGGTGACCGCTATGCCGCCCACGGTCAGCTTGGTGACGGTGCCGGAAGGGGAGAGCTCGGGTTCGCCGGTGATCCAGCCGGAGGCGTCCCCCTCCAGCTTGCACCCTTCGATGGCCTTGCCGATGGCGGCGGAAAAATCCGCCTGGGGGACGGTCACCACGGACTCATAGTTGGGGGACAGCTTGTCGCCGGGACTCGGTACCGCCTGCAGATAAGGATAATCGACGCCCCAGACCACCTCGGCCGTCTCGGTTTCGCCCGGGCTGATGGCGTGATAGGCCGCAAAAATGGGTTCGCCTTCATACAGAATGCGCTGCCCTTCCACGGCGTCGACCGCCTCGCATATCTTGTTGTAATAGGTATCAAAATTGGTTCCCCAGCGTTCCTTCAGGCCTTCCACGGTGTAGCCTTCGGGAAAACGCGAGCTTACATCGGAAAAATCGGCCCCTTTCAAATCGGGATCCGGCTTGGCCCGGGCCGCCGTGCGCTTACGGCCGTAGTAGGTGTAGGCGGCGACGGCCTGTGCCTTCATGGCCTCGATGTGATAGGTGGGATACAGCTCGTTGGCCACTGTGCCGATGAGAAAATCCCGTTCGCTCATTTCCACAACCTGGCCGCTTTTGGTGTCCAGTATACGGAAGGTATTGGACTCTTCGATCCCGGAGGCCGTACCTTGTCCGGACGACGCGGCCGACTCCGGACGGCGGACAGGCAGCGGAGACTCGTCCTGTTTTAAGATGCCGAATGCCGGCAGAGGCAGAAGCAGAAGCAGCGCCGCCACCATCGCCAAAAGCCATACATACCGTTTCACAAACCTACCCCTTTCATTCCTTCTTGTGCAGAAAACCGTACCGCACATTTCATTTTTTCGTTCGCATGCCGTGACTGTTCGCGACAGGATTGCTCAAAATGCAGGCTTCCTTATACGAATTTGCATTTTGAAGGAGATTCGCTTGACTTTATCCGGGAGAGACTCTATAATCAGAGATACAGCGGCTGCAGGCCGTTCGCCGGCCTGTCCGTTCTGCGGCCAAAGGAAACGAGCCCCGAAGGAGGATCTCATGATGGATAAAGACACCCTGCGCATCTCCAGCAGCACATTATCATCTCTATGCGACGAGTACCGGAAACATAACCGCATCGATCCGGAAAAATTTGAAAAGTACCAGGTCAAGCGCGGCCTGCGCAACGCCGACGGCAGCGGCGTGATGGCGGGACTCACCCGTATCTGTAACGTGCACGGCTATGTGATGAGCGAAGGGGAAAAGACGCCGGTTGAGGGGCGGCTTATCTATCGGGGCATCGATATTCAGGAACTTGTGGCGGGCTGCACGGCGGAAAACCGCTTCGGCTATGAGGAGACGGCGTGGCTGCTGCTGTTCGGCAGTCTGCCGACGCCCGGTCAGCTGGAAAAATTCAGCGAGATTCTCTCCGCGTACCGCGAGCTTCCCGATTATTTCGCGGAGGACATGATCATCAAAGCACCTTCCCCCAATATTATGAATAAGCTGGCCCGTTCGGTGCTGGCCCTGTATTCTTACGACAGCATGCCGGACGATCTGTCGATGGAAAACGTGCTGCGGCAGTCCATCGAGCTCATTGCCCGCCTGCCGAGCATCATGGCGTATGCGTATCAGGTCAAGCGGCGGCATTATGATCGGGAGAGTATGTATCTGCACCCCAATCTGCCCGGCCTGTCCACGGCGCAGACCATTCTGCGCACCCTGCGGGCCGACGCGGTGTATACGGAAGAGGAGGCGCGGCTGCTGGATCTGTGCCTAATGCTGCATGCGGAACATGGGGGCGGCAACAATTCCACCTTTGCGGCGCGGGTGCTCACCTCCTCCGGGACGGACACCTATTCGGCGATCGCGGCGGCCATCGGCTCGCTCAAGGGGCCCAAGCACGGCGGTGCCAATATCAAGGTCATGGAGATGCTTGAATATCTGAAGGCAGGTATCCGCGACTGGAACGACGAGGACGAAGTGCGCGCCTTCCTCGTGCGCCTGATAAACAAGCAGGAAGGCGACCGCTCGGGGCTGGTCTACGGCATGGGGCATGCGGTGTATACCCTGTCGGATCCCCGCGCCGTCATTTTGAAGCGATACGCCGTGGATTTGGCCGAGCAGAAGGGCTACGGCCCGGAATTCCGCCTCCTGGAAACGGTGGAGCGGCTTACGCCGGGCGTTTTCGCCGAGGTCAAGGGCGGGGATAAGGTCATGTGCGCGAACGTGGATATGTATTCGGGCCTCGTGTACAAATCGCTTGGCATTCACCCCGATTTGTATACCCCGCTGTTTGCCGTCGCGCGGATGGCCGGCTGGTGCGCGCATCGGGTGGAGGAACTGCTTACCGGCGGGCGGATTATGCGCCCGGCGTATAAGGCGATTGCCGAAAAGCAGCCGTATATCCCCCTTGCACAGCGGTGAGAGTTGGTGTATACTTGTCCAAGTAAGCCGTAGTCAATGCTTATTACGGAAACGTTCGCCGGCAAGGCGGTTAAAGGACAGGGATGCGAAACATGGCCTTTTTTAAAAACATAAAAAGCCGGATTGACGGGAAAAGCGGTATCCTGCCTGCCGGGCAGAAGATCGCGGTGGTGGCTACCGCGGCGCTGACATTGGTCACCCTGATCCTGCGCGTCGTGCTTACGCCGCAGATGCAGGATGCGCAGACCGGACACTTCCGGCTGAGCTTTGTGGTGATGGCGGTCATGATCGCGACCCTGGTGGGGGTGGCGGTGCTGCTGTTCCTCTCGAGGAGCGGGGGCGTGCGTTTGCGCGGCCGCCTGCTGGGGCCGACGGCGCTGTTCGCCGTATTGACCGGCTCCATCCTGCTTATTGTCAACGCGGTGGATGCCTTCAACTGGCTGGTGCATGGAGAAACGCCGCCGCCCAACCAATATGTCATCAGCGGGATCGACGCGCTGACCCTTTTCTTCACCATTGTGTTCGGCCTGCTTGGCGGCGCCTTTTTTGTGCGGCTCGGCCTCCTGTGGCTCTCCGAAAGCGTCAGCCGGTCGGGTGTGATGCGTCTGTGGGCACTCGCGCCGGCGGGCTGGGTCTGGATGCGGCTTGCCCGGTATGAGGTGTCGTATGCCAGCGCCGTGGAGGTCAGCGAGAGCTTTTACGATTTCGTGATGCTCATCTTTTCGCTGTTGTTCCTGTTTGCCTTTGCCCGGTATGTGTCCGGCATCGGCGCGGGAAAGCACCGGATGATGCTCTTTTTTGCACTGGGAACAGCCTTGTTCAGCCTGACCGGTCCTCTGACCAGCGTGTTTTTTTACATGACCGGTAAATTTGACGCCTACAATCTCAGCCATCTCGCCGGTGCGACCGATTGGTTTATCGGGGCCTTTGCCTTGTTGTTTGCCTTTGGACTGGTTTTCAGCGCCGATCGGCCGGAGGATGCCCCCCCGCCGGCGCATTCCGATAAAACGCCGGATGCACCTGCCGCGACGGTGGACGATATATTGCAGGAGATTTATTCCAGGGACGAATAGAACCCCACCTGCACGCTGGACAGCCCGTCGCGCAGCAAGTCGGCGGCGGTCGGCGCCGTATAGTGGCCGGCTTCCCCGCCGAGCAGGGTGGACAGCGACAGACCAACGGTGCCTTCACAGACGGCCAGGCTGCCTTCATGCAGCCTGGCCGTTTCGCGTGCCACGGCCAGGGCCTCCTTCTCATGGGGCGGATACTCCCCCGTGATGGTCAAAATCAGGCTGTCGAGCCCGCGGCTGAGGGAAACCGCCAAAGGGCCGCCCGGATTGACCGCCGCGGCCGCGCGCAGCAGCCCCACCGCCGCCGCCTGTACGAGACGCGGCTCAAAAACGGCCGTTTCGTGTGTGGGAAAATCGGGGGCCGTCCGGATGTGCAGATGCGGGAGGGCCTGGTTTGCTGTCCGAGACTCCGCCGCCGCGCAGGCGGTCAGGAGCGCGCGCAGCAATCCGGCGAGGTCGCCGCGCCGCAGAGGCCGGGCACGGCCGGCCGCCTGCAGAATGGCGGCATTCTCCAGTGCCAGCAGCTCACGCAGTGCCGCCAGGTAGAGATGGCGCTGCGCTGGATTCTGCTGCGGGAGAGGCGGCATGGAAAGGAAAAAAAGCGCTAGCCGTTCTCTTGCCGCGCCTTCTGCGGCAGCGGCGACGGCCGCCGGGGCGCCGGGGGTGGACATGTTATCGCTTGACATGGATGCGGAACTCCTTTGTGTGTGATAAGGACCTTGCCTTTTATACCGTTTTTGGCGGGAAGTTTTGGGGGATTTAGAAAAAATCACAAAAGTATGAATAACCCGTTAAAAAGCAGACAAACTCCTTGCAAAGTGCGGAAAAACGCGCTAAAATAATACAAGACTAAACGTATGGAGGTAAGAAATATGGCTATCAAAGTGGGCATCAATGGTTTTGGCCGTATCGGCCGTCTCGTGTTCCGTGCGGCGGTTTCTCAGCCGGACAAGTTCGAGATTGTCGGTATCAACGATCCGTTCATCGATCTGGATTACATGGTTTATATGGTGAAATACGACACCATCCACGGCAAGTTTGACGGCTGTGTCAAAGCGGAAAACGGCAAGCTGGTTGTCAACGGCAAGGAGATTGCGGTTTTCGCGGAGAAGAACCCGGCCGACATCAAATGGAGCAGTTGCGGCGCCGATTATGTGGTAGAGTCCACCGGCGTGTTCTGCACCACCGAGAAGGCGAGCGCCCACCTGCAGGGCGGCGCGAAGAAGGTTGTCATCTCCGCTCCCGCGAAGGATAAGGACACCCCCACCTTTGTGTGCGGCGTCAACCTGGACAAGTACACCAAGGACATGAAGGTTGTGTCCAACGCTTCCTGCACCACCAACTGCCTGGCGCCTCTGGCAAAGGTTATCAACGATAAGTTCGGCATTGTCGAAGGTCTGATGACCACCGTGCACTCCACCACCGCGACCCAGAAGACGGTGGACGGCCCGTCCTCCAAGGACTGGAGAGGCGGCCGCGCTGCGGCGGGCAACATTATCCCCTCCTCCACTGGCGCGGCGAAGGCCTGTGCTCTGGTTATCCCCGAGCTGAAGGGCAAGCTGACCGGTATGTCCTTCCGTGTGCCCACGCTGGACGTTTCGGTGGTGGATCTCACCGTCCGTACGGAGAAAGCCACCTCGATGGAAGAGATCAACGCCACGCTGAAAGAGGCTTCGGAGACCTACATGAAGGGCATTCTCGGCTATACCGAGGACGCGGTGGTTTCCTCCGACTTCTATTCGGATTCCCGTACCTCCATTTATGATGCCACCGCCGGTATCGGCCTGAACCCCAACTTCTTCAAGCTGGTGTCCTGGTACGACAACGAATGGGGTTACAGCAACAAGGTGCTCAACCTCATCGAGCATATGTCCGCGGTGGACAACGCCTGATTATAGCAGCGGAACAACGCGCCCCGGCCTTCCGGCCGGGGCGTTTTGCTTTTTGTCGGATTCACGGCTCAGCCGTTTTTCTTCATGAAATTTTCGGCGCAGGCTTTCAGCTGTTCAAGGGAATTGACTTGGACGCCGCTTTGCATGATGGTTTCCTGTACGCTGGGGGGAAGGGTATCAAAATACTGCTTCATATTCGGATCCTGCATCACGTTGGGCTGGTTTGGCATGACGGGTTCACCTCCGGAGATTTGTTGTTGTTTCCGGTAAATAGTGTGAGCCGAACCGCCGCAATTACAATAGGAAATTTTTAACCTTTCCCGGATATACGAAACCGCAGCCGACCGGCTGCGGTTTCGTTTTATGGCTTTTTCTTTTCGGGCCTTTTCTCATTGGCCAGCGGCACGTCATAAATTTCACTGTAGGAGGCGGCTGATTCGTCTTCCGGCGCGGCGGCTGGGATAAGACCGGTGCATTCGGTCGTGGAGGCCACGGCAAACAGATTGTCATACAGCTCGCGGTCGTCCTCGTCATTATAGGGGAGCTTCTTCCGGCGTTTATCGGACATGAACACAACATCCTTTCTCTAATATGGTTGCGAAATCCAGGCGGCCCTAAAAAGACACGGCCCTTCACCATTAGCCTTTCCTTTCACAGCGCTGTTATGCTCATCTTGCTTATTGTCCGGTTTATCGGACAGCATTTGCTGTATCATAAAAACAAATGTTCCCTCTGCTTTTTTTAAAAATAAGGACAAGAGAGGAACATTTCGGCATATATATGCTATGTGAGTTCGGCGGCAGGGAAGAGTGGGCGCTGAAGAAGGAGGATCAAGAGGGGATTCTTCATCCCGCGGCAGAAGCGGAGGGCACAGCGCAGAGCCACGGCCGGATGCAATCTTTGTGGAAATGGGTGATGAAAATGACGGAGGAAAAAATGCTGCAGGAATGCCGGCGCACCGTGCTGCGCCTGGCGGATGCGGTGCGCGCCCTGGACGAAGACGTGGTGATTCCATGGGCAACGGTACGCCGTTCGCCGATGGTGGGCGGGGTGCGCGTCGAACAGGGGATCGAGCGCCTGGCCCGATCGGTGGGCAAAACGCTTTACCGCAGCCGGCGCTACGAAGACGGTGCGCCGCTGGCGGCGGAAGAGGAGTGGTTTACGTACCGTGGGGTGCGGTTTTACCGGCAGCTTTCCCACTGGGAGATAAACGGCAGAAAGAGGGCGGTACGATGAACGGATTTCCATGCCGCGGATGCGGGGATCGCTATCCGGGCTGCCATGCCTGCTGCCTGGTATACACTGCCTATAAAAAGCAGAGAGATTCGCTGATACTGGCCTATCGGCAGGAACAAAAGGGCTATCGCAGCGCCTTGTCGCAGGCGGTGGACGGCGCCATGCGTGCGCGCCGCCGGGCCGGCAAAAAATAAAGGGCCATCCCGTCTGCCGGGCATGCGTTGTGCCGCGGGTGTTGCTTTTCGTCGCCGCATGTCGTACAATGATACGGTAAAGAGAGGAAAGCGTGGCGGCCGCGCAGATATGTCCGCCGGCAATGCCGGGATATCCTGTGAAGCCGGTTGATATGGCGGATTGGTATACTTCGCTGCAGCTGTCGATCTGCCAATTAAAAAGGGCGAACCGTTCGGTTCGCCCTTTTTAATGCAGCGCATTATATATCCACAGACCATTCGGCTTCCTCCATCATGAAGGGAAGCGATTCCTCGAGCAGCAGGCGCAGTGGTTCCAATTCACCGGGAGAACGGTGGCCTGCCAGCGAAACGACCAGACCGTCGCGCAGGATCACGGTGGGAAAATCGAAATTGCCGAATGCGGCGGGCTTGGATAGGTTGACCGGGATTTTTTTGGCCTTGCACTCGTCTGAAATGGAAATGTTAACCGCTTCTTCGTTGGTGGCGGCAACGCACAGGGCGGCATTGGTACAGTCCCCGCGGTAATACCGCCGCGGGATATACCGAATGGCCTCTGTCTTTTCATCGAGCAGGCGGAGCTCCTCGCTGATTTGCGGCGCAATAACCGTAATCCTGGCGCCGAAATACAGCAGAGTTTTGACACAGGCCGTAGCATAATCACCGCCGCCGAAAACGACGCAGTTATTGCCGTCCAGATCGATATACAGAGGAAATCCCAGAGCCAAGGTCTCCACAACCTTTCCTGTCGATTTGGAAAATCTGACGCCGCTACCCCATGAAACCGCGCCTGTCCGACATGCCGCTTTGCTATAGTATACACTATATTTCCAGATTTGACAAGGTTCGACCTTTACAAAACGATTTTAATCCGCCGACAAAGGAAGAATATGGGACAATTGCTGTATCTGCGTGTCCAACACGGCGGTGTATCCGCCGCCGTTCGGCGTGGTAAAGCGGTAGATATCGCCGTCGGGAAACGCGCTCATCTGCTGGAACAGCGCCATGATGCATCCGCCGTGTGTGACCACCGCCGCGCGATGAAAATGACACCGCTGCGCATCGGCGGCAATTTCACCGAGCGCTAGGAGCAGCCGCTGTCGGACTTCTGCACCGCTTTCGCCGCCGGGAGGTGGAATCATGCCGCCGCTTTCCAGCCAGCGTTTAAAGGCGGGATCCCCCTGCAGCTGCTCATAGGTTTTACCCTCAAAAGAGCCGAGATTGATTTCAATAAGCTTCGGCAGGGTCACGGGTACGAGCATAGGATACAGAAGGCGGGCCGTCTCCTGGCAGCGGGAGAGCGGGCTGGCATATACCGCATCGACGGCCGGGTAGCGGTGTGCATCCCGCCAGGCGATGAGCTGCTCCCGCCCCCGAGCGGCAAGGGGCTGATCGTCGCTCTGCCCGATATAGCGCCGCTCTTCATTTCCGGCGGTCATGCCGTGGCGGATAAAAACAAGTTCGAGCTGCATGGAAAAAGGCCACCTTTCTGTTTCAGAAAATACCGTCCTTTATTGTAGCATACCCTCTGCGTATCCTCAAGGACGGATAAACCGGTTTTTTTGCCGGGATTACTTTTCATTTCGATTTTCCTATGCTATAATACCCCCTGAATAGATTTCTAAATGGTTCAGAAAGGCGTGTGGCTTATGAGCGAAAACGGCAGCTTTCGGACAAGCCTGAGCGGGTTCAATAAGCAAGATGTTCTGCGCTATATTGACGATATTAACGCCAGACACGCAACCGAGATGGAACAGGCGCAGCAGGAAGCACAGGATGCCCGCGACGAATTGGCACAGCAGGCACAGCGGCTGGCCGACAGCGAAGCAGCCATGGAGCAGAATGCCGCGCAGCTCGCCGAGCAGGCGAGTCAGCGTGCCGCCTTGGAAGAGGAACTGGCCGCTGCAAAAAGTCGTGCGGATCAGGCGGTCGCCCTGCAGGAAGAGAACGCGCGGCTGCGCGATCAGATCGAGGGGCTGCGCCGGCTGACGGACGATACCGAGCGGGCCAGACAGGCCGCTGAGCAAACACGAGCGGAACAGGAGGAGGAGCTGGCCGCCTTGCGCCGGCAAAACGAAGCCTTGACCGCGCAGCTGGAGGCACAGCGGAACGAAAACCATACCCTGCGCACCCGGGTGGAGCAGCAGCAGGGACAGCTGGAGCAGGGGATCGGTCTGCGGGAGGAAAACGATCGGCTCAAAGCCCGCGAGACGCAGCGAGAACAGCGGCTGCGGCAGCTGGAAGAGGCGAACCGCCGGTATGGCGATTTGGTGGGGGATATCGGCACCTTTATGATGGAGATCCGTGCCATGGGCCAGCGGTATCTGTCCGCTTCGTACAGCCGGGCGGGCCAGTGCCTCGACGCGGCGGATAACGCGCTGTCGGCGCTGGACGGCTGCTTGGAGACGGCCCGGGGACAGCTTGCCGAGGCGCGGGATACCCTTGAGGAAAACAGCGCTTCGGCCGAGCTGCGGCTGGAGGAATGGGGAAAGGAACTGGAGCAATCCGGTCTGACGGCGATGCAGAGCCTGGCGGCCGCTGCAGCGGCCGCCGAAGAAGCGGAAAAGGCCGCCGAAGAAGCGCCGCCGGAAAAAGACAGCGGCGCAGACAGTGACTTTTTTCGCTGAGCCGCCGTCCGCGGATATGACGGACAACAAAGGCGGCAACCCGACCAAGCCCCTTTATTCGCATCATCCCGCCGTACCGCCGTCGGGCAGGCGGAAGAAGGGCTCATTACTCGACTGGATTGGAGAGTGGCTGAAACGTTGACTCCACAGGAATGGCATCTGCATACGGGCGAGCTGCGCGCCGCCTGTCCTTCCCTGCATGCGGGCGACCGCGTGTATCTCAGCGGGACGATATACACCTCGCGGGATGCGGCGCATAAGCGGATTGTCGCGCTGCTCGACGAGGGCGGCGCGCTGCCCTTCGACCTGCAGGATGCGGTCATTTATTATGCGGGGGCCACACCCGCGCCCGAGGGCCTGCCCATCGGCGCCTGCGGCCCCACAACAGCGGGACGCATGGATCCCTTTGCCCCGCGGCTATATGACGAAGGGGTGTGCGCCACCATCGGAAAAGGCGGACGTTCCCCCGCGGTGGCCGAGGCGATTCGGCGCGACGGCGGCGTGTATTTGTGCGCGGTCGGCGGCGCCGGCGCGCTGGCGGCAAAGAGCGTGCGCCGCTGCGAGGTGATCGCCTTTGAAGAACTGGGCTGCGAGGCGGTCCGCCGCCTCGAGGTGGAGGCGTTTCCGCTTCTCGTTGCCATTGACTGCCACGGCGGCAGTCTGTTCGGCTGAAATGTATGGACTGTCCCCGAAAAATGCATCCGGCAGGAATAGTCGGCGGGGTGCGGGCCATATATAAATAAAAACTACAGATTACAAGGAGTGCAACCCATGGCAGAATTGAAGTATGAAATCGTGAAAGAATGCGGTGTCCTTTCCCAGTCCCCGTCCGGCTGGACAAAAGAGCTGAATCTCATTTCGTGGAACGATCGTGCCCCCAAATACGATATCCGCGAGTGGGCGCCGGAACACACCAAAATGGGCAAGGGCGTCACCCTTTCGCCGGACGAAGTGATTCTGCTGCGGGATCTGCTCAACGAAATTGACCTGTAAACGGGCCCTGAGGACCGTGCCGCGGGCGCGGAGAAAGGCTGGCGCATAACATGGATTTTATCGAGATTCTTAAGGCCATTGTACAGGGCATCGTGCAGGGCATCACCGAATGGCTGCCCGTCAGCAGCACGGGGCACATTCTGCTGCTCAACGTCATATGGCCGATGGAGGTCAGCCAGGACTTCTTTGATGTTTTCAAAGTGGTGATTCAGCTGGGTTCCATTCTGGCGGTTGTGGTGCTGTATTTTCACAAGCTCAACCCCTTTTCCCCCCGGAAATCGGTCGCCGAAAAAAAGGGGACCTGGCGGCTGTGGCTCATGGTGCTGATTGCCAGCGTTCCGGCCGGCGTGGCGGGACTGCTGCTCAACGACATTGTGGACGACAAATTTTCGCTCACGCCGGTGATTGCGGCGGCCCTCATCGTGTACGGCATCGCCTTCATCGTCATGGAAACCGTGCGCAAAACGCCCAAATGCCAAAGCCTTGCCGCGATCACGCCTAAGACGGCGCTGGGCATCGGGCTTTTCCAGATGCTGTCCCTGGTGCCGGGTACCTCCCGTTCCGGTTCGACCATTCTGGGTGCCACACTGTTCGGCCTTTCCCGGCCGGTGGCGGCGGAGTTTTCCTTCTTTATGGCGATTCCCGTCATGCTGGGGGCCAGCGGCCTGAAATTCGTTAAGGCGCTGCTGGTGGATAAGGTGTCCTTCACCGGACAGGAATGGGCGCTGCTCATCATCGGCACGGTGGTTTCCTTCCTGGTGTCGCTGGTGGTTATCCGCTTCCTGATGGGCTTCATCAAGAAGCACGACTTCAAGCCGTTCGGCTGGTATCGCATTGCGCTGGGTGTCGTGGTGCTGCTGCTCTTTGCGTTCAGTGTGCTGCCGCTTCAAGCCGATATGATCTAATCCTGTAAGGAGATGTTTCACTATGAAGACGTATACCATCACGCTGCTGCGCGGCGACGGCATCGGCCCGGAAATCGTGGCCGAGGCGGTGCGTGTGCTTGACGCGGCGGGGAAAAAATTTGATTTTGCTCTGCAGTATACCGATGCGCTGCTGGGCGGCTGCGCCATTGATGCGGCGGGGACGCCGCTGCCGCAGGAAACGGTGGACGCCTGCCTGAAGGCCGATGCGGTGCTGCTCGGCGCCGTGGGCGGCTATAAATGGGACACCCTGCCGGGCGGGCAGCGCCCGGAGGCCGGGCTGCTCGGCATCCGCGCGGCGCTCGGCCTGTTTGCCAATCTGCGGCCCGCCAAGATTTATGGCCCGCTCAAAAATGCCTGCCCTCTCAAAGAAGACATCATCGGGGACAGCATGGACGTCATGGTGGTGCGCGAACTCACGGGCGGCATCTACTTCGGCGAACGGGGCCGCCGCACGGTGGACGGGGTGCCCACGGCGTTTGACACCGAACAGTATACCGTGCCCGAAATCGAGCGCATCGCCCGCGTGGCCTTTGACGCCGCACGCAAGCGGGTCCATAAGGTGCACAGCATCGACAAGGCCAACGTGCTCGAATCCTCCCGCCTGTGGAGAGAGACGGTTAACCGCATTGCGGCGGAGTATCCAGATGTGGAAATTAACCACATGTACGTGGACAATGCGGCGATGCAGCTGGTGCGGAACCCGAAGCAGTTTGATGTTATCCTGACCTCCAACATATTCGGCGACATCCTGTCGGATGAGGCCTCGCAGATTGCCGGTTCCATCGGCATGCTCGCCTCGGCCAGTCTCGGCACGGGCAGCCGCGGCCTGTATGAGCCGATTCACGGATCCGCTCCCGACATCGCCGGACAAAACGCCGCCAATCCGCTGGCGACCATTCTGTCGGCGGCGATGCTGCTGCGGTATTCGCTGGACGAAACGGCGGCGGCCGACGCCATCGAAGCGGCGGTGGAAAAGGTGCTGGACGAAGGGTATCGCACCGCCGACATCTACACCGACGGATGCCGCCGGGTGGGAACAAAGGAAATGGGCGACGCGGTTGTCACCGCGCTGTAAACCGGAAGACATAAAAAACAGCTGTCGCAAAGACAGCTGTTTTTTTATGTCGTTCTTTCCGATGCGGCGGCATGGCATTCTTCCAGCCGGGCGCGCACCGCGTCCAGCCCTTCTGCCGACAGCGGGAAGGTTTCCGGCTCGCCCGCGTCGGCCAGCGCAAAGCAGACGTCGGTGTACCAAACCCAGAGCAGCAGCGAGTCCTCCTTGGGGCACAGACGGTAACGCATACCGTCCAGACTGCCGGTATATTCGTTTTGATTGGTAAAAAAATTAAGCGGACGCAGTTCAAACATGGCGATTCGTTCCTTTATCCTGGATTCCTGTATCAGTATACCGGAAAATGCAGCGTCTGGCAAGCGGCGGCGGGAATTTTCGCCACACGGCCGGATATACTATTGCCGTATATTGAATAAACGAGGTGGATCATGGATTTTCCGTCAATATGGCAGGAGATTAAGCTGCCGGCCGGATCCTCTGACGAGAGGCTGCCGGAAACGACCGATGTGCTCATTGTGGGGGGCGGTCTGTGCGGTTTGCTGACCGCCTACCGGCTTGTGGAGAAGGAAAACCTGCGCGTCTGCGTGGTGGAAGCCGGGGAGTTCTGCGGCGGCACGACCGCGCATACCACGGCCAAGATCACCGCGCAGCACGGTTTGCTTTATGATAAGCTGATGAAGGGGTTGGGACGGGAAAAAACCTGGCTGTATGCGCAGGCCAACCAGAACGCGGTGGAAGAATACGTCACCCTCATAGGACAGCTCGGTGCTGACTGCGGCCTGCATCGCTGTTCTTCGGTCGTGTATGCCACCCAAAACGAGAGCCAGCATAAGCTGGAACGGGAATTGGCTGCCTGCCTGCGTGCCGGTCTGCCGGTGCACATGGAAAAACAGACCGAACTGCCCTTTGCCGTGGCGGGCAGCCTTTGGATGGACGGGCAGGCCTGCTTTCACCCGCTGCGCTTTGCGCAGGCGCTGCTGGCCCGTCTGCAGGAAAAAGGGGTGCGGCTGTTTGCCCATACCGAGGCACTGCATCCGCGTAGCGGCACCCGGGACGGCAGGGTGCACACCACCCGGGGGGATATCCAGGCGGATACCATAGTGGTGGCAACACACTTTCCCTTTATGGACAAGCCCGGCTTTTATTTTGCCCGCGTCTGGCAGGAGCGCAGCTATGTACTGGCCCTCAAGCACGTTCCAAGCCTGGACAACCTGTATCTCGGTATCGATGCGGAGGGGTATTCCTTCCGGCCGTGGGAGCAGGGGATCCTGCTGGGAGGCGGCGGGCATAAATCCGGACATGAAGGCATGGAACGGCATTATGAAACGCTGGAGGCGGCCTGCGGCGTCTGGTATCCCGAACGGGAGGTGGCGGCCCAGTGGTCGGCGCAGGACTGCATGACCCACGACGGCGTGCCGTATATCGGCAAGTACTGGCAGGCGGAAGCGTCCTGGAATGCGCGCGTGTTCGTGGCCACCGGCTTCAACAAATGGGGCATGACCTCCAGCATGGTGGCCGCTGATTTGCTGTGCGATGCGGTTCGGGGGAAAAAGAACGAAGCCGCCGAGGTGTTCAGCCCGTCCCGGTTTAACCCGGGCATGAAAGCCAAGAGCTTTGTGACCGAGACGACCGATATGCTCGCCAATTATATCGGCGGGTATATCGAGCTGGCCTCCGATGTGGCCCGGGATTTGCCCGAAGGGGAAGGACGGCTCATCATGGTGGACGGGCGCACGGTGGGGGCCTATAAGGATACAGACGGGACGGTGTATACGGTCAACCCGATCTGCAGCCACATGGGGTGCGTGCTGGAATGGAACCGGGATGAAGGGTCGTGGGACTGCCCCTGCCATGGCTCGCGGTACGATCATACCGGCCGCCTGCTTAACGGCCCGGCGGTGGAACCGCTCGAATCGGGTACGCGGGAAACGTGAATATTCCCCCGCGGATACGGAGAATATAAAAGGCACAGAGATAGCAGAAAGGGGTTTTCCATATGGAGGTTACGGGTCAGGAATACCGGCAGATGAATAAAAAGGTGGTACCCAAGTCGCCCGTCTTCACCAACTGCCTCAAGGCGTTTCTCATCGGCGGCCTTATCTGCACCATCGCCGAGGTGATTGTGCAGCTGCTGCAGAATCAGGCGGGCATGCCGCTCAAGGATGCCCGGCTAATCGGATCCATTTCGCTCATTTTCCTCAGCGTGGTGCTGACCGGCCTTAATGTGTATGACAACATCGCCAAGCACGCGGGCGCCGGTACCCTGGTACCGATCACCGGCTTTGCCAACGCCATTGTCTCGCCCGCCATTGAGTTCAAAAGCGAGGGGCTGGTGCTCGGCCTTGCCGCGAAGATGTTCACCATCGCGGGTCCCGTGCTCGTTTACGGCATTACGGCGTCGATTGCGTATGGTCTGATACTGTATATGCTGTCGCTGTTTTAGGAGGGGATGTCATGCCGGAAAGAAAAGGACAATTTACCGTCACCCTGTCCAACCGCCCCTCCATCCTCGGCTATGCCGCCGTGGTAGGCAAGAAGGAAGGCGAGGGGCCGCTCGGCCGCTATTTCGACTATATCTTCGAGGACACGACGCTGGGCGAGAAAACCTGGGAGAAGGCGGAAAGCGCCATGCAGCGGGAGGCCTTTACCCGGGCGCTCGACAAGGCGGGCCTGTCCCCGTCGCAGGTGCAGTATATTTTTGCGGGCGACCTGCTTAACCAGAATATCGCCTCCACCTTCGGCCTGCGGGAATACAATGTGCCGCTGTACGGGCAGTTCGGGGCATGCTCCACCATGGCGCAGACGCTTGGCCTGGCGGCCATCTTTGTGGACAGCGGCGCTGCCGATATCTGCAGCGCCGTGACCTCGTCCCATTTCTGCTCGGCGGAACGGCAGTTCCGCTTTCCGCTGGAATACGGCGGCCAGCGCCCGCCCACCGCCCAGTGGACAGCCACCGCTTCCGGTTCCACTGTCGTCGGCATGGGTGGAAACGGCGTGCGCATCGCCGCGGTGTGTGCCGGACGCGTGACCGACCTTGGCATCACGGACGCGAACAACATGGGGGCGGCGATGGCCCCGGCGGCGGCCGATACCATTGCCAACTTCCTGCAGGATACCGCCACGTCGCCCGATGATTACGATCTCATCGTGACCGGCGATTTGTCGGCGGTTGGAAGCGAGCTGCTTTGTGAGCTGCTCAGCCGCAAGGGGATCACGCTCGGAAAAAATTACACCGACTGCGGCCTGCTCATCTACGATCGCAACAAGCAGGATGTGCATGCGGGCGGGTCGGGCTGCGGCTGCTCGGCGGCGGTGCTCAATTCGTATCTGCTGGGCAAGATGGAACGTAAGGAGCTGAACAGCGTGCTGTTCATCGGCACGGGCGCGCTTATGTCGCCCACTTCGTCACAACAAGGGGAGAGCATTCCCGGCATCGCCCATCTCGTGCATTTGGTGACAAATTGAGAAGCGGACGTAAAGGCATAGAGTAGGAAATGATGCGCGAAAAGTGCATAAAAAGAGACATGGCCTGTAGCCCTCCGATTATAATGAAGTCGCGACACAGCACTTATATGAACAATTGTCCCAACAGAACTGCCGCCGCGTCTGGCGGACGGCGTTGAAAGCAAGGGGAAACCCAGAGTTCTCCTTGCTTTTTTGCTACCCGGAAGGATCCCGCCGCAAGGGCTGGCCCAATGCGCTCACGGATGGTATTGACATTGGTGTGGAGATAAAAAGCACCTCGACGGGAGCGCCTAACGCCTGCTTCCACGCGTTCTCCTGGACATCCGCCATAACTGAATCACGCTCCAAAAGTCAAGTGCTTTTGCCTTTGCTATACTCCCCTTTCCCCTCAATGATCAAAAAAGTAAAAGCACGCCCCTAAAGAGCGTTCTTTTGCTTCTCTCATTCTCTAACAAATGGTTTTATATGTGGAGGTAGATCAGCCTTAAAGAGAAGACTATTTTAGTCGCCGCCGCTTGACATTTGTATAGTGCTGGTCTATAATGAAAATGCTTGCAGATGAATAGATGCAAAAACCGCAGCAACGGGCCGGTTTTTGCATCTTTTTACTTTATAAAACAAAGGAGCTGACTTATCATGCAGGACACGGTACATCTATCACACAAACATGGGGTACAAATGATTGCACATCGGGGGTTAAGCGGCCTTGAACCGGAAAACACGGTTGCCGCCTTTGCTATGGCGGCCGGTCGCAGCTATTTCGGTATTGAAACGGATATACACCGTACGGCCGACGGCCAATTTATACTCATTCATGATGATTCCACCGGCCGTGTGGCGGCGGAAAATCTGCCGGTTGAGGGTACGGATTTTGCAACGCTCCGCGCACTGAAGCTCGTGGAACGCAACGGAGAAATCAGTAAGCGCGGGCTGCAGCTTCCCACGCTGGAAGAATATATCGGTGTTTGTCAGCGATCCGGCAAAACGGCAGTATTGGAACTAAAGAATCCTATGGAAAAGGAGGATATTCTCCATATTTGCGACAGCATTCGAGCACAGGGATATCTGGATGGAGTTATTTTTATCTCCTTTGATTTTGCAAACCTTAAGGCGGTACGCGAATTCCTCCCTGAGCAGCCTGTACAGTTTCTAACCGACCTTGTGCATGACGAGCAGATTGCGCGGCTGCAAAGCCACCGCTTTGACCTGGATGCGGAATACCACACGCTGAATGCGGAATTAGTGGAGAAATGCCATGCGGCAGGTATCCGCGTAAATTGTTGGACAGTGGACGATCCAGAGGCCGCCGCCCGACTGGTTGCATATGGCGTTGATTATATTACCACGAATATCTTGGAGTAGGGAGAAGCATTGACGCGTCGCCATCAACTGCCGTCTGTATGCCGACATCTTCTACAGACGAAAAGCCGGAGCCGGAACGGTGCCGGCGCTAAGTGGGGAGACCACGCCGGAAATGGTAAACGCTTTGGATATTAAGCCCGGTGTCGTACTTGAAAATCGCGGACAGATATTGGCGTTTCTATAAAGCATATTCCGGTTTTTGCCACGAATATCGATCGGTATGGAAGTGGATATGACGAAGGATGGGGCGGTATCCAATATTTCGAAAAAAACCGGCGCGTTAGAAATCCCGCTGGTTTTGTACTGTTTAAGCAGGGTGAATGCCGGCGTCAAAAGACGCCGGCATTCTTATTCGGATTCCTCTTCAACAACGTTTTAATTTTGCGTACGGTACGGCTTTTTCTATTGCAGCAGCTCTGCTGCCGAGGACATACCGTTGATTCGGAACTATGCAGGCAACTTACTCCTCATCCTGGAGGGCGTCGTAACCGGTCTCGCCGGTACGAACTTTGACTACCTGCTCTACATCGTAGATGAAGATTTTGCCGTCGCCCACATTGCCAGTGTACAGCGCTTGCTTCACCGTCTCCACAAGGGTTTGGGTAGGAATCTTGCAAATGACCACGTCGATCTTCATTTTGGGCAGCAGACGCGCTTCCACAGGCGCGCCCCGGAAGTAGGTTTCGTGCCCCTTCTGAACACCGTAACCAAAGACATTGGTCACGGTCAGGCCGGTTACACCGAGCCTATCCAAAGCGTTCTGGAGCTGTGCAAACCGGGACTGATTGGTGATGATGGATACACGGGTCATCTTGGGGCCGGCACCCTGAGCCGGCGCAGCCTTGTGAATTACGGGAATGGCTTCATCGGCGCCGACGGCGGGCGGTGCAGGCGTTGTCTCTTCCCCTGTTGTGGGATATTCGTCTAACGAAGCGGCGACAAAATCGGGATAGGCCTGGTTGCCATGCTCACCTACATCCAGGCCGGCAAGCTCTTCTTCACGGGACACACGGATGCCAATGGTCTTTTTCAGCACCAGCCACACAGCGGACGAGGTGATAAACACAAACGCGCCAACCGCTGCGATACCCAGAAGCTCCACGCCCAGAAGCGAAAATCCGCCGCCATAGAACAGGCCGTTGACAGTGGACAGGGATGTGGTTCCATCTTTGGCAAACAGACCGACACAGATGGTGCCGAACACACCGCATCCCAGGTGAACAGAGGTCGCACCAACCGGATCGTCAACCCGAACGCGGTCAAAGAAAACGACAAGAAAAACGACAAGAATACCGGAAACGGCGCCGATAAGCAGCGAAACCCCGACGGTAAAATAGGCGCAGCCGCCGGTGATGCCCACCAAACCGGCCAGACAGCCGTTAATGGTCATGCCCAGGTCAGGTTTGCCGATGAATACCCACGCCGTGATGGTGGAGGTAAGAACAGCGGCAATGGCCGATGTATTGGTGGTTACAAGGATATGCATAACGTCAGATGGATTCTGAAAGCTCATAGTGGAGCCGGGATTGAAGCCAAACCATCCCAGCCACAGGACAAACAGGCCAATTACCGCCAGAGACATGTTGTGACCGGGAATGGCCCGGGGCTTACCATCCTTGCCATATTTTCCAATGCGGGGCCCCAGGATTATGGCGCCGGACAGGGCCGCCCAGCCGCCCACGGAATGAACCGCGCTGTCGCCCGCAAAATCCAGAAAGCCCAGCTGGCTCAACCAACCGCCGCCCCAAATCCAATGGCCCACAATGGGATAAATGACCAGCGTCAGCACAAAGGAAAAGAGGATAAAGGAGATATACTTGATGCGCTCTGCCACGGCACCGGACACAATGGTTGCGGCCGTACCGCAGAACACCAGCTGGAAGAAAAACTTGCCCCAGAAGGGTACCGTCGATGTCAGCGTGTCGCCATAATAAGACAGGTCTGAGCTGCCAAGAACAAACAAATGCTCGGTGCCTATAAACGGATTGTCCCCGCCGAACATCAGGCCCCAGCCTAACAGCATGAAACCCAGGGACGAAATCGCAAATACGATAAAGTTTTTTGAAAGGATATTGACCGTGTTTTTCGCGCGTGCAAAGCCTGCCTCCACGGCGGCGAAACCCAGGTTCATAAAGAAAACCAGAATAGCCGCCAGCAATACCCACAGAGTGTCGGTGATCGAAAAGCTCATAACATTTCCTCCCTTAGGGCGGCTCCACAGCGCCGCCCAGTTTTGCGGGCCCCTAAAAGGAGATGCCGTCGCATCTTTGCGGGAGACACCTCATCGCGCGAATCAAAAAAGGCGCTGTGAGATCTGCCCTCACAGCGCCTTTGCTTGATGACACAAGTATATACCTTGTTTTGCATAATGTCAACCGTTTATTTTCATTTTTATTATGTTATACTGATTTATACAAAAAATCAGCTTTATTTTTGCAATAAAAATAAATCAAACTTGCATTTTCGTATATATTGGAATCGGCCGATCCACGCACAGACTGTCCGGCGTTACCAGACAGTCCAGCGCCAGTATCCGTACCCCGGCGGCAACGGCCTCTCGCATAGCCTGGCCAAATGCCGGGTGTATGTTGTCATTCGGACAGAAGGCGCGGCAGCCCTTCATCTGCAGAATGATACATACCGTGCAGTCGTACCCCGTTTCCTGGGCGGCGGCCAGCTCCTGCAGATGCTTGACGCCCCTCTCGGTGGGGGCATCGGGAAACATGGCCAGACCGTTTTTTTCCAGAGTACAGCCCTTTACCTCCACAAAGCCCCGCTGTTCCCCTGCCTCCCAGTAGAAATCGAACCGGGATTGTCCCCAGACGGTTTCCGGGCGCAGCAGGGTCAGACCGGCCACAAAATGGCCTGCCGCCGCCCACTCGGCGAACACCTTGTTGGGGGCCTGGGCGTCCATGTTGATGAGCAGGCCGTCCTTGTCCACGGCGACCAGGTCATAGCGGGTTTTGCGGGAGGGACTGTCGCTTTTCTCCAGCCAGACCCGGCGGCCCGGAAGCAGCAGTTCCTTACACCGTCCGGTATTTTTCACGTGAACCGTTTCCGTATGTCCGTGCAATTTTACCTGGGCGATGAAGCGATTGGGACGGGATAAAAACACAGCCGGTACGATATGCCGATATTGCATGGAAAATTCCTTTCTAGCAGAGGGTTTGAACAGGCAGAGCGGATCCAATCGGGAACGAATGCGGCATGCCGCCGGCCGCCTTTTGCCGGAGGAAGCCATATGGGAAGAGGGGCTGATTCTGCGGCCCTTTCTCTTTACAGCTTCCGGCCCATGAAGCGCTGAACCGGGCTGTGCGCGGGGTTATTGACGCGGTAAACGGCTTCGAGGATCTCCTCCCGCCGTTCCGGCGCGCCGGTGACGACGTCTTCGATAACATAGGGCCCGTTTTTAAAGTGGCCGTAGACCACGCCGTCAAATTCCCCGTCGATAAGGAGAAACTGCAGCATATCGTACGCCGGATGCCGGTAACGTTCCTTGAGCATGGGCTCAACCGTTTTGACAAGAATATCGTTGCGGTGCATGGCCAGAACGCTGCGCGGGACGGGAAGGGAGGCGGCGCGGTCCGCGTCCTCCGCAAGCATGTAGCCGCCGCCCTGCCGCACCAAAACGCCCTCGTCTGCGAGCGCTTCCGCCGCGGTGCGGATATCCCGGCCCGGCAGGCGGTAAAACGCCCGGGCCATATCCGCGTCAAACCAGACCATGCGGAAGGCAAACCGCCGCAGCACGATTTGCAGTGCCTGCTGCCTGGTGTACCGCTGCAAATGCACGGCGGGAAACATTTCGTCAAAGAGATACCAGGCGCGATCCCATTCCCCGTCATACTGGTCTTCGTAGACAAGAAAGGCTTCCTGCAGGCGATGCAGCGCGGGCGTGATTTCCTTGACAAGCATGCCGGTCAGCTGCTTCATCTGCTGAATGGTGAGCGGTCCTTCCCGTTCGATGAGGCGGAGCAGGGCCGCCTGCCGCGTCGTGGGCCGATCGAGCGGTTTTTGAAACAGGCAGGCGAACAGCTCCATATCCGCCGCCTCGATCCAGCCGAGATTGCCCCCGGCAAAGCGTCCCTTGACGAGCTCGCGGGTGCGCTGGCGTGCGGCGTTGAAGGCCAGGTCATCGAAGGCGGCGCGAAAGGTGAGGCAGGGAGGCTGACCGAAGCCGTTCCAGTATACGTTCTGGCCCGGCTGGGTATCCCGGAAAAGAGCGCGGTATTGGTCTTCATCCGCCTGCCGGGACAAAAACTGCCGTTCCATGCGCAGGGCGGTGACGTTCGAATCGTGCGGCATGGTTCCTCCGTCCTTCCTTTTTGACAGGTTGTATTTGGCGGTTCGCCCAGTATGTGCTATAATGACGTGGAAAACGATTGGGAAACGGAGCAATGCGGCGATGGCGTTTGCGATAATCGACAGGGAGCACTGGGTGCGCCGGGAATACTTTGACCACTATTTTTCTGCCGTCCCCTGCGCCTACAGCATGACGGTGAAGCTGGACATCACCCGCCTCAGGGCCGCGGGAGTGAAGCTGTATCCGGCCATGCTGCATTGCCTGGCCCGTGTCGTTAACCGGCACGAGGAATTCCGGACGGCCTTTGATGAGCACGGCAATCTGGGCATTTACGATTGCCTGCATCCGTGCTATACCGTGTTCCACGATGACACCGAAACCTTTTCCACCATCTGGACCGCCTATCAGGAGGCGTATGCCGCCTTTGAAGAGGCCTATCGCCGGGACACGGCGGCCTATGGAGGCTGCAGGCGTTTTGAGGCGAAGCCAGACACGCCCGCGAACGCCTTCAACGTTTCGATGCTCCCGTGGGAATCCTTTGAGAGCTTTCATCTGCATCTGCCGCGGGGCAACGACTATCTGCTGCCGATTTTCACCATGGGCCGCTTTTATGAGGAGAAGGGGAGAGTGCTCCTGCCTCTGGCCGTGCAGGTGCACCATGCGGTCTGCGACGGGTTTCATGTGTGTCGTTTCATACAGGAGCTACGGCAGCTCACCGCATAAAGCGCAAACAACATGCCGGGGCCCCAAGGGACCCCGGCATGTGCTTATTCTTTATAACCGAGGGTGCCGTTGGCCGCCGCCTTCAGATATGCGTTGATAAACCCGTCGATTTCGCCGTCCATCACGGCGCTGATATTGCCCATCTCAAAGCCGGTACGGTGATCCTTGACGAGCGTATAGGGCATGAAGACATAGGAACGAATCTGGCTGCCCCAGGCGATCTGCGACTGGTTGCCCTTGATGTCGTCGATCTTTTCAAGATGCTCCCGTTCCTTGATTTCGATCAGCTTGGATTTGAGCATGCTCATCGCCTTGTCGCGGTTCTGGAACTGGCTGCGCTCATTTTGGCAGGCGACCACGATGCCGGTGGGGATATGGGTCAGACGCACGGCAGAGGAGGTCTTGTTGATGTGCTGGCCGCCGGCACCGGAGGAACGGAACACGTCCATCTTGATGTCCTCCGGCCGGATATCCACCTCTACGCTGTCGTCAATTTCGGGGATGACCTCCAGCGCGGCAAAGGATGTGTGCCGGCGGCCGGAGGAATCAAAGGGGGAGATGCGCACCAGGCGGTGTACCCCGGCTTCCCCTTTCAGATAACCATAGACATTGGTGCCGAGAATTTCAATCGAGGCGCTTTTGAGCCCCGCTTCGTCCCCGTCGAGATAATCGAGTATTTTATACTGGAACCCGTGCTTCTCCGCCCAGTGGGTGTACATGCGATAGAGCATCTCGGCCCAGTCCTGCGCTTCGGTGCCGCCGGCGCCGGCGTGAAAGGTGAGGATGGCATCCTTGGCGTCGTATTCGCCCGAGAGCAGGGTGGCGAGCCGCTGCTTGTCGATTTCCGCCGCGATGGCATCCACGCCGGCCGTGCACTCGTCGAGCAGCGAAGCATCTTCCTCTTCGTTGGCCAGCTCGATCAGCGTGTGGGTATCGTGATAGTCGGCCTCCAGCTGATGATACGCTTCAATTTTGGATTTGAGGATGGCGTTTTTCTGCACCACCTTCTGGGCGGCGTCCATGTCATCCCAAAAGCCGTCGGCCGCCGTCTGCGCATCCAGCTCTTCCGCCTCGTGTTCCATTTGTTTAATCCCGACGGCATGGGCCAGATCCTCGATTTCGGGGAGCAGCGCCTCGAGCCGCAGGCGCAGTTCTTCGTATTGCAGCATATATAAACCATTCCCTTATAACATGATAGCTGTTTCATTATATAAGATAGAATGCCCCTTGTAAAGAAAAATTTCCAAAAAGCTGCGTTTCCGGGCGCATGGGGGCTTGACGCCGGGGGCGAGGACTGCTATAATACTTTGGTGCCGTTTTCGGCATGCGTTATATTTTAACGCTTCCTTGCCTCTCCCGCCGTGGGGAGGCCATCAGACCGTAAGGAGGTGCAACAAATGCCCACAGTAAAAGGTTCCTATGAGGCTGTCTTCATCTTCTCCATGACGCTGGGGGAAGAGGGCGTTGCGGAGATCAAGGAGAAGTTTAAATCCCTGATCGAGCAGAACGCGGAGATCGGCGAAATCGATGAGTGGGGCAAGCGCCGGCTCGCCTATCTCATCAACGATGAAGCGGACGGTTTCTATGTGCTGTACAACTTTGTCAGCGGGCCGGAATTCCCGGCGGAGCTGGACCGCGTCGCCAAAATCACCGACGGTGTGCTCCGTTCGATGATTATCCGTAAGGAAGAGCAGTAAGGGGAGGAGACGTTATGAACGTTGTTTGCTTGCTGGGCCGGCTGACCGCCGACCCCGAACTTCGGCATACCGCTTCCCAGATTCCTGTGACGAGCTTTAGCATCGCGGTCGACCGCACTTACCAGTCCAAGGGACAGGAAGGACGGCAGGCCGACTTCATCAACATTGTCGCCTGGCGGCAGACCGCGGAGTTCATCACCCGGTATTTCCGCAAGGGACAGCGCATCGCGCTGCAGGGATCGCTGCAGTCCCGCAACTATACGGATAAGGACGGCAACAAACGCACGGCCTATGAGGTCGTGGTGGACAACGCTTTCTTTGCAGAGTCCAAGAACAGCGGGTCAAACGACGGCCCGCGTTATGATTCCCAGATTCCCCCGTACGGCGAATCGCAGCCCGCTTTTTCCACCGCCAATGCCGGCGATTTTGAGGAAATTATCGGGGACGACGATCTGCCCTTCTAAAAGAAAAGGAGGCCTGTACTCATGGCTGAGAAAATCGAACGCGCGGAGCGTCCGGCCGGCCGCGGAGGCCGCAAGGGCCGCCGGAAGGTCTGCCAGTTCTGCGTGGACAAGGTCGAGAGCATCGACTACAAGGACGTGGCCCGTCTGCGCCGCTTCATGTCCGAGCGGGCGAAGATCCTTCCGCGCCGCGTGACCGGTACCTGTGCCCGGCATCAGCGGGAACTGACGGTGGCCATTAAACGTGCCCGTCAGATTGCGCTTCTCCCCTTCGTGAGCGAATAAAATTTTCGGTATCAAACGCCCTTCTGCCAATGCAGAGGGGCGTTTTTCCTGTCTTTTGGAGACCGCGCACCGTTTCGGCGGACATGCATACAATAGAATAGCGCACAAACAGAATGGATTTTTCACGCGGCGATTGTATAAAAAAATTCCTGCAGGCAATCCTAAAACTGTTCGAACATATCGCTGCCGGCCGCTGAACGGGAGCCGTCAGATAAGCGCTTATCCGGCCGTTTGTATGCAACCAAAAAACAGGAGTGAGAATGGTGAACATTCGTCGAGGCGATATCTATTATGCGGATCTCAGCCCCGTGGTCGGGTCAGAGCAGGGGGGGATCCGCCCGGTCCTTATCGTGCAGAATGATGTGGGCAACCGGTTCAGCCCCACCGTCATTGCGGCCGCCATCACCAGCCAGAAGGATAAAGCGCGGCTGCCCACGCATATACAGCTTAATTCCGCGGGAAGCGGCCTTGCCCGGGACTCCATCGTGCTTCTCGAGCAGATCCGGACCATTGACAAGCGCCGCTTGAAGGAGCATATGGGCCGGCTGGATCCGGGATCCATGTCGCGCGTGGATGAAGCGCTGCAAATCAGTTTCGGACTGGATGCGGACAACCGTGCGCAGAGACGGGCTACATAATCGCCCGTGTTATGCCCCAGTCAACAGAGAAAGGATGTCGGAAATGCCCAATTTGACAGCTCGTGAGCTCACCTCCCTTGAGGACCAGCTCAGCGCCGAACAGCTTCTGGTGAAAAAATTTAAGGCCTACGCCGCACTGAGCGCCGATCCCCAGCTCAAAACCCAGTACGAACAGATTGCCGGGCAGCATCAAAGCCACTTCGATCGGCTGCTGGCGCTGCTGAGCTGAGAATTATTGTCAAGCGAAAGGAATGAGCAAAAGCATGAACCAGAACGCCGCCTCCGGCCTCGCCATGCAGGACAAAGAACTGCTGAGCGATGCCCTGAACGCACAGAAGCAGATAACCGGCGCATATGATACCTGCGCCAACGAGTGTGCGACGCCCGCCATACGGGATGAGATGCTCAGCATCCTGCGGGAAGAACACACGATCCAAGCCAGGGTATTCACCGAGCTGCAGAAGCGCGGCTGGTACCCGACGCCCATGGCGGAGGAACAAAAGCTTCAGAACGCCAGACAGAAATTCGCCGGCCAGTTCGGACAATAACCGAATTTACCGCCTTTCCATCGGTTTTACCGAAGGAGGCGGCTCTTTTTTTGTCATGAATTGTCGGTTGCATTTCCCGCAGAGATATGACATAATGATAATATAGATCAATAAGTAAGCGGAAGGGCCGCGGCAGCAAAAAGGCGGCGGTAACCCGTCCGTCGGGCTGGCCCCGGTAAGAAATGGAGGATCCTTTATGGCAACTTGTCCTTATTGCGGCGCGCAGGTAGCAGATACCGCCGCTTTCTGCACCCAGTGCGGCGGTGCGCTGATGCCAAAACCGCAGGAGCCGGCGCCGCCCACGCCCACGCCGGAAAACCCGGCGCCTCCGTCCGCGGAACAGCCGCAGGTGCCGCCGCAGCCAACCTACATACCGCCGAATACGCCGCCGGCCGGCACACCGCCACCTTATACGCCGCCGACGGGAAATCCGCCGCCCTATGTGCCGCCAACGGGGTATACCCCGCCGACAGGCGGTCAGCCGTATGCACCGCCGCCTTATAATCCATACGGGCAGCCCTCTCCATACGGTTATCCGTATCAACCGAACATGCCGGCCTCTAGCGGCCAGCTCAATACGGGCCTTCTGATATGGTCCATCCTGAATATTATTCTGTGCTGTACACCGCTCGGTATTGCCGGCCTCGTCTACACCATCATGGCACACAATGCCACGAGTGCCGAGGAGGAGGCGAAGCGGCTTGACACGACGAAGACGCTCAATCTAATCGGTACGATCGGGGGCTTTATAGCCATCCTCCTATTTGTCATAATAGGGATCGTCTGAAGAGGAAGGCGTTGCATGACAAAGCGATATAATGGCTTATAGTGGTTATGAACGAAACAAAAATGCCGTTGCCGTGGTGGAGAAGAACGATCGCATCCATGCCGTTTCGGGTGGCTTTCGGTGTGGGGATTCCGGCGGCCGCGCTTAGCGGCCTGCTCTTCCTGTACCGCTACGGGAACCCCTTCGTCTGTGCGTTCCATTTTTTTACAGGGTTGTATTGCCCGGGCTGCGGCTCGGGCCGGGCGCTCACCGCTCTGCTCCACGGGCAGTTTCTTGCGGCGCTGCACGACAATGTGCTGTTTGTCCTTGCCCTGCCGCTTGTCGCCTATTTTCTGCTGAAGCAGTATATCCGTCTGACCTTTCGGCGGGATGTGCTGCCCATCTTCAGTACCTCGTGGCGTATGTACAAGCTGGTGATGTGGGGCATTCTGATTTTTTGGATCCTGCGCAATATACCGCTTTTTCCCTTTACGTTGTTGGCCCCCCTGCCGGGGTGAACATAAAATTTGCTTTTGAGGAGGCTAAAATCTTATGGCAGTTTGTCCGAAATGCAATGCGAATGTCCCCGATAATGCGGCCGTCTGTCCGCAGTGCGGCGCGGCCATGCCGCCGGCGCCGGCCCAGCCGGCTGCCCCGGTTTATCAGCAGCCCGCCGCTCCGATTTATCAGCAGCCTGTGTATCAGCAGCCTGTGTATCAGCAGCCCTACGGCAATCCGCCGAGCGGCCAGATGAACACCGGCATGCTGGTGTGGTCCATCATCAATATTTTCCTGTGTACCATTCTGGGTATCATTGGGCTGGTCTTCACCGTGACGGCCAAAAGCGCCATGACGGCCGAGGAAGAACAGAGCAAGCTGAAGACCGCCAAAACGCTGAATATCATCGGCACGATTTTGGGCGTTCTTTCGGTAATCGTGACCATCATCTATGTGGTGGTGGTCGTGGGGACGGTTGCCTCTATCGGCAGCCTATATTATTAATAGACAAATCGAAAACCGGCCCGGAGGATTCCTCCGGGCCGGTTCTTTATGTATCCGTTTCGTCCGAATCGTCGGGACTGCGCGGGTATAGCTTATAAAGATCAAAGTCGTGCGGCGGATCGCCCTGCTCCTCGCGGGGGAGAATGGACGACAGGGGAACGTCGGCCGACGGGGGAGGAACGGCCGCTTCCGTCCCGGTCGCCGCCTCGTCCGGGGCGGCGGAGAATTCCTCGTCCAGCCGGCGGCGCATGCGCTTATCAAACAGCCGCATCAGCGGCAGATACAGTGCGAAGAGCACCACGGCGCCGCCCGATATGGCCGCCCCGTACAGCAGCCCCGGCGTCATATAGTCAAACCGGATGGTGACATCCTCCCCGGCAGGGCACACCACCGCCATAAAGCCGACGTTCACCTTCAAAATTTCCGCCGGCTGGCCATTGACGGTGGCGGACCACCCCTCCTCATAGGGGACGCTGAAAAAGACAAGATTTTCGCTGTCCAGCGAAATGGTTGCGGTAAACCCGCGGTTATTCCGCCGGAAGGTGGAAGCGGTCTGCTCCCGCCGGTCGGCACAGTCGGCAGCATACGCTTCTTCGGTGAAGATTTCGGCGCTCTCATCCATGACGGGCAGCCGCGCGCTCACGATTTCTTCGTCCGCGTCTTCCACCACCAGCGCCTTGAGCAGCGCCAGCTCACGATGGTTCTGCGACATGGCGTCGTACTGGGAGCGGGTCATATACTGATCGTAGGTAAAGCCCATAGGAATATAGTTGTCATTTTCATAAATGAGGAAGCCGTTCTGTTTATCGTAATAGCTCCAGCCGGGCATTTTGGTTTCGCCGTCCACCAGGAAGAAATCTTCCGGATCCTTATATTCCTTATACACCGGATCCTCGTTGGCGTAGTCAAAAAGCCAGCGGGTGGAAAGCAGGCTGCGCACGGCATAATGCTGCGATTCGGGCCGGCTGCCCACACTGCGCTGAACGCCGATGGTGGGATAAAACTCCATAATCGAACCGGGCACGATGCTGTGGAAGGCGTTGATGGAGGAGAGCCCCCAGAACATCCCCTGGTTGTCCATCCCCGCGTTCATATCGACCCGGGAAAACTGGGTGGCATCCTCCTGCTGGTCAGGCAGATGAATCTTGTCGCCCCCGCGGATCCCCTGCTCAATGACGAAGTGGGAGGTGTAATTGGAATTCGCCTTGCCCAGACCGAGGAAGTACCAGCTGTAAATCAGGGAAATGCTGGCCACCACGCCGACACTCCAGCGGTAGAAGATGGGGCGATCGTTTTGGAATACCACGACGAGCAGCCAGGCCAGCGCGAGAGACACCAGCGCGATCGCCACGTAAATCCAGAAGCGGTCGACGTGCTTCATCAGGCCGATGGTCAGCTGGCCGGTTTCTTCATCCGGTTCCCAGCTTTCCGGCATGAAGCCGATGAATAGGGCGAAGGCCGCCGTCACGCCGAAGGACCAGCCGAAGGCGTGCTTCCATTCGACGGGGTGCTCCTCCGCCTCTTCGAAGCAGCGCACCGTCGCCAGCACGAGCAGCAGCACCATCATATAGTACCACCGGGCGTAATACACCCAGTTGAACAGCTGGAACATGGCGTTGAGTCCCGGGATGATGGCGCAGAAGAAGCAGATGATCAGCATGCGGCGCAGCCAGTCACGGTGCCGGCGGGACTGGAAATACGCGATGGCGCCCGTGCAGCCGAACACCGGCAGCCAGGCCGACATGGAAGCCCATTTGTTGTCCGAATCGGGGAAAAAGTTTTCGCGCGCCGGGATATCCTGGGGGAAGAAGAAGGAATGGATGACGTCGTAGAAACGCTGCGGCTTGTTGTAAATGAGGAAATCCCATCCGCCGATATAGCTTTCGGTGCGGGGATTCTGAATCACGGCGAAATAGGAGGGGAGCAGCAGAATGGCCGCGCCCGCCGTACCGACGACCGCCTCAAACAGCAGCCAGAGGAATTTGGACAGGGTGCATTCCCAGTCCCCCGAAAACAGGCGCACAAACCAGTAGATAACCAGGAAAAACACCTGGCCGATGAAGAAATAATAGTTGGACAGCGCACTGAGAAACACCGTGACGGCGAAGAAGCCGCGGCGCCCGTCCTTCATATACATCTCGAGGCTCAGCAGCATCAGAGGAAAATAGACGATGGCCTCGTGGAAGTGATTGAAAAATACGTTGTAGATGGAGAAGCCGGAAAAGGCGTAAAGCAGGCCGCCCATCACGGCGTAATCGGGACGCACGAACCGGCGCAGATAGGCGTAGGCGGTCAGGGAAGAGAAAGCGAACTTCAGCATGAGCAGCGGGGCCATCAGATAGGGAACCGCCGCGCTCGGAAAGGGCAGCGTCAGCCAGAAGAAGGGGCTGCCGAGCAGATAGAAGGAATAGGAGCCGATAAAATTGGCACCGAGATCGGTTTCCCAGTTCCAGAAAATATTGCCTGACCGCACCGCGTCGTGCGCCATGCGGTAAAACGGGATCTGCTGTACGTTGAAATCCCCGTAATAGATGAAATAGCCTTTATCAATGATGAGAAAAGGCAAAAACAGCAGGAACGCCATAAGCAGCGCGAGTAAAAACGCCTGCCGGGCGCGTCCTTTCGGTTTGATGAGGGAATGAGCGGCTTGTGTCACGGCGATACCTCCTCAGTCGGTTCGGGTGCGGGCTCGGGCTGGCGCTTGCGGCGTACGCCGTCGGGAAAGGCGGTCTGCCAGCAGACGACCATGCTCAGGGCAAACAGGGCGAGATTGAGCAGGGAGAAAACGGTCTGTACCGGGTTAAATAGGGCGTCCCACGGCGCGGTCGGGTCGTTTATCGTATTGTTGCGGATGAGCAGCATGAACTGGTTGACAAAGGTGACGAGGGACAGCGCGCCGAACAGCGCGAGCCAGCGGGTGCGGCGGGTGAGCACATACAGCACCAGGGCAAAGGGCAGCACGGCAATCTGGTAGCGCTCATGCATGCGGGTGGTCAGCATGAACACCCCCTGCATCAGCGCGAAGCAGCCGAGCCACAGGCTGTATTCCTCCCGCCCCTTCCAGACGAGAAAGGCGGCAAAGGCCAGCGAAGCGATCAGCAGCACCAGGCTCAGATGATTGTAAGTCAGGCCGCCGACCGCATACCCGAGTTCCTCATCGTAGGTGCCAAAGAGCAGCGAACGGCCGTCGTACACCCAGTTGAGGTTGCCCACCCCGTAAAGGTTATAGGTGTTAAGCGCGGCATACGGGTATTTGCCCAAGCCCCCGAGGTACACCTCAAAGGGGGTGAGCAGCGCGGCCCAGCCGCGCCGGGAAAAGCCGCCGATGATGAAAGGGACAAAGGCGGCCGCACCGGTGCCGAAGGCGGCGAAGAAGCAGCCGAGCGCTTTATCCAGCCGGTATCGACGCCACAGGACGAGGAAGAGCACCGGCGTGAAATACAGCGTCTGCATTTTGGTCAGGGCGGCGACGGCAAACAGGATGGAGCCGATAAAAGGCTTGTCCTCTTCGATAAACCAGAAGGCGAACAAAATGAGACACAGCATCATGCCGTCCGTCTGACCCCAGGCGGCGCTGTTGAACAAGGCGGACGGATTGAGAGCCCAGAGAGCGGCGGCCAGCACGCCGAGCGGTTCGCTTTTGCGCCGGCAGAGAAGGTAAAGCATACCGGCGGCAAGCGTATCAAAAAGAATGGGGAAAAATTTCATGGCGAGCATGTCGGTCATGACATAATCCGCAAGCGGCCATGCCCGGTAGGCCAGACCAACGAGCCAGAGAAAGGCCAGATATACCGGCGGATAATCGAGGGCGTACTGCCCTTCGTTCAGACGGGCGTAGGCGGAGAAAAAGCCGTCCGGCAGCGCGAGCGCCCAGGTGCGGTACCAGTCGAGATCAAAATGGTTTTCATACAGCATGGCGAGTACGGCGCGCGTCAAAAAGGCGAACGCCAGCAGGCAGACGACAAGCCAGGAAGCCTGACGCCGCGGCAGGCCGGTGGTCTCCATAGGAAGCCCCCTTGTTTCTCACATCCGGATTTTTGATAGGAACAAGATCCAGTATAGCAAATACCGGCCGAAAAGAAAAGGGATAATCTGTCGCAATCCTTGCGCGGTGCGGCGCCGTTTGGTATACTGAAAGCAAATGCAACGAAAGGAAGCTGTCCCATGTCCTCCAGTTTTTTTGCTGTGCTCTCCCGCATGAAATATATCAATCGCTGGGCGCTTATGCGCAATACCCGGCAGGAAAATGTCAGCGAGCATTCGCAGGATGTGGCGGTGCTGGCCCACGCTCTCGCCGTGCTGACCAATCGGCGCTTCGGCGGGCAGGTGGACCCGGGCCGGTGTGCCCTGCTGGCGCTGTATCACGATGCGTCCGAGATATTCACCGGGGATATGCCCACGCCGATCAAATATTATAATCCTGCCCTGCGCGATGCCTATAAGCAGGTGGAAGAGGTGTCGGCCCGGCGGCTGCTCGCCATGCTGCCGGCGGATCTGCGTCCGGAGTATGAGCCGCTGCTGCTGCCCGGGGCGGAATGGGCAGAGGAGGAACGGATTGTCAAGGCGGCGGACAAGCTCGCCGCCCTTATCAAATGCGTGGAGGAGACGGGGCAGGGGAACGGAGAGTTCGCCCGCGCCCGTGCTTCCACCGAGGCCGCCGTGCAGGCGATGAATCTGCCGGCAGCCGACTGCTTTCTGGAGGAATTTCTGCCATCGTACGCCCTCACGCTGGATGAACAGGAATGAATGGAAGGAGAACCATCATGCGATGCAGCAACACGCCGCCGCTGGAGACGGAGCATCTGCGGCTGCGCCGGTTCCGGGAGGACGACGTGGAGGATATGTTTCCTCTTTACAGCGATGCGGAGGTCAACCGCTTTCTGCCGTGGTATCCCTTCCGCACGATAGAGCAAACGCGGGAATATCTGCACGCCAGCATATATCCGGAATACAAGAAAGACACAGCCTACTGCTATGCCCTCGAATTAAAAGAGACAAACCAGGTGATCGGGTATGTCTGCGTGACCAAAATCGACCGGGATACGGCGAGCGGTGAGCTCGGCTATGGGCTGCGGCGGGAATACTGGAACCGGGGGCTTATGACCGAGGCGGCGGACGCCGTGCTGGAACGGCTGCGCGGGGATGGCTTTGCTTATATCATCGCCACCCATGATGTCCAAAATCCGGCGAGCGGGAGGGTTATGCAAAAGCTGGGCATGACCTACCAGGGAGCTTATGAAGAACAGTGGCAGCCAAAAAATATCCCGGTCACCTTTCATCTCTATCGAATCGATCTTCGTTCGGACACGCCCTGAGTTCTCTGAACAGATAGAAACATCCCGGATTGGACATCCGGGATGTTTTGTATAAGGGAGGAAGATCCTGCCAAAGCTACCCATATCAACGGCAGGAGGTTTCTCTTTATGAAAAAGATAGCGGGAATTTGCGCAGCGTGGGTAGGCGCGGCGACACTGTATATAGCTTCGGTGATGATGAGCGTGCGCGCAGAGGCTAAGATACAGGAACCGGCTGCGGCGATAACGGTGTATACCGCCGAAAGCCAGCAGGCGTCCGCGCCCTCTCAAACCGGCGGGACAACTACCTCTGTTACCGAAGCCACGCCTGTTACCGAGGTTATGCCGGCTGCCGCGGCTTCACCGGCTCCTGACGCCTGGTATCTGGAGGAGCTGCGGCTGTCTAAAGAACTGCAGGAGTTTACCTATAACCTGTGCACCGAGCTTGGGGTGCCGTATTCCCTTGTGCTCGGCGTGATGGAGGTGGAAAGCGGCTTTCGCACCGACGCACTGCGCAAGGGGGAGGACGTGGAGATGGTGGGGCTGATGCAGATAAACAGCCGCTATCTGCCCCGGCACTACGAGCGGTACGGTGTGGACAACGCCTATGAACCGGAGGACAACATCACCATCGGGGTGAATATGCTGGCGGAATCCATCCGGAAGAACGGGACAGTGTATGCGCTGATGGAATACAACATGGGCATTGTGAATATGCGCAAAAAGCGGGAAAGCGGCGTGACCAGCACGGGGTATACCCGCAAAGTCCTGGCCGCACAGTCGGCATACGCCGCCGCCCTGGAAGAACAGGGCCTGACCGTGTAAAACAATGAAAGAATAACGGCCTGCAGCCTCACACGGCCTGCAGGCCGTTTTATGGTCAAAGAAAATTCCGGAAAAATTTCAATAGGGGGGTTGACAATTGCAATTGATTGCTGTATAGTAATTATTGTAATCATTACAAATTTGAAATGTAAACAGAAAAGAGAGGTGGACATGAGCGTCCGTTGTCCCGCCGGCTATTCCGCAAAGGAAATTGCGGATGTCCTGGCAAATCACGGGCTGCGTCCTACGCAGCAGCGCATCGCCGTATACGATTATTTGCTCCGCCATCCGGTTCATCCCACGGCGGAAACCATCTACCAGGCGGTGCTTGAGAGATACCCTTCTTTTTCCCGCACCACGATATATAACTGCCTGCACGCTTTGGTCAATGCCGGCCTTATCCGCGCCGTGACCATTGAGGCGGAGGAACAGCGCTTTGACGGCAATGCTGCCGATCACGCGCATTTTAAATGCACGGCCTGCGGCGCCATTTACGATTTTGAGATGGAACGCGGTCGGCTGCGCGGCATATGCCCGCCTGCGTTTCAGGTACAGGTGCAGGATTTGTATTTCAAAGGCATCTGTCCGGCTTGCTCCCAAAAATCTGTCCCCTGACAAAGGCCGTGCCTTTGTTGCATATACTAATATAATTGGAGGAAAAAATCATGAAAAAGTTTGTTTGCCTGATCTGTGGATACGTACATACCGGTGACCAGGCCCCGGCCGTTTGCCCGGTTTGCGGCGCCGGCGCTGATCAGTTCAAAGAGATGGGTGCCGCGGAAGCGCCCGCCGCTTCTGCTCCGGCGGCTTCGACGAGCAGCCTCGTGTGGGCCGACGAGCATCGTGTCGGCATCGCCAAGGGCCTCGACGCGGAGGTTGTCGAGATGCTGCGCGCCAACTTCAACGGCGAGTGCTCCGAGGTCGGTATGTATCTGGCCATGAGCCGTGTCGCGCATCGTGAAGGCTATCCCGAGATCGGCCTGTACTGGGAAAAAGCCGCGTATGAAGAGGCGGAGCATGCGGCGAAGTTTGCGGAGCTGCTGGGCGAGGTTGTAACCGACAGCACCAAGCAGAATCTTCAGATGCGGGTGGAAGCCGAGTGCGGCGCCACCGAGGGCAAGATGAAGCTCGCCAAGCGCGCGAAGGAACTCGGTTACGACGCGGTGCACGACACCGTCCACGAGATGGCGAAGGACGAAGCCCGTCACGGCAAGGCATTTGAGGGACTTTTGAAGAGATACTTCAAATAAGCATAAAACCGCATAAATACAGGGTTTTTGAGACATTCACCGTTATCGGTGGGTGTCTCTTTTTTTGCCCTTTTTCGGGTTTCGGTGTGATTTGGTGTGAATATTCACACCGCAAGGGGATAAAAAAAGAGGGTGTTTTTAGTAGGTGGGTGAATCAACAGGTGAATGGGATGTTTTCATTATATCAAGAGTTTAGGGTTTAAGTCAATGGGTTGTGTTTAATGCTTTCCATTCATTTAATTTAATAATATATTATTATTTAATCATTGTTATATATTATTAAATTAAGGCAACAGGTAATTGGTAATTGGTAAGC
>CABSLQ010000013.1 GCA_902478605.1 uncultured Oscillospiraceae bacterium
CACTAGATCGCTCGTCGGCAGCGTCAGATGTGTATAAGAGACAGGCCGGAATCGGCTCCGCAGCGGGAGCGGCAGGAGGAGCGGCCGGGATCGGCTGTGCCTGTACGGGCGGTTCGATCGGGAGAGGAGCGGCTTCCACAACGGGCTGCGGCGACGGCGCGGCGGCCGGGACCGGTTCCTGGGCCTCCTCTTCCTCCTCGGGCAGCGCGTCAATGACGGCGAGATGCTTGCGGTACATCGACAGCAGGGCTTTCTTAAAGTCTGCCACCTCTTTCTGGATCCGCCGAAGCTCCTCTTCCTCCTGCTGAATGCTTTTGCGGGCATTCTCCGAGATTTTTTCCGCTTTGATATTGGCATCCTCGAGGATGAGGCTCGCTTTGTGGTTGGCTTCGCGCACGACCGTATCCCCCAGACGCTGCGCGCTGAGCAGGGCGGTGCGGATGCTGTCCTCCTCATTGCGGTACTCCACCAGCTTATCCGCCAATACCTCCAGCTTTTTGGTCAGCTCATCCTTTTCCCGCATAAGCGCCTCCACTGTGTCGGCGCAGTTGTCAATAAAAGGGTCCACCTCCGACGTTTTATAACCGCCGAGGGTCTTGGTGAATTCGATATTGCGGATTTCTTCCGGTGTGTACATGAAGCATTCTCCTTTTCATCAGGTCAGAACCGTTACAGACATTTTCTCGCCGACAAAATCAGCCGTCCTTTTTTCGTGGGCGGGCCAATGGCATCCACCAGATACCGGCCCTTTCCCCGAATCGAGAGGCAGTCTCCCGCATGCACGGACGCCGAGGCGGACTGACAAACCCGGTGGTTGAGCGAAACGAGTCCCGCCGCAATGGTCTGTGCCGCCGCCTCGCGGGACAGGCCGACACAGGCCTTCACCACCGCGTCGAGCCGCGGGGAAGCGACCGTGTCCTGGATGGTACGGTACTGCCGCGCGGCGGGCAGTTCCCCGTCGTAGCCGGCGGTGACGCGCACCCCCTCCGCCTTGACCGCGGACAGCTGGTCGCAGAGGAAGGGCGCGATTTCCTCATCCACAAAGGCAACAGCCAGACCGTCGCCGCACAGAATATCGCCGATTTTTTCCCGGCGCACGCCGCACGAAAGCAGCGCACCGAGAAAGTCCCGGTGGGTCAGGCTCACACCCTCCCGGTACCGGATGGCCAGCGCCGTAATAGGAAAAAGCGCCTCTTCCGGTTCGATAAAGTCGGGGAACACCCCGCAGAGGGTGCGTTCCGCCTCCTCGTGCCCGCCGAAGAAGCGGACGGACACGCCGGCCCGTCTTTTCAGCCGCGCTTCGGCGGCCGCCCGCTGCCTTTCGTCCAGAAAACCGACAAAGCGAGGGCAGGAATGCGCCTCGCTCAGCTGTACGGCATCTTCCAGGCGGGCGAATAGCAGGCCGTCCTCACCGGCGTCCTTAGAAGTAAAGCCCATTGTTCTCCAGCTCGTCGAGCAGATCGCCCATGATACCCACGTTATATGGGGTAATGATGTAGGTGCAGTTGGCCACCTTTTTAATCTGGCCGTCGTTCGCATAGGCCACGCCGCTCAGGAAGTCGAGGATACGGCGGGCAACGTCCTTGTTCGCGGATTCCAGGTTGAGCACAACGGTGCGCTTGGCGTTGAGATGATCCGCCACCGTGCTCGCGTCGTCGAAGCGCTCCGGCTTGACGAGCACCACCTGCAGCTGGGCGGTCGCATGGATATTCACCACTTTGTTATTTTTACGGGGTTCGGCGGTATAGGAGGGTTCGGCGTTCTTTTCCTCGCCTTTGGAGACGAAATCCATCCCGTCGTCCATCACGTCCATCTCCTCGTCCTCGTCGTCCTCCGGATCGTTGATAAACCCTTTGATTTTATCGAACAGTCCCATTTTTATATCCTCCTGTATTTTGGTATCGGCCCGCCGGGTAAAGTGGCCGGCCCGCGTTTTTCAATAGGTACGTCTGCCGAAGAGCGCCGAACCAACGCGTACGATGGTCGCACCCTCCAAAATGGCCTCCCGATAATCGGATGACATGCCCATCGACAAAACATCCATACTAACATTATCTATATTTTCACCCTGTATGTCAATAAACAGTTCCCGCATTTGCGAAAAAACCTGTCTTTTTTCGCGTTCCGTCTCCAAAATCGGCGGCACGGTCATGAGCCCGCGCACCCGAATCCCCTCCAGGGAGGAAATTTGTTCCAGGAAAGCGGCGCATTCATCGGGACGCACACCCGATTTGGCCTCTTCCCCGCCGATATTGACCTCCACGAGTACATCGGTCACCCGCGCCAGACGGCGCGAGGCCTCGGACACCGCACGGGCGACCCGTTCGCTGTCGATCGATTCGATGCAGTCGACCTTCCCCACAATTTGGTTCACTTTATTCGTCTGCAGATGCCCGATAAGATGCACGGCCACCCCCTCGAGGTGCAGCTCGTCCCGCTTACCGAGAAACTCCTGCACCCGGTTTTCCCCGATGCCGGTCACCCCCAAAGCGATCGCCGCGTTGATGCGGGCCGGCTCCACCGTTTTGGTCACGGCAAGAAGCGACACCGCATTTTCCGGCCGCCCCGCATCGGCGCAGGCTTTGGCCATGGTTTCCCGCACGCGCATCAGGTTTTCGCGCACCTCATCAGCGTATGATCTTTCCATCGTACAGCCCCTTTCCACCCAGAATCACGTCGTCATATAAGCGCAGATACCCACTCTCATCGATTTCCTTACAGATGGAATAGGTGGGATCGTCGTTGTATTCCTGTTCAATTTTGCGGAACGCCACCGTGTTGCCGACCCGCACATACACGCCTGTTTGGAACGCCTCATCGGTGACGATGGCCTCTTTGGGCACGCGCAGCCCGGTGTGCTCGACCAGTTGGATTTGCACCTGTTCGACGCGCATGGAGGACAGCTCCTTCGACATGTTGGAGCAGCGGAACACCACGGCCATCTGCCCGTTCCGATCGCGGTTGTTGGCCGCCACCGTCACGGGAATTTCCTCGTCCGAAACGAAGGGAAAGCGAACGGTCAGCGATGCCCCCACAGACAGCTGGCTCATATACGTGATGGGCACGTTGCAGGCGAAATACCATTCGTAATCGGACACCACCTTGCCGACCTTTTCATCCGACGGAGGCGTCACCTGCATGTCCAGGAAGCCCTGTATCTGCTCGGTGGTCAGTTCGGTGACGTCATCAAAGGGCAGCGCGCCTTCGTATCCGTCCAGGCTGGCCACAAAATATCCCGCCACCGGCGAGGACACCGTGCCGGTGGATTTTTTGAAGCTGCCGTCCAGCGCATTGCGCTGCTCGGTCAGCTGCGTGATGCGGTCGTTGAAGTTCTCGGTCTTGCCGGTGATCACCTGCTGCTTATTGAGCAGGGAGAGCATCTCGCTGCGCAGATCCGCCACCCCGGCCAGCGAAGAGGAATGCGCCTGCTGCACCAGCACGTCCACCGTTTGGGACAGCTGCTTGGTGATGAGATCAAGATTCACGCGGTTTTCGGTTCCCTGCTCCTGAATGCTTTTGAGCAGGGCGATTTCCTCGTCGAGCGCGTCGAGCTGCTGCTGCGCCTGCGCGTCGGCCTGCGAAGGATAAATCTGCGCGATGGTGCCGTCCTTGGCCACGCGGCTGCCGTCCTCCGCCGTATAGAAAAGATAGCCGGAAGGAGAACCGGGCAGGGTGGTTTCGTTGCGGATGGTGATGCCCGTGGTATCGTACGTCTCGTACATGGTGGCGCTGTACACCGTCTCGGTGTGAATCGGCGTATACAGCATCTGATACGCCTGGTACCCCACGTAGGCAAGCAGAAAAAGCCCGCCCAGCACGGTCAGCAGCCGCTTGGCAAATGCATTCATGCCCCACTCTCCTTTCGGTTATGTTCTCTCCAGAGGGCAAGCGCCGCCTGGCACAGCGCCTGCGTATCGGGATAGTCGTCGATGTAGAGAAACTGCGCCTCCTCCATGCGGCGGAACCAGGAGAGCTGGCGCTTGGCGTAGCGCCGTGTGCCGCGCTTAAGCCCTTCGATCGCTTCCTCGCGGGAACAGGTGCCGGCGAACCAGGGGGCCAGCTCCTTATACCCGATGGCCTGCAGTGCCGTTCCCCCATATGGACCGGCCAGCACCCGCCGCGCCTCCTGCTCCAGCCCCGCCTCCAGCATGGTATCCACCCGGCGGTTTATCCTCTCATACAGCACCTGCCGGTCACGGGCGTCCAGCACCAGCAGGCAGGTATCGTAAGGAGAAGGGGTGGCACGGGAACGGCGCACCTGCTCGCTCAGCGGTACGCCCGTCATGTGATAGGCCTCCAGGGCGCGTACAATACGGCCGATGTCGTGGACATGCAGACGGGCGGCCGTCTCGGGATCCACAGCACGCAGCTCCTCCAGCAGTACACCGCCGCCTTCCGTCTGCGCGCGCTGTTTGAGCGCCTGCCGCAGGGCGGGATCCGTCTGCTGCTCGGCAAAGGTGAGGTTCTCGAGCAGCGCCTGCAGATACAGGCCGGTGCCGCCGCACAAAACGGGCAGCTTCCCCCGGCCGGTCACCTCCCGTATGACCCGGTGCGCATCCTGCACATAGCGGGCCACGCTGTAGTGCTCCGACAAAGGCAGAAAGCCCGTCAAATGATGGGGGATCCCCCCCATCTCAGCAGGCGTGGGCCGTGCTGTGCCAATGGACAAATCGGCATACACCTGCATCGAATCGGCAGACACCACCTCGCCGTCCAGCGCACGGGCCAGTTCCACGGCCAGCGCCGTTTTTCCCGATGCGGTGGGCCCCGCCACGGCGAGCACCGGTATGTTGGCTGACTGCTGCATAGATTGTCTCCCTGCGCACGGCCGTCAGGTCACGCGGCCGAATTGTTTTTCCAGCTCCCGCCGGGTCAGCTCGAAGCAGACGGGCCGGCCGTGGGGGCAGTAGCGGATATCCTCATTGTGCAGCACGCGCTCGGCGAGCTGCTGCAGTTCCTCGGGCGTGCTGTTGTCCCCCGCCTTGACGGCGGCACGGCACGCGGTGGAATGGTAAATCCAGTCCAGCTTGTCCGTGGTGACCTCCCGCCTGCCGGACGCAAAGCCGCCCGCGATCTCCTGCATGGCGGCGGCCACGTCGCCTCCCGCCAGAATCAGCGGTACAGCCCGCACCAGCACGGTGGAACCGCCAAAATCCTCCACCTCGAAGCCGGCGGCGTTCAGCGCGTCCAACTCGGCAGTCAAGGCTGCGTATTCCTCCCGGCCAAGCACTACTGACACGGGAGCAAGCAGCATTTGGGCGTCGTGGCGCTCCTCCGCTTTGAATTGGTTGTATAACAGCCGCTCGTGGGCGGCGTGCTTGTCGATGAAGAAGAGCGAATCCCCCATCCGAGCGATGATGTATGTCTGAAACGCTTCGCCTATGTACTGAACGGGCGGCATTTCCTTTTTTTCTGCCGCCTTGTCCGCCGGCGCCGTCTGCACTGCCGGCGGCTCGCTGCTGACCGTCTTTTTTTCAGCGGCGGCAGGACGCGGCGGCACGGCCGGTGCCGAGGGCGTGGTGCGCTCGATGTCGATGGAGGGCCGTATCCCATCCCAGAACGCCGGCGTTTCGTCGCGGAACAGCAGCCGCCCCGAATCGGCCGGTCTGCTGACAGCCTGTCTGGCCGGTGGTGCCTTCGTAACCGGAACGGGTGCAGGTGATACCGGTGACGCCGGCTTGTCGAGAACGGCCTGTATATGCGCCGCCGGAGTCCGACCGGTCGGACGCGCCTCCAGCTGCATCTGCTCGGGCGGGGTCTGGGGCTCCCCTACCGGCACCCGGGCGGGCAGTGCCGCCTGCTTGCGGGTATCCCCCGTTTCGAGCGCGGATTTTATCGCGTGGTATACGGCGTCAAACACCGGCTTTTCGTTGATAAAGCGCACCTCGATTTTGGCCGGGTGCACGTTGGCATCCACCGCCTCAGGCGGCATATCGATATGCAGCACGCAGGCGGGGAACTTTCCCGCCATAATCGCGCCTTTATACGCCTGCTCGAGAGCGGCCATGCCGGTGCGCGTTTTGACGTAGCGGCCGTTGATAAAAAAGTGCTGCATGGTGCGGTTGGCACGGCTGTGCACCGGTTTGCTGGCAAAGCCGTGCACATGCACGCCGCCGAGCGTATACTCCACCGGGAGCAGCCCGTCGGAAAAATCCTTGCCGAGCACCGCATAAATACAGGACCGCAGCAGGCCGTCCCCCGGCGTGAGCAGTTCTTCCTTCCCGTCACGGATAAAGCGGACCGACACCTCCGGATGGGAAAGCGCCACCCGGTCGACCACACCGGCCACCGCATTCGCTTCGCTGACGTCTTTTTTAAGGAATTTCATGCGCGCCGGAACATTATAAAACAAATCCCGCACGATGATTGTCGTACCTTGGGGACAACCGGCGTCAGTCAGCTCGCCGTTTTCCCCGCCTTCGATGAGAAAGTGGGTGCCCGCCTCTTCTCCGGCGGCGCAGGTCAGCAGCTCGACGCGTGAAACCGCCGCGATGGAGGCAAGCGCCTCGCCGCGGAAACCAAGCGTGCCGATGGCCTCGAGATCCTCTTCGGTGCGCACCTTGCTCGTTGCGTGGCGCAGAAAGGCAGTCGGCACGTCCTCGCGGGCAATGCCTGCCCCGTTATCCGTCACGCGGATATAAGCAATGCCGCCGCTGCGGATTTCCACCGTGACCGAGGAGGCCCCCGCGTCGATGGTATTTTCCATCAATTCCTTCACCACGGAGGAAGGTCTCTCGACCACCTCGCCGGCTGCAATGAGTTCCGCCGTATGCTTGTCCAGTACCTGAATTTTGGCCATGAGAGCCCTCCTTTTTCGGGGACGTGCCTCCTGCGGCGTCTTTAATATTTCTCCGCCTCGCGGCTGAGTTCGTATAGCTTCTGCAGCGCCTCAATGGGCGTAAGCGTGTTGACATCGATCGCCCTAAGCTGCCGGATCAACTCGTTGTCCGCCGCGGCAAGCAGCGAAAGCTGTCCATCCTCTTCCGGCCGGGAGGCGGCCTTTTTATGTTCTTCCGGCTCCCCCGCCTCAATTTGATGCAGGATTTCCTTTGCCCGGGCGACCACGCCCTCCGGCACGCCGGCGAGCTTGGCCACCTCAATGCCATAGCTGTCGTCCGCCGGACCGCGCACGATGCGGCGCAGGAAGGTGATGTCGTCCCCTCGCTTTTTGACGGCAATATTGTAATTCTTGATGCCATTGTTTTCGCTTTCCATGTCGGTCAGCTCGTGGTAATGGGTGGCGAACAGCGTCTTGGCCCCGAGCTTTTTGGCGTTGGCCACGTATTCGAGCACGGCGCGCGCAATGCTCATGCCGTCGAAGGTGGAAGTGCCCCGTCCGATTTCGTCGAAAATAATGAGCGAATGCTGGGTGGCGTTTTTGAGAATGGCCGCCACCTCGCTCATCTCCACCATGAAGGTGGATTGTCCGGCGGCGAGATCGTCCGATGCGCCCACCCGGGTAAAAATGCTGTCCACGACGCCGATGGTGGCGCTGTCCGCGGGGACAAAGCTGCCGATCTGGGCGAGCAGGACGATGAGGGCCGTCTGCCGCATATAGGTGGACTTACCCGCCATGTTGGGACCGGTGATGATGGCGACCCGGTTATCCTTCTCATCGAGCAGGGTGTCATTGGGCACAAAGGGCGCGTCGAGCAGCGATTCCACCACCGGATGCCGCCCGTTTTTGATGTCGATGCCGCCTTTGAGATCCACGACGGGCCGGCAGTACCCCCGCCGCACCGCCACATCGGCGAAGGAGCAAAGCACGTCGAGACGGGCAATGGCGCCCGCCGTCTCCTGAATGCGGTGCAGCTCCCCCGCCACCCGGTTGCGCACGTCGGTGAACAGCTGGTATTCGAGCGCCACCGACCGGTCCCGGGCGCCGAGCACACGGGCCTCCAGCTCTTTAAGCTCCTGGGTGATGTACCGTTCGGCATTGGCGAGGGTCTGTTTGCGTATGTAGGTATCGGGTACCTCACCCGTATAGGCGCGCGACACTTCAATATAATAGCCGAAAACCCGGTTGTAGCCGACCTTGAGGTTCTTGATGCCGGTGCGTTCCTTTTCCTCCGCCTCGACGCGGGCAATGATCCCCTTGCCGTCCGACATTTCAAAGTGCAGCTCGTCGATCTCCTCGTTGTATCCCTCGCGGATGATGCCGCCCTCCCGCACCGAAAAGGGCGGGTCGTCCACAATGGCGCTTTCGATGAGATCGTGGATGTCGGTGAGCGGATCGATACCGCGCCAGATTTCCTGCAGCAGAGCAGACTGTACGCCGGCCAGGCGCGTCTTAATGGGTTCCATGCAGGTGATGGTATGCGACAGGGAACGCAGCTCGCGTGCATTGGCACTGCCGTATACGATGCGGGTCATGATGCGCTCGAGATCGTAGATGTTGGACAGCAGGGTGCGGATATCCTCCCGCAGCACGAGATCGCCGAACAGCTCCTCCACCGCATTGTGCCGGCGGATAATCTGGGCGGGATGGATCAGCGGCTGCTCGATCCACTGGCGGATTAGACGCTTGCCCATGGCGGTTTTGGTGCAGTCGAGCACACCGAGAAGAGAGCCGCGCTTTTCCTTGGAACGCATCGTCTCCAGCAGCTCGAGATTGCGCCGCGCCGTCACGTCCAGGCGCATGAACTGCACGTCGGAATACACGTCGAGGTCGGTCAGCCGTTCCAGACCGGTCATCTGGGTGGACTGCAGATAGGACAGGGCGCAGCCGAGCGCCCGCACGGCGGGATACTGCTCCGCCAGCCCCAGCTCGAACAGCGTGTCCTTGGCAAAATGCTGCAGAATACGCCGCTCGCTGTCGTCGAAGTTAAAGCCGCTTTCGTCATACACCTCCGGCTTAATGCCGAGCCTGTCCTCGATAAAAGGGGCAAGGACCGTGTTCTGTGCGGCCGCCGTGTTGAGCAGCAGCTCACTGGGCGAAAAGCGCGCCAGCTCGTTGCACGCCCGGACCACCACGTCTTCGCCGCGCAGACAGGTCAGGTGGATTTCCCCCGTCGAACAGTCGCAGAAGCAGACGCCCGCCTCGGTTCCCTTCTCCTCGAGGTAGAGCACGCCGAGATAGTTGTTCTTTCCCTCGTCGAGCATGCTGTTTTCAATCACGGTGCCTGGCGTGATGATGCGCACCACGTCCCGCTTGACCAGCCCCTGGGCCGCGGCGGGATCCTCCGTCTGTTCGCAGATGGCCACTTTATATCCCTTGGCAACCAGCCGGGCGATATACGACTCGCAGCTGTGGTAAGGCACACCGCACATCGGCGCGCGCTCCTCCTGACCGCAGTCGCGGCCGGTGAGCACCAGCTCCAGCTCCTTCGACGCGATTTTCGCGTCGTCAAAAAACATTTCGTAAAAATCGCCCAGACGGAAAAATACAATGCAGTTTTCATGCTGCTTTTTGATTTCAAAATACTGCTTCATCATGGGCGTCAAATCCGCCATGCCACCACTTCCTCTCACATAGACTGGGATACCATGCCGTCACGGACCGCACACAGTCATGGACTGCACACACAGCCTGCGACTGTGCACAATCAGTGGCAGCCGGAACAGCCGGCGCAGTTGCCGCCGCAGCCGCCCGTTTCCACCTCGTCGGGATTCATCCCCTGTGCCGACATGGTCAGAATGGTGCCGATGTCGTTAATCAGCTTGTCCAGCGCGGTTTTCGCCTCATTATAGGCGGCCATGTGCTCGTTCGCCATAATGGAAGCGTACAGCTCCCGGATCTCCTTGTCGAGAGTGTGCAGCTTTTCCGGATCCTTTTCGTCCTCTTTCTTGCTTGTCTCGTTGCCCAGCGCGATGCGCTTGAGGTTGAACTCCCCGATGAGGTCCTGCAGGGCGGCGTCCTCGTCGGCTGCCGCCTGCGCCATCTGGGCGCGGATGAACCGCTCGTCCTGCTGTATCGCGTACCCCATCTCGCGGGCCATTTCCATGATGTCGTTCATTTTCAAATCCTCCTGTTATGACTCTATTGATACGATTTTGCCTTCCAAAATCCAGCTTTTGGCCTCGGTTATCTCCAACTGGGCGTAAACGCCCAGCGGCGCGTCCGTTTCGGGTACGCGCACCACAATATTCTCGGGCAGCCGTGCCTCCACGAACCCGTCTCCCCGGCTCTCGAGCAGCGCCCGGCGCACCGAACCGACCATGCCGGCCAGCCGCTTCGCCGCTATTTTTTCCTGCAGGACGGTCATCTCCTGAAACCAGGCGCTCTTTTCCTGCGGGGAAACCGGATCGGGCATGGAGGCCGCCGGCGTACCCACGCGGGGCGAAAAGATGAAGGTGAACAGGGAAACAAAGCCGACCTGCTCGATGAGGGACAGGGTCTGTTCAAAGTCTTCCCGCAATTCCCCCGGAAATCCCACGATGACGTCGCTGGTAAAGGCGATGCCGGGCACGGCCTTTCGGGCATAGGCTATCAGGTCCAAATACTGCTCCCGGGTGTAACCGCGGTTCATCGCCTTGAGCACCCGGTTGCTTCCCGACTGAAAAGGCAGGTGAAAATGCCGGGACACCTTTTCGCACGCGGCGATGGTGTCGAAAAGGGCGGGTGTCGCGTCCTTGGGATGGGAGGTCATGAAGCGGATGAGGAAGTCCCCTTCAATGGCGTTGATGCGCCGGAGCAATTCGGGGAAATCCACCCCGTGGTCCGCGCCGCGGCCATAGGAATTGACGTTCTGGCCGAGCAGGGTGATCTCCTTGTATCCTTCGGCTACCAGCTGCCGGGCCTCTTCCACGATGCGGTCGGGGTCACGGCTGCGCTCCCTTCCGCGCACGTGGGGCACGATGCAGTAGGTGCAGAAATTGTTGCACCCGTACATGATGGGCAGCCAGGCCTTGAAGCTCCCGTCGCGGTGCACCGCCACTCCCTCGGCGATAACGCCATCTTCTTTTGGAATGGAAACCACCTGTTTCCGGCTGCCCAGTGCGTCGTAAAGCAGCTCGGGGAACCGGTGCAGCACATGGGTGCCGAACACCAGCCCGACGAAGGGATAGCTTTCCTGAAACTTTCTGGCCACATGCTCCTGCTGCACCATGCAGCCGCACACCGCGATGAGCACGTCGGGCCGGCGGCGCTTAATCGCCTTAAGCGCGCCGACATTGCCGAACACGCGGTCCTCGGCATGCTCCCGCACGGCGCAGGTATTGAACAGGATAAGATCCGCCTGCTCCGGCTCTTCGGTGAATCCGAATCCCATTTCGGCGAGCATACCCTTGATATGCTCCGAATCGGATACGTTCTGCTGACAACCGAAGGTGCGCACGCAGGCCAGCGGCGCGGCATGCGCCAACCGGCGATCGTAGTGATCGCGCACCTTCTCCATATAGATTTTCTGCTGCGCCAGTTCTTCGGGGGGTACAACTCGGATATTCGACATACGCGGCTGTTTTTCCTCTCTTTCGGGCAGCAAGGTACCCGAAGCTTCATTCTTTTTATTATAGCAAGCGCGGCCGTCTTTTTCAATCTTTAATTCGGGTTTCCGGCGGCCCGGCGGATTAAATTCTCTTTTTTTCGGATAAAATACGAAAAAGAGGTTTCCTTTTTTTCCCGTTCGCCATATAATGGGGGAGGTAAACGGAACGCAGGAAAGGTATGAAAGCATCTATGGACAATCAGGATATTCTCAGTCAGGTCAAACGCATTCACTTTGTCGGCATCGGCGGGTCGGGCATGAGCCCGCTGGCCGAGATCCTGCACGCCCGCGGCTATGAGCTGACCGGCTCGGACAACAACGAGTCGGATAACGTGGCGCGCATGCGCGCACTGGGGATCCCCGTTTTCATGGGACATGCCGCCGATAACATCCGGGGGGCGCAGCTGGTGGTGTTCACCTCCGCCGTCAACGCGCAGAATCCCGAGCTTGTCGCCGCCAAAGAGCAGGGGATCCCGCTGCTCGAGAGGGCCAAGCTGCTCGGCCTTATCTCCCGGCGCTATGCGAACACGGTGGCGGTGGCGGGCACCCACGGCAAAACGACCACCACCTCGATGGTGGCGCAGATCCTGCTGCAGGCCGGCCTTGATCCCACTCTGTTCATCGGCGGCCGCCTCCCCCTCATCGGGGCGAACGGCCGCGCCGGATCGAGCGATACGATGGTGTGCGAAGCGTGCGAATTTCAGGATCACTATCTGGAGATGCGTCCCGCCGTGGCGGTGATTCTCAACGTCGATGCGGATCACCTCGATTATTTCGGCACGCTGGAAAACGTCATCGCCTCCTTCCACACCTTTGCGGAATACACCACCGGTACCCTGGTGATCAATATGGACGACGAAAACGCCCCGAAAGCCGTGCGCGGCCTGGAAGGCAAAAAGCTGGTCACCTACGGCCTGCACGGCGACTATGACTGGACGGCGAAAAACTGCAGCGTGGAAAACGGCTCCTACGGGGTATACGATTTATATCACGAGGGGACATTTGCTGCCCGGGTGCGGCTGGGGGTGCCCGGCGCGCACAACATCTCCAACTCCCTGGCGGCCGCGGCGGCTGCCTTCCTCTGCGGTGCGACGATACCGCAGATTGTGGAGGGACTGGAGAGCTTTCACGGCGCAGGCCGCCGCTTCGAATTTCTCGGCACCGTGAACGGCGTGACCATCGCAGACGATTACGCCCACCACCCCACCGAGATAAGCGCGACGCTGAACGCGGCCAAGGCGATGGGATACCAGCGGGTCTGGGCCGTGTTTCAGCCCTTTACCTATTCCCGCACCGCCCGGCATCTGGACGGGTTCGTCTCCTCCCTGTCCATTGCGGACAAGGTGATCGTCAGCGATATCATGGGATCGCGGGAGGAAAACACCTATCACGTCTCCTCCGAGCAGATCACGTCCCGCATTCCCGGCGCCCTCTACCTGCCCACCTTTGAGGAAATCACGGCTTATGTCACGCAGCACGCGGAACAGGGCGATCTGGTCCTGACCATGGGCGGCGGCGACGTATACAAATGCGCCCGCATGATAAAAAAGCAGCTGGAAACCCGCTGAAACCGCATAAAAAACGACCCGCCGTCGGCGGGTCGTTTTCCTTATACGCGGCCGCTCGCGGGATACCGGGCTCCCCGCAGCCGGATTTTTCTCTGCTTTGCCGGGGCCGTCTGCCGTGCAGGAAACCTCAATACCCCAGCGGTTCCCCTACGAGCAGCACCTTAATGCGGTCCTTCTCCCGCTGATAGGCCGATACCACATGGTGGCAGCAGATCCGATCCGCCGAACGACAGCCCGCCGGCATATCCCCATGCAGGCCGGCGCAGCTCCCCGTATGGGCGCACGGCGTATCCTTATGGAGACGCACCGCGTTAGCCGGCGCGGCAATCCGCTTAACCCGGGCGGCGGCCTCGTCTATATCCCGGACGATTTTGTTTACCCCGGCCACCAGAATAACCGAGCGCGGGCCGTAACAGATGGCGGCAACCCGGTTGCCGTTGCCGTCCACATTGTACAGCTCGCCGGCCAGGGTTACCGCGTTGACCGAGCTGATATACGCGTCCGCGGCGAAGCTCTCAACAAAAATACGCCGTACCTCGTCGCCGGTCAGTCCCGGTGCATAACGGTCGAGAAAACGGTACCGCCCACTGCGCAGCAGATCGAGCACGCCGGTGCGCTCGAGTGTCATCGAACCGCCGACCGCCACCGTGTCCCCGTCGTGCAGCAGTTCCGCCACCCGGGCGGGCACCTCGGCCGCGGTTTCCACAAAATACCCCTGCATGTTGTTGCGCCGCAGCCCCTCGATCACCCGTTCGGCCTGCAGACGCTGTACCTGCTGCTCATGCTTGTCCGCCATGCGAATCACTCCTTCACTCTATATCCAGCTGCAGCTCCACCGGGCAGTGATCCGACCCGTATATTTCGGACCGGATCTTGGCTTCCCGCACCCGATCGGCCAGCCGCCGGGACACCAGAAAATAATCGATGCGCCATCCCGCGTTGTTCTCCCGCGCATGAAAGCGATAGGACCACCAGCTGTAGGCGCCGGTCACCTCCGGGTACAGCAGCCGGAAGCTGTCGACAAAGCCGGCATCGAGCAGCGCGGAAAAGGCAGCACGCTCCTCGTCGGAGAAGCCGGCATTGCCGCGGTTGGGCCCGGGATTCTTCAGGTCGATTTCCCGGTGTGCCACATTGAGATCGCCGCAGACGACCACCGGCTTCTTTTGGTCGAGGGCCGTGAGATAAGCACGGAAATCCGCCTCCCACCGCAGGCGGTAATCAATGCGGGCCAGCCCGTCCTGCGCGTTGGGGACATATACGTTCACCAGATAAAAGGCGGGGAATTCCAGCGTGATGGCCCGCCCCTCATGATCATGCTCCTCCACACCGAGGCCATAGTACACGGCGAGCGGCTCCTCCCGGCAGAATACCGCCGTGCCGCTGTATCCCTTTTTCTCGGCGTAATTCCAATACGCATGGTATCCCGGCAGCTCGAGTGCAAGCTGCCCGGCCTGCAGCTTGGTTTCCTGCAGGCAGAAAATATCGGCGTTTTCCTGTTCAAATATCTCGGTAAACCCCTTGCCCACGCAGGCGCGCAAGCCGTTGACATTCCATGACAGGCATTTGAGCATGCTTATCCCTCCTTATGCGGTTATCAGTATAGCAGATTCGGCGCCGAAAAACAAATTGTAAATCGGCGCGGGATATGGTACGATACAGGAAACCACTGCTTTCCGGAAAGGCGGCCCTGTTCATGTCCATTTCAGCCTGTGCCCTCTGCCCCCGTCTGTGCCGCGTCCCGCGGGAAGAGGATCGTCCCGCGGGCGGCTTCTGCGGCATGCCGGCGAATCCGGTGATCGCCCGCGCCGCCCTCCATTTCGGCGAAGAACCCTGCATCAGCGGCACGGCCGGGTCGGGCACCGTTTTTTTCTCCGGCTGTTCGCTGCGCTGCCGCTTTTGTCAGAACCATCCGATCAGCCACGACAATTTCGGTCAGCCCGTTTCGATCGAGCGGCTGGCCGCCATCTTCCGCGAACTGGAAGAACAGGGCGCGCACAACATCAACCTCGTCAACCCCACCCATTTTGCCGCCGCCATACGGAAAGCCCTTTTGCTTTACAGGCCGAATGTGCCGGTGGTGTACAACAGCAGCGGATACGAACGGGTGGAGACGCTGCGATCGCTCGAGGGCCTCGTCGATGTGTATCTGCCCGATCTCAAATACGTCAGCGCCGAGCTGGCCTCTGCCCTGTCGGGCGCGCCCGACTACTTTGCCCGCGCCGCGGCCGCCATTCTCGAAATGGCACGACAGACCGGCCCCATGACGCTGGACGAAAACGGCCTGGCGGTACGGGGTACCATGGTGCGCCACCTGGTGCTGCCCGCCCACACGCGGGAATCCATCGCCGTACTCGACTGGCTCGCCGCACACAAGGACGCGGTGTGGGTGAGCCTGCTGTTCCAGTATACGCCGGTCCTGCCATGCCCCGATCATCCGGAGCTGAACCGCCCCCTGACCGCCCGGGAATGCGATAAGGTCTGGAATGCCATGCTGGAGCGCGGCATCACCGACGGCTATGTGCAGGACCGCCAAAGCAGCGGCACACAATATATCCCTTCCTTCGATCTCACCGGCGTCAGAGAGAAAGGAGACAAACCAGGATGAAAACCGCTTCCTGTACAAAGCCGACCAGCCGCGGCGCTCTCCTTTTGGCGCTGCTGTGTCTGGTGCTGACCGCCTTTCCCCTTTTTGGCCGCGCCGACACAGGGCCCAAGCCAACGCTCACCATTGTGGTGGAGCATCCGCCGCAGGAGGAATATTATCTCGATTTATTGCTGCCCGAAAAAAAGGGGAGCTTTGACAATCTGCAGGAGCATCGGGATGAGTATGACGCCGCCAAGCTGGAGCGGCTTCATTCTCTCGAGAAAGAGGGCTGGTATCCCGCGCTGGCCGGATATACTGCAGCCCCCTTGTTTGGCGATCTGATCGGTGAACGGGACGGCGAGACGATGCGGCATGTTTTTTCGTATCACGGCGTACCTGATCGTTTCCGCATCGCCATTGTCACGCCGGACAACCGCCTCATCGTTTCGGACGAGGTGCAGACCAAGGCTTTTTACGCTGTGGTTTCCTGCGATTATGCTGCCGCAGATCTCGCCGCCGCGGAGCAGGATCCGGTGCGGCCCGATCCCTCCTTCGTCGATTATCATCCCCGCTGGTGGCTGGATTATCTGCGGCAGTTCGCCGCCACCTGTCTGCCCACGCTGCTCATTGAGGGGATACTGCTGCTCCTTTTCCGCTTTTCACTGCGGCGCAACGCCGCGCTTTTCCTCGGCGTCAATGTCGGCACCCAGCTTCTGCTGACCGCACTGAGCGGCACCGTATTCCTGTTTTGCGGCCTGGAGGAAGCCCTGTGGTCCGTGCTGGCGGCGGAGGCAGGAATATTCCTGATCGAAACGCTTGTCTATGCCCGCCGGCTCAGAGGGCATACGCCGCGACGGCGGATCCTCTATGCACTGGCAGCCAATGCGGCCAGTGCGCTGGCCGGTTTTCTCTCCCTCTTTATTTCAGGTGTCTGGTAAAGCCTCGCGGCTTTTTAATTACAGCAAAGGAGTGTATACTGTGGAATTGGATGAAATCAAAGCCCGCATGCATGACGGGCGCCTCTATCTCTGCGCGGACGAGGCGCTCATGGCGGAGCAGCAGCAATGCCTCGAAAGGCTGTACGACTTCAACGCCACCCGCCCTTCCGAACAGGCCAGGCGGCAGCAGCTCATGAAGGAGATGCTGGCCGAGTGCAGCGAAGGCTGCTACATCGAGCCGCCGCTGCATGCCAACTGGGGCGGCCGGCATGTGCATTTCGGCAACAACGTTTACGCAAACTTCAGTCTGACGCTGGTGGACGATGACCACATTTATATCGGCAACAACGTGCTCATTGCCCCCAATGTCACCATTGCCACCGCCACCCATCCCATCCATCCCGAGCTGCGCCGGCAGACGGCCCAGTATAACCTGCCGGTTCATATCGGCGATAACGTGTGGATCGGCGCGGGCAGCGTGATTCTGCCCGGCGTGACCATCGGGGAAAACAGCGTCATCGGTGCGGGCAGCGTGGTCACCCGCGACATTCCGGCCAACGTCGTGGCGGTGGGCAATCCCTGCCGCGTGCTTCGCGAAATCAGCGAGCACGACATGCACTATTATGACAAAACGCGGCCGATCGATATCTGAAAAAGCTTGAAGCCACCCCCATGAAACATGCGGGCCACGATTTGTGGCCCGCATGTTTGTGTTCAAGCGTATTTTTTACAGGTTCAGCCGAACCGTTTCGGCCGGGGTGCCGCGCAGGATGGTGCGGGCGGGCAGGAACGCGGTCAGCACCGCCAGCGCCATGCAGACGAGGCAGCTTGCCAGCAGCATGGCGGGGGCAAGCGTCTGATACCAGCCCCTTACAAAGTGCGGAAACACAAGCATGCATGCACCGGTGCCCACCACCGAGGCCAGCAGCCCGAACACCGCCCCTTCCCCGGCGAACTGCCGGAGGATCTGCCCTTTTGTCATGCCGATACAGCGCAGGAGGCCGATCTCATGGGTGCGGTTATACAGGCGGTTGGTCACCGTGTTGAGAAGTCCCAGCATGCCGAGCGCCAGCAGCGAAATGGTCAGCGCGAACATGACGGTGACGGACAGACGGTACACACGCTGTTCCGCCTGATTGATTTCCGTTTTGGTGGACACCTGACAGGAGGGGTAGCGGGAGACGGCCAGCTGCTTAATAAGCGCTTCGCCTTCCCCAATATTTGTTTCGGGCGGGAAATAGACGGCCTGGCCATCCAGACCGTACGGCAGGCCGAGCGTTTCGAGCGCCCCCTCCCCCATCACCATGCCGCAGGGGCCTCCGCTGTTGGAGTAAATGGGCGGCAGCTCCCGCACAATCGCACCGATGCGCACCGTCCGGCTCTGTTTCTGATAGGGTTCCCCCTCGTGCAGCTCCACCCAGGTAAAGGTGAGCGTGTCGCCCGCCTTCCAGGCGGCGTTGCGTAAAACGGTTGTATTCGGCGTAATGACGGGATTGTTTCGCATGGGTTCGACGCTTGTATGCATACGATTCTCGTCGTACTCGATGGTCAGCGCGTAATCTGGCATGCACAGCACGATTTCCTCCCCGCGCCGGATAGCCTCTATGTCGATGCGGCCCTGCGTCACATAGGGCTGCAGCTGGGCGAGCAGCGCGTCATCCAAAACGGAAACGGAAGGGTACAGCAGGTATTCTTCTTCATCATATCCATATTGCAGCTGCATTTCCGTCTCGTAGTTGCTGAATTTTGAGCCGCTCGATATGCCCAGCCGCTCATAATCTAGTCGATAATACCCGTTGAGATACTCGTCGCATCTGTCTTCCGGCACAAGCCAGCGAAACAAGGGATCGATTCCGGCCGACTGTTCGGCTCCCGGGATACGCTGACGCACATCGTCAAACAGGCCGGTGAAATCCGGCGCCTCCGGCGTATCCAAATCCAGGGCAAAGACAGGCTCGGTCAGCTTGGGCGGCGTCAGCGTCACGTTGGGCGTCCGATAATCCGATTGATAGGCGTTCAGGTAATAGAGCATGGTGAAGTTGAAGGTGATGATCACCAGCGAAAAGGACAGCGCCGTGAGCGCCGTTTTCCCTTTGGATTTGCGCAGCGAAAGGAAAACCAGCGAAACGGGACGCATCGACACCCGCCGCGCCTTTTGCTTGCGCCGGAAGGGAACGGGCCGCACACCGGCGATGGGGGCGCTGCGCGACGCGTGCAGCGCAGGAAGAAGTACCGACAGCCATATGCATACCCCGCTTATCCCCACCGCCAGCAGCAGGAGCCACCCGTTGAAGCGGTAATACAGCGTGCTTTGCCCCAGCGCCGAAAACAGTTGCAGCGCCCCGAAGGAAGCCGGCACGCCGAGCAGCAGCCCCACGGGTATCCCTATCAAGCTGAGTAGCAGCGCTTCGGCATAGATATACCCGCGCGCCTGCTTTTTGGTTGCGCCGATGCTGCGCAGCAGGGCGATCTGCTCCCGCCGCTTATCCACCGACATAAGGAACCCGTTGAGCAGAATGGACATCATGCATATTAGGACAATGCCGCCGAGCAGGGCACTGATTCCCAGTGCCCCGCGGGCCGCCTCGCCCATGCCGAAATGGCTGAGGTGCGCATATACGGTATAGTTGATCGCGCGATAGCCGCGCAGCCGCGTCCAGAGGGTGTCAAAGTCCTTGTCCCGGCAGTCGAGCAGCAGGGTCACCGCCGCCGTTTCGGACAGGGCGTCTGCCCCCTGTTCCGACAGGATAGCCGAAACCAGCGGCACGACGTCGGCGTTTTCCGTCCCGGCGTAGGAATACTCGCTGCTCCACACCGCACTGTAATTTTCGAGCAGCCCCACCACCCGGTATGTCCGCCGCACCGTGTTGCCCGCGGCCGTCGTGATGTCCAGCGTGACCGGCCCGCCCTCTGTATAATCTTGCTGGCACAGCCGCGTATACGTGCCGCTTTCCAGCACGATTTCGTCCGCCGCCAGCGGCAGACGCCCTGCCGCCAGGCGCAGATGCCCGAGCGCCATCGCCTCCTCCGAGATGGTGCCCACACCGAAGGAATCCCCGTCCGGCGGTGCAGCCGTTCCGTAAACGGCTATATGCCCAATCCGTGTCCAGACCGTCTGCTTTTCCATCTGCTGCAGTTCTTCGTCGGTCAGGTTCCAGGCCACCGCCTTCTGCTCGCCGTACAAATCCCGGTTTTGGGAGTCGATGGTATACAGCGCGCTGTACCCCACCTCCCCCATCACCACGAGGAACAGCACCGCCAGTGCGATGGTGGAGATCAGCAGGGCGCTCGAGCGCCGGCGGCTTTTCAGCCCGGCCCACGCCAGGAAAAACAACCGTTTCAAAGCCCGTTCACCCCCGCATCGCCGGTGACGCAGCCGTCATCGAGGGTGATCGCCCGATCCGAGCCTTCTGCAATCTGCCGGTCGTGGGTGACCATGATAAGCGTTTGATGAAACCGCAGGCGCGACAGGTGCAGCAGCTCCAGCACCTCCGCCCCCGATTTGCCGTCGAGATTGCCGGTCGGCTCATCCGCCAGGATAACGGCGGGTTTGGTGATGAGGGCACGGGCGATGGCGACCCGCTGCTGCTGTCCGCCTGACAGCTCGCCCGCGTAATAGGACAGCCGATCCTCCAGCCCCAGCGTGGCCACGATTTCCTCAAAATACGGCTTATCCACCCGGCGGCCATCCAGCTGCATCGGCAGCAGTATGTTCTGGCAGGCGGTCAGCTCGGGCATCAGATTATAAAACTGGAACACAAACCCGACACGCCGGCGGCGAAAGATGGTGCGTTCGCTGTCCGACATATCGTAAAGCTGCCGCCCTTCGATGGCAACTGTCCCCGCCGACGGTGTGTCCAGCCCGCCCAGCAGATGCAGCAGCGTGGATTTGCCCGAGCCTGAGCGCCCCACAATGGCGGTAAAGCTCCCCTCTTCAAAGGAAAGACTGCACCGCGCGAGGGCCCGCACCGTGTTTTCGCCCTTGCCGTAGATTTTGGACAGATCCTTTGTCTCCACGATCCTTCCCATGTTCTTCACCCTTTCCGGACGTTATGTCCGCAGTATACCGCAAACAGGCGGGAAAGACCACTTAAGAAATCGTAAGCTTCAGCAATGGTCCACCTGCTGCATGGCGGGAAGGGTCATCACGATGGCCAGTCCATCCGGTTCCCGGACGGCACGAATCTGCCCCTTGTGCCGCTTCAGAATGCTCTGCGTCATGGACAGCCCGATGCCGAATCCCTGCCCCTTTGCCTGCTTTGCCCGGTAAAAGCGCCGGAAGAGGCTGGCCAGCTCCTCATCGGACAAGGCCGGACAGGAGTTGGACACCTTCACGATCACCGTCCTGTCCGCCTGTTGGGCGGAGAGGGTAACCGGCCGCGCCCCATCGGTATAGTCCAGGGCGTTGAGCAGGACATTGAGCAGCGCCTGGGACAGCCATTTGCGATCGCAGCGGATGGACAGTCCGGGGGCCGGGTGCCGTTCGATCGGCACGGCGGACAGCGGCCGGGCCTGCTGCGCGGCCTGCACCACGCCGTCCAGCAGCTCCTCCGCCGGAAAGGATTCTAAGCGGAGGGAGACCGCGTCGGTATCCAGCTTTGCCAGCTCGAGCAGCGTGCGGATAAGCTCGTCCATACGCTCGGCCAGATGGATGCAGCTGTGCAGCTGTTCCCGGCGTGCCGGAGCCGCCTCCCCTGCTTCCAGTACATCAAGATAGGTCAGCAGTCCCGTCAGCGGGGTTTTCAGCTGGTGTGAGACGTCGGCGATGAAGGCCTTGATGGCCTGCTTGTCCTCCTCCAGACGGTGCACCATTCCTTCGGTGCGCCGGACGATCAGCTCGAGCTGGCCGGCCAGGATGCTCAGCTCCCCTTCCCGGAAGGGGGACAAATCGGCGGTGGTTTCCCCGCGCATGAGGGCATCTATCGTCCGGTTCAGCCGGCGCACCCGCCGAAGATAACGGCGCCGTTCGGTGCCTTGCCCCGCCAGGAAGCCAAGGACGCCAAACCCCGCGCCGACCAGCAGGATAAGCCACGCATTACTCCCCATCGTTTTCCCTCCAACCGTAGCCCTCGCCCCGCACGGTGACCAGCCGGCCGCTGCCCGCGCCGAGCTTCGCGCGCAGGCGGCTGATATGCACCGAGAGCGTGTTTTCGTCGAGGTACTCGCCTCCCGATTCCCAAATGGCGTGCAGCAGCTCTTCCCGCGGCACAATCTGTTCCGCACGCCTGGCCAGCGTATGCAGAATGCGGTATTCAATGGGGGTCAGCGGAAGCAAAGCGTCCCGTAAATAACAGCACTGGCGATCGGGATCAAACCGCAGATCGCCCGCCGTCAGACCCGTTTCCTGTCCGGTGCGGCTGCGGCGCAGCAGCGCCCGGATGCGGGAAAGCAGGATTTGCGCACGGAAGGGCTTGGTCACGTAATCGTCCGCCCCGCTGTCGAGTCCGCGCAGTATGTCCTCGTCTTCGTCGCGGCAGGTCAGAAACAGGATGGGCACCGTGCCGCCGCGGTGCCGTATCTCCCGGCACAGATCCAGGCCCGAGCCGTCCGGCAGCACCATATCGAGCACGAGCAGATCGGGCGTACCGCTGCCCAGCCGGACTCTTGCCTCCTGTACGCAGGCACAGCCCGTGACGGCATATCCCTCCTGCTCCAGCAGGCGGGACACACCATCCCGGATAAACGCATCGTCTTCCACAAGCCAAATGGCGGTTTTCATGTGCATCGCTCCTCTGTCCCCAGTATACCATAAAGCCGCCATGGAATAAACCTTAAGAATCCGTAAGGCAGGTTGCGATCGTGGAATTTTTATGCTATATTTTACTATATATGTGGAGGTGAGGAGTGGTAATATTGGAACACAATCGTGCAAATTTTCCCTATATGCGTCAACCGCTGCCGAAAAGCGGCGCGGAGCGGCCGGTCCTGCATCATCCGGCATGGTGGCTGCTTTTTCTTCCCGCCCTGCTGGCGGCGTTGCTTTTCGGCATCATCCCGCTGGGACGCACCTTGTATTACAGCTTTACCTACTTCAACATGCTGGAAACGCCGACATTTATCGGCCTGCAGAATTATGCGCGGATCCTGACCGATGAGCTGGCGGGCAAGGCGATAGGCAATACCCTTTTCACCCTGCTGCTGGCGGGAGGGGCGGCTTTGCTCTTCGGCTGGCTTTTCGGCAGCACAGCTGCCCGTCTGCCGCTGCCGGTGGGCATGGTGCTGGCGGTGCTGCTGGGAAGCGCGTCGCTGTGTGCCCTGTTCCCCTCCTGGGCACAGATTCTTTTTTCAGGCGATCGATACGGCCTGCTCAATATCTGGCTGAAGACGGAGGAACCGGTCCCCTGGCTGTCGCTGTATGCGAACGGGATACAATGTCTGCTGCTGTTTCTCCTGTGCCTGGCGCCGGCCTATCTGATCTTTTACATCGGCGGACGCTGCGGCCGGCGGCGGACCGCCTGGCATGTGGGGGTGACGGCCATACCGGCCCTGATGCTGATGGGATGGCAGGCGTCATCTCAAGTGGTGGGATTTCCGTCTGTCGACTACCAGGCGCACTGGCTGCCCGGTATGATAAAAGACTATGGCGACATGCGTTTCGACATTGGCTTTGCCAGCGCGCTGACAGTGGTTTGCCTCCTTGTGACGGCCGTGCTGATCGCGGTGGGGCATCTGTTGGTTTGGGGAGTTTCTTACCTGTATGCCCGCGTCATCCGGCCCAGGGGCATGAAATTGCCGCGCAGCCTCGCTTATGCCGGGGGAACGGCGGGACTGGCCGCCGGGATATTGGCGCAGTTTCCGCTGATCCTTCTCATCGCTTTTGCGTTCAAACCGACAAATGAAGTGTTTCTGTTTCCGCCGCGGCTGTTTCCCAGCGAATCCACGACGGAAAATTTCGCGTTGCTGGGCGAGATGATCGAGCTGTTCCCGCCTGTCATCATGTGGAGCAAGATTCCTTTTTATCTTCCTTTTTATTTGGTGTTTTCCATGCTGCTCTTCGCCTTTTTCGTACTGCCCACCGCCGTCGGGCTGGCCTTTGTGCAGGGGCGCGGGAAAACAATCGCGGCGGCCGCCTGGTTCGTCCTTACAGCAGGCTTTCCCGTCCTGTTCATGGGGGCATTATGGCTGATGCCGTTGCGGGAAAATCTATGGATAAATGCCCTCTGGGCTTATATGACCAGCCCGCTGATGCCGCTGAGCGTGCTGCTGACCGTCTGGATTCTGCGCCGCAGCGCGGACGACTGTCCCACCTTTACCGCCTGGTTCAGCCAGACAAAGCGGCTGGTGCTGACCGGCGCCGCGCTGCTTGCGACGGGATTGGGGTCGGCCCTTTCACTGATATTGGCGATGCAGCCCACCCCTTACAAAGCGAGGCTGCAATTTCCCCTGCAGAATCTCTTTTCCTCCGTATCGGGTGGCATGTCCCGCTGGAATACCAGCTGCGCCCTATCGCTCATTCTCTACAGCGTCGGCATACTGCTGGTGATGGCCCTGACATCTGTTCTGCTCATGGAACGCAGGAAGCTCTTCCGGACGGAAGCATAGAAAAACGCCCGGTGCTTTGACAGCACCGGGCGTTGCGATATCCGTCTATTGCGGGGCCTTCACGGTATACCATTTGCCATTGATTTGGGAGGGCATTTTGATGACGTCACTATGCTCCTCGGTCGCATTGCCGACCCAGTCGTATTTCCAGCCCTCCTCCGTGTTGCGCAGACGCAGCACGTAATAGGCCTGCTGTTCGCCGACCTGCAGCAGATACTGGAGATAGACCGGGTTTTCGTCGCCAAGAACCTCCACGCCTTCAAAGCCTTCCTCGCCTTCCCAGTAGCGCGGAATGTACCAGTTGCTGAACTGGAACCGCACCTCATCCGCGGAGGAAAACGCGGACCAGTCGGTCGCGTCGAAGCTGGCCGCAACCGATTCGGTGCCGTTGTCCACCACAAACTGCCGGAATTCTGTGAGTGAAATCTCTCCCGTGATCATCTGTGCATGCTTGGTCGCCAGCTTTTCGGTCGGTATTTCATAGCGGTTTGCCATGGTGGATCGATAGGCGCACACAAGGAAAAACACGATAAAGGCCGAGAACAGCACCACAAAGGTGCAGCGCCCCCATTTGAATTGCACCGGGTTAGGCGGCTTGCGCACCCAGATTTTGCGGATGTTGAACAGCACCAGCGGGATGACGAACAGGCAGCCCATGACAATATAGAGAATCAGTGTCGCTTTCATGTGCCGCCCTCCTTACAGAACCTTGGACAGAAATTCCCGCGTACGCGGCTTCTGCGGATGATCGAAGATCTCGGACGGGGTGCCCTCTTCGGTGATGATGCCGCCGTCCATGAACAGGATGCGGTTGCCCACGCCGCGCGCAAAGCCCATCTCGTGGGTAACCACCACCATGGTGATATGGTTCTCCGCGAGCCGCTTCATAACGTCGAGCACCTCCCCCACCATTTCGGGGTCGAGCGCCGAGGTCGGCTCGTCAAACAGCATGACCTCCGGGTCCATGGCAAGCGCGCGGGCGATGGCCACCCGCTGCTTCTGGCCGCCCGAAAGGCGGTTGGGGTATTCGTTTGCCTTCTCGGCGAGACCGACACGGGAAAGCAGTTCCATCGCCTTATCGTTTGCCTCGGCGGCGGGCATCTTCTTGAGCTTCATGGGGGCAAGGGTGATATTGCGCAGCACCGTCATATGGGGGAACAGGTTGAACTGCTGAAACACCATGCCCACCTTTTGGCGCATTTTATCGATCTGCCGCAGGTTTTCCATGACGGACACCCCGTCGATGAGGATATCCCCCTTGGTGGGTACCTCCAGCAGGTTGATGCAGCGCAGGAAGGTGGACTTTCCGCCGCCCGACGGTCCGATGACGCACACGCAGTCGCCGCGGGAAACGTGGGCGTCCACCCCTTTGAGCACTTCCAGTTCGCCGAAATACTTATGCAGGTTGCGTACCTCAATCACCTTTACGCAGCCTCCTTTCCAGCGCGCCCAGCCCGGTGGCCATCGTGGTGGTCATCAGGAAATAGACATACGCCGCGCACAGCAGCGGCACAATGTAGTCATAGGTCACGGCGCCGATGTTCTGCGCCCCCTTGGTCAGATCCGCGATACCGATATACCCGGCCACCGACGTCTCCTTGAGAAGCACAATGAACTCGTTGCCCAGCGCGGGCAGCACGTTCTTAATGGCCTGCGGAATGACGATATACAGCATGGTGCTTCCGCCCGACAGGCCGAGAGAGCGGCTCGCCTCCGTCTGCCCCTTATCCACGGCGAGGATACCCGCCCGGATGATCTCCGCGACATAGGCACCCGAGTTGATGCCGAAGGCCAGCGCCGCAATCTGATACCCCTGCAGCGGAACCCCCTGAAACACCCGGCCGAACACGATGAAGTAAATCACCATCAGCTGGACGACCGCCGGGGTGCCGCGCACCACCGATATGTAGCCGTTTGCAAAGCCGGCGATCCAGCGGCGCACGCCGTTCATAAAACGGCTGCCCGACAGGTTGTCCACATCCTGCAGTTTCGCGATGGCCAGCAGCACGCCGATCACCACGCCGATTACCGCCGCGATGGCGGTAAGCAGGATTGACATCACCAAGCCATCGATCAGGTGCATATACCGGTCGTCCTTGATCACCGCAGTAAACACCGCGTCGGCAAAGGAATCCACCACGTTTTGAAAAGCCTCCACTATCGTACCCAATGCAAAACCTCCTCCGCCCGCTGGGCAGCCCCGGCGGAAAATAACCGAAAAAAGCCGGCCGCTGCGGCAGCCGGCTTTTAGGTGGCGGAATTATTTGATATACTTATCGATAATGGTCTGGAAGGAACCGTCTTCCTTCATCTCGGCCAGGGTGCTGTTGATGGCATCGGCCAGCGCCTTGTTGCCCTTCTGTACACCAAAGACATAGTGCTCCTCATCAAACTGGTTTTCCAGCAGCTTGATCTTTTCACCGCGAATATTGTGAATATTCTTGTATTCGTTGGCGGGGTTGTTGTCGATGATGACCGCGTCGAGCTTGCCGTTGAGCAGATCCTCCACCGCCAGCGCGCCGTTGGTATACGCCTTGATGTTGGCTTCATCCGTCAGCTCCACCGCGCAGGTGATGAGGCCGGTTGTGCCGCTCTGGCCGCCGATGATCTTGCCCTTAAGATCGTCCGCAGAGGCCGCGGTGCTGTCGGCGCGCACGATGATGGTCTGGTTGGCGGTGTAATAGCTGTCGGTGAAGTCCATGTTCTCTTCGCGATCGGGATCGGCCGTGTAGCCGGCACCGATGACGTCGATTTCCTTCGCCTTGATGCTGGCGGGCAGAGAATCAAATTCCATGTCCTTGATTTCCAGCTCCAGCCCGAGACGCTTGGCAATTTCACCCATAATCTCGGCATCCACACCCACGATGGTCTGATTTTCATAGAATTCAAAAGGCGGGAACTGCGCATTGGTGCCCATGATCAGCTTACCGTCGGAGACAAGGTCGTAATTGGCCGCAGCGGGTTCGCTCCCCGTATTGGAATTGCCGGCGTTGGAACCGGGTTCTTCCTCAGCGGTGCAGGAAGCAAAGCACCCCACCATGAGCAGAGCGGCTGCACAGAGTGATGCGGCTTTGAGCAATTTTTTCATTTGACATACCCTCCGTTTATTAGATTTTCCATTCTTGACAACTTCTCATTATACGGCATTCCGGCGAAATAATCAATAAAAAAATGAAATTTATTCACGCAGCAGATCGAGCGGCAAATTCAGCAGATAATCCGCCCCGGCCGCGCGCAGCTCCTCTTCCCCGCGGAAGCCCCAGCAGGCGCCGGCACCGGCCATGCCGGCGTTGTGCGCCGTATAGATATCCACGTCGGAATCCCCGACATACAGCGCTTCCTCCGGCCGCATGCCCCAATCGTTCAGCACGGACAGAACCGCGCCCGGATCCGGCTTTTTCGGCCGATCCGTTCGGCCGCCCAGCACGTGTGTGAACACTTTGCCGCCAAAAAAGGCCTGCACCACCTTGTGCGCCTGTTCCTCCGGCTTGTTGGTCACAACGGCCAGCCGCGTTCCGCGCCGCTGCAAAGCCTCCAGGCAGTCCATAACCCCTGTATAGGGGCGGGTGCGGTGCAGACAGTTTGCGTTGTATACCGGGATAAACGCGGCGAGCAGCTCGTCGGTCAGCGCCGGCGTCGCCCGATCGCCCAGTGCGCGCTCTATCAGCTTGCGCGCGCCGCTGCCAACCATCCGGCGGTAAGCCTCCTCCGGCCATACAGGAAGCCCGTGATCCCGCAGCACCGCGTTGGTTGCATCGGCCAGGTCGCCGAGCGTATCAGTCAGCGTGCCGTCCAAATCGAAAATAACGCCTACATACTGTTTCATGTTAAAACACCGTGACCGTAAAGGCGAAGGAAGTCTCCGCGCCCGGTTCGAGCACGGTGACACCGCGCTTATGCTCAAAGATATCGTCCTCGCTCGCGCAGGTGGCCATGCCGGTCCACGGCTCCAGGCAGACAAAGGGGGAATCGTTTGCCGGCGACCAGATGGCGAGATACTGCATGCCCTCGAAATCCATGCGCACGCCATGGCCGCTTTTGGCCGAGTACAACCGCACACGGCGGGACTTAAGCTCGTCAAAGATCAGAGCGTCGCCGCGGAACAGCACATGATTGAGCGCGAAGGTCGCGCGGTCGGTCAAAAACCGGTTACGCTCCGTATCGAGGATAAGCCCGGCCGTCAGATCCACCATCGGGCAGTCCGCCGTCTCCGGCTGCGCGAATTCGACGCGGTAGTCCTCCAGCGTTTCCCCTTCCTCGAGCGGAATCCGGAAGGCCGGATGACCGCCGACAAAAAAGGGCATGTCCTGATTGCCCTCGTTTTTGACGATATAGCGTGTCGTCACGCCGTCGCCCTCCAGCTCATAGCGGATGCGCAGCGTGAAGGAATAGGGATACCCCTTCCGGGTGGCCTCGCTGTCGGTCAGACGGTAGGTGACCGCCGTATCCTCCGCGCTCTCGATCGCAAATTCCGCCTGCCGGCAGAAGCCGTGCTTGGGCAGCGTGATTTCGCCGCCCGCCGACCAAGCGTGCCCGTCACGCAGCGCCCCGATGATGGGAAAAAGCGTCGGCGCGCGATAGCTCCAGTACGGCGGGGTGCCCGTCCAGAGGTAGGAAAGGCCGCCCTTCGCCTCAATGGACTGCAGCTCGGCACCGCGGGTGTCCGCCGTCACAACAAGGCGGTCGTTTTGTATGGTGGTCAGCATAAAAAAGTCTCCCTTCCGGTTTTATTGACCCAATCGACACTTAAAATCGCGGTAATCAAAGGCGGCCAGCTGTTCCAGCTTTCCGCTTTCACGCCACGCCCAGATGGAGGGCAGCGGCATGCCGTTGAAGGTGTTGTTTTTGCAGGTGGTGTATATCGCCATGTCTCCGAAAACCAGGAGGTCGCCTTCGCGCAGAGGACTGTCAAAGCTGTAATCCCCGATCACGTCGCCGGCCAGACAGGTCGGCCCGCCGAGACGGAAGGTGTACGGCTTCTCCCCAGGCTCGCCTGCGCCAAAGAGAGGGGGCCGGTAAGGCATCTCGAGGACGTCGGGCGTGTGGCAGGCCGCGCTCATATCGAGGATGGCCAGCGCCGTGCCGCCGTTTTGGAGGACGTCGAGCACCCGGGTGATCAGAAAGCCCGCGTTGAGCGCGCAGGCCTCGCCCGGCTCCAGATACACGGTGAGCTTCCATTTTTCCTGCGCCGAACGAATGCACTTTTCCAGGCGCGGGATGTCGTAGCCCGGACGGGTGATATGATGGCCCCCGCCGAAATTCAGCCATTTCATGCGGGGCAGAATATCGCCGAACCGCTCCTCCACCTTGGCCAGCGTGATTTCGAGGGCGTCGCTGTCCTGCTCGCAAAGGGTATGAAAATGCAGGCCGTCCAGCAGGGAAAGCATTTCCGGCGTCATCCGTTCCTCCCACTGCGCGCGGGTCGTGCCGAGCCGGCTTCCCGGAGCACAGGGGTCATAAATGGCATGTCCCTCCTGGGTGGAGCATTCCGGATTGATGCGCAGTCCCACGCTTTTTCCCACCGCTTTGGCGGCAGGACCAAATTTTTGGAGCTGCCGCGGCGAATTGAACACGATGTGGTCGGCATAACGCAGCAGCGCGGGGAATTCTGCCTCGCGGTAGGCAGCGCAGAACACGTGCACCTCGCCGTGCGGCATTTCCTCCCGGCCCAGCCGGGCCTCGTACAAGCCGCTGGCCTCGGTGCCGGCCAGATAGGGCTCCAGCACCGGATAGAGGTTAAAGTTGGAAAAGGCCTTCTGCGCCAGCAGAACCCGGCAGCCCGTATCCGCCGCCACCTTCGCCAGAATTTCGCCGTTGCGGCGCAGCTGCCCTTCGTGGAGGATATAAGCGGGACTCGGCAGCCCCGTCAGTGCGTCCGTATTCGGAAGCGCCCGGAACGCCGGCGCATCATGCGTGGTCATTCCTCACTCCACCAGTGCGGGAGAATGGCTCTCCTTGGAGGGCAGGCCGTACTGACCAAGCGCCTCGATAAAGGGATCGGGATCGAATTCCTCCACCGTGTGCACGCCGGGTGTGTTCCATTTCCCCGTCAGCAGCATCAGCGCACCGCACATGGCGGGCACGCCGGTGGTATAGGAAATGGCCTGCGATCCCACCTCGCGGTAGCACGCCTGATGGTCACAGACATTGTAGATGTAGTAGGTCTTATCCTGTCCGTCCTTTTTGCCGGTGAAGATGCAGCCGATGTTGGTCTTGCCCTTGGTCCGTTCGCCGAGACTGGCGGGATCGGGCAGCAACGCCTTGAGGAACTGGATGGGTACAATCTCTTTTCCCTCGTATACAATCGGCGTGGTGGAGAGCATGCCGACATCCTCCAGGCAGCGCATGTGATCGAGATAACTCTGGCCGAAGGTCATGAAAAAGCGGATCCGTTTGACCTCGGGGAAGTTGAGTGCCAGCGACTCGATCTCCTCGTGGTGCAGCAGATACATGTCCTTCTGCCCCACCTCGTCGAAGTGGTATTCCCGTTTAATGGACATGGGCGGAATCTCCACCCAGTGACCGTCCTGCCAATAACTGCCGGGGGCCGAAACCTCTCGCAGATTGATTTCGGGATTGAAGTTGGTGGCAAAGGGATAGCCGTGATCCCCGCCGTTGCAGTCCAGAATGTCGATGGTGTCGATGGTGTCGAATTCATGCTTTTTCGCATAGGCGCAGTAGGCCTGCGTCACGCCCGGGTCAAAGCCGCAGCCGAGCAGGGCGATGAGGCCGGCGTCTTCGAATTTTTTGCGGTACGCATACTGCCACGAATAATCGAAATACGCCGAGAAGCCCGCCTCTTTGCAGCGTTTTTCGTACACCGCGCGCCAGGCGGGATCGTCGGTGTTTTCCGGCTCGTAGTTGGCGGTATCCATATAGTGGACGCCGCAGGCGAGGCAGGCGTCCATGATAGTCAGATCCTGATAGGGCAGCGCGATGTTCATGACCAGATCGGGCTTATAGCTTTTGATGAGGGTAACAAGCTCCTCCACCTTATCCGCGTCGACCCGGGCGGTGGTGATTTTGGTCGCGGTGACAGGCGCCAGCTTGGCCGCCAGCGCGTCGCACTTTTCCTTGGTGCGGCTGGCGATGCACAGCTCCTCGAATACGTCGCTGTTCTGACAGCATTTCTGAATCGCCACGGAGGCCACGCCGCCGCAGCCGATGACAAGCACTCTGCTCATACCAATCTCTCCTTTTCTCTTTAAAATCCGGCGCGCTGCTTTTTCAGCAGGGCCAGCAGTAACTCGCGCAGCACCTTGCAGGCGGTCGCCGTGGACATGCCGCTGCTGTCGAGCGAGGGGGCCAGCTCGTTGACATCCGCGCCGACAACCCGACACGGGGCCACCAGCTCAATAGCGGCGAGCAGCTGCAGAAAGCTGACGCCGCCCGCTTCCGGGGTACCCGTCCCCGGGAACACGGCGCAGTCGAGGCAGTCCAGATCGATGGTGAAATAGACCGGCGTCCCGTCTGCCTTCAGCTGGTCCACCGTCTGCACAAGGCCTTCAAAAGCAAACTTGTGCAGACGGGTGTGCTCTCGGGCAAAATCGAATTCCGTGCGATCCCCGCTGCGGATACAGAACTGATGAATGCGGCCGTCCCCCACCAGCTCGTGGCAGCGCCGCATGACGCAAGCGTGGCTCAGGCGCGCCCCCAGATAGTCGTCGCGCAAATCCGCGTGGGCGTCGAAGTGAAGGATGTGCAAATCGGGATACCGCTTCACCGCCGCCCGCACCGCGCCAAGCGTGACGAGGTGTTCACCCCCGATGAGCAGCGGCAGCTTGCCGTCCGTCAGAATGTGCGCGGCGCGCCGTTCAATATCCTCCAGCGCGGTCTCCGGACTGCCGAAGCACAGCTCCAGATCGCCGCTGTCAAACACCTGGTAATCGGTCAGATCCTCATCCTGATAGGGGCTGTAGGTTTCCAGCCCGAAGCTCTCATGCCGCATGGCCGGCGGGCCAAACCGCGCGCCCGGCCGGAAGGAGGTGGTGGAATCAAACGGCGCGCCGAACAGCACGACGGCGGCCTCCTCATACTCGGCATCGCAGCCGATGAAGGTTTCCACGTTGCGGTCCAGCGTCACGGCTCTTCCACCTCCCGGAGCATGGATTCCAGAAAGGCAGGCAGCGCAAACGCCCCGACGTGCAGGCGGGTGGTGTAATACCGGGTACGTAGGTTCAGCTCCCGCCACGCCTCCGCGTTGAGATCGTCCACCGGGTGATACGTTTTGCTGGCAAAGCCGAACAGCCAGTATCCCGCGGCATAGGTCGGGATATGCGCCTGATACACCCGGCTGATGGGAAAGGTGCTGGCGATGCGCTTATGGCTGCGTTTCATCGCCTCGGCGTCGTGCGCGTAAAAGGGGCTGCCCTGCTGGTTGACCATGATGCCGTCCGGCTTCAGCGCCTTGTAGCAGTTCCCGTAAAATTCCAGCGTAAACAGGCCCTCAGCCGGCCCGAACGGGTCGGTGGAATCCACGATGATCAGATCGTATTCCGCGCCGCACCGGCGGATGAACCGCAGGGCATTTTCAAAATAGATGTTCACACGGCTGTCGTCCATGCGGCAGGCGTTATTGGGCAGAAATTCGCGGCATGCTTCCACCACCATCGGATCCATTTCCACCAGATCGATGCGCCGCACCCGGTCGTATCGGGTGAGCTCCCGCACCACGCCGCCGTCGCCTGCCCCTATGATCAGAATATCCTGAATATTCGGGTGCACCGCCATGGGCACGTGGGTGATCATCTCGTCGTAAATGAATTCGTCGCGTTCGGTGAGCATGACATTGCCGTCCAGTGCCAGCACGCGCCCGAATTCCGGGCTTTCAAAGATGTCAATGCGCTGAAAATTGCTCTGCTGGGAATAAAGCATCTTATCCACCCGGATCGAATGCTTCACGTCCGGCGTGTGGAATTCGCTGAACCATATTTCCATGGGAAAGACCATCCTTTCTGGCCGGAATCGGCCCCATCCCTATTGCAAGACGTTGAGATGCAGGATATCCGGATCCTCCGGACCGGTCATGCTGCAGCCCTTGCTTTTGGCATATTCGATATAATCGAGAATTTTGCCGGTGATGCGTTCGCCCGGGGCCAGAATCGGAATGCCGGGAGGATAGCACATCACGAACTCGCTGCACACGCGGCCCTCCGTCTGACGCAGCGGCAGGCTTTCCTTTTCGGCGTAAAAAGCCTCCTGCGGGCTGATGACCACTTCCGGGTCGATGTATTCCTGCTTGAGCAGGCCGGTGCCGTCCGTCTGATAGCGGCGGCGGATTTCGGACAGCGCGCTTACGAGCCGCTCCAGCTCCTGCGCCCGATCCCCCATCGAGAGATAGGCCAGGATATTGCCGATATCGCCGAACTCGATCTGAATATCGTATTCGTCCCGTAGGATATCGTACACCTCGATGCCCGCCAGGCCGATATCCAGCGTGTGCACGGACAGCTTGGTAATATCGAAATCGTAGATGGAGTCGCCGTTTATCAATTCTCTGCCGAACGCGTAATAGCCGCCAATGGCATTGATCTCCGCCCGGGCATATTCGGCCATGTCGGCCACCTGGCGGAACACCTCTTTGCCCCGCAGCGCCAGATTGCGGCGGGAAATGTCCAGGCTGCTCATGAGCAGATAGCTGGCGGAGGTGGTTTGGGTAAGGTTGATGATCTGGCGGACGTAGCCGGCGTGCACCTGCGGTCCGGTGAGCAGCAGGCTCGACTGGGTGAGGCTTCCGCCGCTTTTGTGCATCGACACCGCCGCCATATCCGCCCCGGCCGCCATGGCCGAAACCGGCAGCCCTTCGCCGAAATAGAAGTGGGTGCCGTGCGCCTCATCTGCAAGACACAGCATGCCGGCCTCGTGCGCCATGGAGACGATGGCTTTCAGATCGGAACAAATGCCGTAATAGGTCGGGTTATTGACGAGCACGGCCACCGCCTTGGGATGCTCGCGTATCGCCTTTTGTACCTGCTCGCGCTTCATGCCCAGCGAAATGCCCAGGCGCTGGTCCACCTCCGGATTGACATAAACCGGCACCGCGCCGCAGAGCACCAGCGCGTTAATAACACTGCGGTGCACGTTGCGCGGCAGGATGATTTCATCGCCCCGTTTGCACACGGTGAGCACCATGCTCTGCACCGCGCTGGTGGTGCCGCCCACCATCAGGAAAGAATGGGCCGCCCCGAACGCCTCGGCGGCCAACACCTCCGCTTCCCGGATAACGGATATCGGATGGCACAGATTGTCCAGCGGCTTCATGCTGTTGACGTCCATATTCACGCACTGCTGCCCCAGAAAGGCGGCCAGCTCCGGATTGCCGCGGCCCCGCTTGTGGCCGGGTACGTCGAAGGGAACCACCCGCATCTGACGAAATTTTTCCAGTGCCTCATAAATCGGTGCACGATTCTGATCGTGTTTTTTCGTATTCTGAGACATGCCATCACCTCCGCTGCATTGCAAAAAAAAACACAAGCTACATACCATAGCTTGCGTTTCAGGTTAAATTAGTTATACCCACGCGCGCCGCTTTTCGGCATCGCCCATGAGCATACTAAAGAACTGACGGGATTTTTCAGAGTCTATATAGCAATCATACTTTTACTACTCTTATTGACCGTTTCACAAGCTTTGCTTCTTACATATGCATGAAAGAATCAACTTATAAAATTTGAGCTTTTAACTCAATCAATAAGGCAGCATCACGCTGCCAAGCGGCGTTGGACCCGGCTGTCCGTAGGCCTTAACTCACAACGAGTAGTCCAGAATAATCGCTTGAAAAGACCCTGTCTGCGCCGCAAAAATCCTGCGGCGGCATACCCTTTTCAACGGTGCCTTTCCATCCCGCAAAACCATCCACATGGCCGGAATGAAAATGACCATTACTACTATAGTGAATTGCGCGGCAAATGTCAAGGTATTTTCGCATTTTTATGAAAAAAAGCGGAACCTGCTGCTTTCATTCCGCGCCGTTATGCGGTTTGCTCGCAAATCCTTTGGTTTCCTCTGCTTTTCTCCGGTTCTCTCCGGTTCTTCCCATATCCCGACAAAAGCGGCCGCCCGTAAGCGGAACTGCCAAATATCCAGGTATATTTGCCGCCGGCCCCGCCGTATATATGGATCGAATGACGCGCGTCCACTGGCTTGGCGGTGTCTCTTTCGCGGCCGGCGGGAGCAGAAGAGACGGCGCGCGTATTTTCAGGCATCCGCCGGAGAAACGGAGATGGTCATGAAGCTGGAACCTTCGTCCAAAAACCTGGACAGCCTGATTGAACAATACAACCGGGAATTGATGACCTTTTATGAACGCAACGCGCCCCAGGTCCGGCCGGACGAGCCGCCCGCTGTACCGGAGGAAGAGGAACCCTGCCCGCCGCCCGCGCAGGAGGAGGTCCGCATCGCCTATCCGGCGCGCATCGTGTCCCCACCGCCGGACTCACCCCCGCAGCAGCCGCTGCGTTCGGTGGAGGAGGTGCTCCGGGACTATCCCGTACCCGAGCCGTACAGGCCCGAACCGGAAGAAGCACCGCCTGCCAAGCGGTTTCCCTATATCAATACGGAACCACAGGCGGAAGGGATTCTCCCCGGCGTACCGCTGGTGGATGACCTTGCTGCCGCCGAGCCGGCAGAAGAGGAAGCCTCCTCCATCCCGGAATCGGATTCCTGGCCTCTTCTCGTCGAGCATCCCGGCAACATGTCGACCGGGTACCTGCAGATACAGGTGACCTCTGCCCGGGAAGCGGAGCCCATCCAGGGGGCCCTTGTCACCGTCACACGGCACAACGGACAGGGGGAAGAACTGTATGTGCACACCCAGACCGACCGGGACGGCATGACGGCCATCTTCCCCGTCCCTGCCGTTGACAGCGCCCTGACGCTGGAGCCGGGGATCCCCTCCCCTTACACGAGCTATAACATTCAGGTGTACGCACCGGGATATTTCCGCGTGCTCAACGTGAATGCGCCGGTGTATGGGGGCAATACCGCACTCCAGCCTGTACAGATGATCCCGATCCCCGAATTTGAACTCTCGCCCGCGGATCTGGTGTTTTTCCAAACCGGACCGCTGGATTTATAGAGGAAAGGAGCAGCCGCCTTGACAGGACAGCCCTATATCCCGCAGTACTTTACCGTGCATCTCGGTGCGCCGGGATCCAGCGCGCAAAACGTGACCGTGTCCTTCCCCGATTATATCAAGAACGTCGCGTCGAGCGAGATTTATCCTACCTGGCCGGAAAACGCCATCCGTGCCAATGTGTACGCCCAGATATCCTATGCGCTCAACCGCTTCTATACCGAGTGGTACCGCAGCATGGGTTATGACTTCGATATCACCAATTCCACCCGGTACGATCAGGCGTATGTGCACAACCGCGATATCTTTGCCAATATCAGCGATATCGTGGACGATATCTTCAACGAGTATGTGTACCGGCAGGGCAGCGTGGAGCCGTATTTCACCCAGTACTGCAACGGCACCACCGTCACCTGCGACGGCCTGTCCCAATGGGGGACCGTGCCCCTCGCCGAGCAGGGGCTTGTGCCCTATGAAATTCTGACCACCTTTTACGGCGACGATATCAATATTAACGAGGACACTCCGGTGCGGCTCCCCTCCCCCTCCTATCCGGGGCTGCTGCTGCGCCTCGGCGACGCAGGGAACAATGTGCGTCTCAAACAGGTGCAGCTTAACCGCATTTCCCGCAACTATCCAAGCATTCCCAAAATCAGCCCGGTAGACGGCGTGTTCGGTCAGGAGACGGACGACGCGGTGCGCGAGTTTCAGCGTGTCTTTGGCCTGGTGCAGGACGGCATCATCGGCAAGGCCACCTGGTACCGCATCGCCTATCTGTATACCAGCGTCAAGCGCCTTTCTGAACTGGAATCCGAAGGCATCTCCCTGGACGAAATCTCGCAGCAGTTTCCCAGCGTTCTCCGCCCTGGAGATAGCGGCGACGAGGTGCGGATGATTCAGTATTATCTCGCCGTGATGGGCCGCTTTTACGATACGATCCCGCCCGTTGCCATCACCGGCATCTACGATGAGCCGACCACCCAGGCGGTCATCGCCCTGCAGAAAACCTTCGGCCTGGAGCCGGACGGCATTATGGGCCAGCTCACCTGGAACGAGTTGTATAAGGCCTACCGCGGGATTGTGACCAGCACCGACGTCATCGAGGGAGGCGTCGTCCTCTATCCGGGCACCGTGCTGCGCATCGGGTCACAGGGGGAATACGTGCAGATTCTCCAGCAGTATCTGGCCTATATCGCGGAAACCTATCCCGAAATTCCCACCGTGCAGGATACCGGTGTGTTCGGCAATCAGACGCAGGCGGCCGTCGTGGCCTTCCAGACGCTGTTCGGCATCGAGCCGTCCGGTCTTGTTGGCCCGGTGACGTGGAACACCATTGCATCGGTCTATTCCGATCTGCGCACAGGAAACGATAAGCGTCCCGGCCAGTATCCGGGCTTTGAACTGGCGGAAGGAGGTACGACATAATGCTGCAGACAAACGACATCCATCGCGACGAAGACCTGTATATCCGCGAGCTGCAGACCTATCTGCGCAAGGTGGCAACCCGTCACGACGCTATTCCCTCTGTGGCCATAGATGGCATTTTCGGCCCCGAAACCACCGCTTCAGTCACCGCCTTTCAGACGACCTTTGACCTGTCTCCCACCGGACGGGCGGACAGGATCACCTGGAACGCCGTCTACGCGGAATATATGCGTATTATAGAGGAGGAGGCCCCCGCCGAAGGGGTACGCCCCTTTCCCAACCCGCAGCACATCATGCTGCCCGGGGACAGCGGCAACCTCGTCTTTATTCTGCAAATCATGCTGGACACCATCGCCGTCCGTTATGCCAATATCCCGCCGGTGGAGATAAACGGCCACTATGACGAAGATACTGTCCAGGCCGTCAAAACGATGCAGAAGACAGCCGGTCTGGAGCCGGACGGCAAGACGAACAAGGACACCTGGAACCGCATCACCCGGCTGTACAATGTACAGCCCCGCGACGAACTGAATCCATAAAACGGGGAGTGCTGTCATGGGGCAGTACTCCCCCTGCTTTTAATTTATGTATAGAAAAGCAGCCACTTTATGATATTGAAATGGTTGAAACGCCGGTATATACTGGAAGGGAACCGATATCAAAAAAGGAGGTATGACCAATGGAACGCGCACCCCATCTGGAGCCCCTCAAAAAGAAACGAATGCGTTTGGGCGGTAAGCTTGGGCGGCTGGTGGAGAACATCACCGATGCCTGGCTGCTGACCATTCGGGAAACCAATCCCGCCATTCTGGCTATGTATCGGGACACGGAACGCCGGCCGCTGCGGGATCTTCTGCCCTGGTCAGGCGAATTCGCCGGCAAATACCTGACCGGCGCGGCACTTCTTTACGATCTGACGGGGGATGAACGGCTCGGCCGGTATCTGCAGGGGTTTGCCGACGCGCTGCTGGACTGCCAGCAGGCGGATGGGTATCTCGGCCCCTGGCCGCCTGGTCATCACCTGACCGGCCGCTCGGCCGAAATGGCCTATCTCTATGATAAAAACAGCGCGCCGCAGAGGATCGAAACCTGGGATGCCTGGGCGCATTATCACCTCATGCTCGGCCTGCTGACCTGGTACCGCGCCGCGGGGGATGCCCGCGCCCTGGCGGGGACTGTCCGCATCGCCGAGCTGCTACGCCGGACCTTTTACGGCCCGAACGGCCGGCGTCTGTGGGACATGGGCTGTCAGGACATGAACCTCGCCCCCATCCATGCCTTCCTGCTGCTGTACCGTGTCACGGGCAATGCGGACTATCTGGCGTTCGCCAAAGAGGTGGAAAAGGATTTCGAAAAACCGCCTGCCGGCGACTATATCCGCTGCGCCCTGGCGGGGCAGGCGTTTTATGAGACACCCAAGCCCCGCTGGGAAAGTCTGCACGCCATACAGGGTGTGGCCGAGCTGTATCTGGCCACCGGCGAGGAAGCCTACAAGACCGCCTTCGAGCACATGTGGTGGTCCATCGCCGAGACCGACGTTCATAATACAGGCGGCTTTTCCACCCGCGAACAGGCGATCGGCACCCCCTTCAGCAACGGACAAATTGAGACCTGCTGCGTTATCGCCCATATGGCCATGTCGGTGGATATGCTGCGCCTCTCGGGCGATCCGGCCGCGGCCGATATGCTGGAATGGGCGACCTATAACGCCATGATGGGGGCCTGGTCCCCTTCCGGCCGCTGGTGTACCTATAATACGCCGATGGAAGGCTACAAGCGGGCCAGTTATCAGGAAATTGGCTTTCAGATGCGGCCAGGCAGCCCGGATCTCAACTGCTGCTCGGTCAATGCGCCCCGCGCCTTCGGCCTGTTGAGCGACTGGGCCGTGATGGAGGATGCAAACGGCGGGCTGTACGTCGCGTTTTACGGCCCGTCGGAACAGTTCCTGACGCTGCAGGACGGCCGCACTATCCGCATCGTGCAGGATACGGCCTATCCCTACGACGGCACGGTGCGGCTGACGATATACGGCCTGGACGGGCACCGGCCCCTTTATCTGCGAATACCCCATTGGTCCGCCGATACCAGACTGACGGTCAACGGCGAGCCGGTGTCCGTACCGCCGGCCGCTTCTTGGGTCAGACTGGATCGCTTGTGGCAGGACGGCGACACCGTCACAGTAGATTTTGACATGACGCTGCGCTTTCAGGCCGGCGGCGGGGATTACGCCGGAAAGTGCGCCATTTTTCGCGGGCCGCTTCTGCTGTGCTTCGATCCCGGTTACGACCGGAACACCAGTATTCTGGAGGATATACCGGCAGGTCCCGGTATGGAGGTGCTTGAGATAGACACGCAATCGGCCCCGGGCGGCCTGTTCACCTGTCGGTGCGGGGATAAGCGCGTTACCTTCTGCGACCTTCACGCCGCCGGGGTCAGCGGCACGCCCTATACTACCTGGTTCCACGCGCATGGCGTCGAGCCGCAGCCTTTTTCCCGCCGCAACATCACCCGCAGCCATACCGAGTAATGGCCGCGATCCATCCGTGAAAAAAGGAGGAAGCACATCGTGCTTCCTCCTTTTTTGGGGAATCGCCGTAATCCAGTCCCCTCATCCGGCAGCATACGCTTTCCTTTTGCGCTGGCTTGTCATAATAACAGGGATTTCCTCCATATATATGAGACAAGCGACGATTGCCGGACGGGGAGTGTTGTATTGAAAAAAAACACCTTTATCAAGAACGCCTTCATCATGACGGCGACTGCCCTGCTGCTGCGTACCATCGGCATCTTTTTCCGCATTTACATGTCCAACAAAATCGGCGCGGAAGGCATGGGCCTTTACCAACTGATCTTTTCCATCTATGTGCTCGGCGCCACCTTTGCCAGCACAGGCATCTGCACCGCCGTGACCCGCCTGGTCACCGACGAGCTGGTGTGCGGCAGCAAAAAATCGGTGCGCGGCATTCTGCGCAAGGCGATCCTGCTGAGCGTCTGCATCGGCGTGGTCTCGGCGCTGCTCATCTTTTTTGGTGCCGAACCCATCAGCCGGTACTGGCTCAAGGACATGCGCGCCGTGCCTGCCCTCAAGGTACTGTGCTTCAGCCTGCCATCCATGGGGGTGTCCTCCTGTCTGCGCGGGTATTTCATCGCGCGCCGCAAGGCGGCCTCCCCCTCCCGCGCCCAGATTTTTGAGCAGATTGTGCGTATCGCGGTGGTGGTGTTTCTCATCGATCGGTTCGCGGTGCTGGGCCTGACCTTTGCCTGCGCGGCGGTGCTGGTGGGCGATACCGTGGCGGAAATTGCCTCCTGCACTTATCTGGCCATCGGCTATCTGCGCGACCGCCGCCGGGTAGAGACCCCCGAGGCACCTCCGCAGAAAGGAAAGCACGGCGTGATGTACCGCCTGCTCGCCATTGCCGGCCCCATCACGGCGGGCCGGTATCTGAACACCATCCTGCGCACCATCGAAAACATTCTCGTGCCCCAGTCCCTCGAAAAGTTCACCAAATCCAAGGAGACGGCGCTTTCCTCCTTCGGCGCCCTCAAGGGCATGGCCATGCCGCTGCTCTTCTTTCCGTCCTCGTTTCTCAATTCGCTTTCCACCCTGCTGATTCCCGAAATTTCGGAGGCCAACGCCCTGCACCAGCAGGGAAAGGTCAACCGCGCCGTCGGGCTGACACTGCACATCACCCTGCTGTCCTCCATTCTGCTCAGCGGGCTGTTCACCCTCTTCGCCAATCCGCTTGGCCATGTGATTTACGGCAGCGACGAGGTGGGGTTTCTCCTGCAGGTGCTCGCCCCGCTGATGCCCATCATGTATGTGGAAAGCGTGGTCGACGGCATGCTCAAGGGCCTTAACCAGCAGGTCAGCTCTCTGAAATACATGCTGCTCGATTCCAGCTCGCGCATCGTGATGATCTTCTTCCTCGTACCGGCGCGCGGCATGGAGGGCTTCCTTTTCATCATGGTGGTGAGCAACCTGCTCACCTGCTTCCTCAACACCCACCGCCTGCTCACCGTCACCGGCATGAAGCTGCAGTGGGGCCGCTGGATTATCAAGCCGGTACTCGCCATGGGGGTCGCGGCGGCGTTCACCCTGCTGCTCATGAAGCCGCTGCCGACGAGCGGCCTGCCCGAACTGGCGGTGCTGATTGTGGGGAGCCTTATCAGCGGTGCCATCTACTGCGTCCTGCTCCCCCTGCTCGGCTGCATCACGCGGGAGGAACTGCGCCAGCTGCGTCCCCGCCGTTCGCCGTCTCCGCCCAGCGAAGCGCGTAGCGATTGGTGATCGGATCGCGCTCGCCATATTCCGCAACAACCGCCCGTTCTCCCAGGCTGTACAGAATGGCAACGCCGCGGCGCGCCCCTTTGGGGCCCTGTGCCGCCAGAACACGCTTGATACGGCCGAGCCGCTTATCCTCCACATGCAGGCAGGGAGGCAGGCGTCCCACCCCGCTGCTTGCCAGGCTGTCGCACGCCATCACATCGCGCAGACGCGCCGTCTCCACGCCGGGCAGCGTGCGGAAATAGTCCTGCACAAGCGCTGTATACGCATCGAGGGCCATGCCGGCCGTCTGTACGCCATGGGTATGCAGATAAGATGCCAGTCCGTTGAACAGCGCGAAGGGGCGCAAGCCGGTCTGCCCGAGCACATAGGCAAGCGTCAGACGGAACCGGCCGCTGTTGTACAGCCGTTCAAGCGCATCTTCAAGCCGGTGCAGCCGCGCCAAATCGTCTTCGTCCATCCAGGGACAGCCCTTCACTTCATAAGGCGGGATATCCGCATACCGATAGCCGTATGCCGCCGCCTCACGCCGCAGGCGCGATCCGTGCAGCAGCTTGAGAAACCCGAGCTGCAGCATATGCGGCTGCAGGGCATAGGCCTTGTCGAAGGAATGGGCGAACTGCTCCAGGTTTTCGTGCGGCAGGCCGGCGATCAAATCGATATGCACGTGCACATTGCCCGGCGCGATCAGCCGCTGCAGATTGCCGCACAGCTTATCGAGATCGGTGCGTCGCGTCACCGCCTCCAGCGTGGGAGCGTGGAAGCTCTGCAGGCCCGCTTCCAGCTGAAACAGGCCCGCGGGCGCGCCGTTCAGCAGCCCGATGGTGTCCTCATCGAACAGATCTGCCGCCACCTCAAAGTGAAACCGCACCGAGGCGGGAAAGCTTCTCCCTCTTTGCTCGAGAATAAACCGGATAAGCTCATAGGCCCGCCCCGGATGGCAGTTGAAGGTGCGATCCACCAGCTTGACCGTCTGAACCCCGGCGTTCGCCAGCAGCAGAAGCTCTTTCTTGGCGCGTTCGAGTCCGAAGAAGCGCACGCTGTCCTCCCGGCCCGACAGGCAGAAGCCGCAGGAAAAAGGGCAGCCGCGCGAGGTTTCCAGATAGGCGATACGCCCGTGCAGCGCCGCAAGATATGCCGGCGTGTAGGGCGAAGGCGGCTCGGGCTCCGGCGCGGCAGGCGGCGTGCAGAGTATGTGACCGCTCTCCCCGCGGCAGCAAAGGCCCGGTATGCCGGCGAGCGGTTTTCCGGCTGCCAAACGGTCCAGCAGCAGGGCAAAGGGCCGCTCCCCCTCCCCTGTCTGGACGGCGGTCACCTCCGGAAATGCCTCCAGCACCGCGGACGCACGGAAGGAAACCTCCGGTCCGCCGAGCACAATGGCCGCCTTCCCCGCCAATCGCGGCAGCAGGCGTTCAAGAAACCGCCAGTTCCAGATATAGCAGCAGAAGGCCAGCACATCCGCCTTTTCCGCCAGCAGGCGCGCGATCACGTCCTCCTCCGGCTGGTTGACCGTAGCCTCGAGCACGAGGATCTCCTGCGGCCGCGTACACCAGGCATCGGCCGCAGCCTTCAGGCACCACGGCGCCAGCGCAGAATGCACATATTGGGAATTGAGCGCGCAAACGACGGTTTTCATGAACACCCTCCTCGGATAAAGGCGCGCTGCAAACCTCGGATTGTGCAGCGCGCCCCTTGATAAGCACGGAAGAGCCGGGCCAACGGCTCTGTCCGTGCTCCTTTATTTTTTCCCCTTTATGGCGTCCCAGTAGGCTTTGTACGCCTGCTCATTTTTGTTATTCCCCGGGACATAATAGGTGACGCCGGCCAGCGCATCGGGCAGATACTGCTGCGGCAGCCAGCCGTTCGGCGCGTCGTGCGGGTTGCGGTAAAACTGTCCTTTGACGGCGGCGTCCGCCCCATCGAAATGCTTGTTTTGGAGCTGACGCGGGATGGGACCGGTTTTACCCGCCTGCACGTCGGCCATGGCGGCCTGAATCGCGTCATGGGCGGCGGCCGACTTGGGTGCCTGACAGACGAGCACCACCGCGTCAGCCAGCGGGATGCACGCTTCCGGCAGGCCGATCTGCATGGCCGCGTCCACCGCCGCCTTGACGATGGGGATGATCATGGGATAGGCCAGGCCCACGTCCTCGCACGCGGTCACAAGAAGCCGCCGGCAGGCCGAGGGCAGATCCCCCGCCTCGAGCAGCCGGGCCAGATAATGCAGCGCCGCGTCCGGGTCGGAGCCACGCATCGACTTCTGGTAGGCGGAAATGATGTCGTAATGCTCGTCCCCTTCCCGGTCATAGCGCAGGGCGCTTTTCTGGGCGAGCTGCCGCGCGAGCTCCAGGGTGATGAGACGGCCGCCGTCCGCCCCGGGCGGCGCAGCAAGCACGCACATCTCCACCGCGTTCAGCGCCTTGCGCACATCGCCGCCGCAGGCCGCCGCGATGTAGGCCGCCACCCCCTCTTGAGTGCGGATCGGCGTCTCCTGCTCCGCCTGCAGAAAGGCGAAGCCCCGTTCCACTGCCCGCACCGCCTCCTCCGGCTCTACCGCCTTGAATTCAAAGACGGTGCAGCGGCTGAGCACCGCGTTGTACACGTAAAAATAGGGATTCTCGGTTGTGGAAGCAATGAGAGTGATCTGCCCGTTCTCGATGAACTCGAGCAGCGACTGCTGCTGCTTTTTATTAAAATACTGGATCTCGTCCAGATAAAGCAGAATGCCGTTCCGCCCGGCGAGGGTGTCCACCTCCTCCACTACTGCCCGGATGTCCGCCGTGGAGGCATTGGTTCCGTTGAGCCGGTGCAGGCGCATATCCGCCTGCTTCGCGATGATGCGGGCCACGGTGGTCTTGCCCACGCCGGAGGGACCGTAAAATATCAGGTTGGGGATGCGCCCGCCATCCAGAATAGCCCGTAGGGCCCGTCCCGGCGCGAGCAGATGCCGCTGCCCCACCACGTCATCCAGCGTTTGCGGCCGCATGCGGTCCGCCAAAGGTGCCGCCATCCTCTCTCCTCCTTGAATCAAAGCGGGTAAAGCCATTTGGCTTTACCCGCTTTAGCCTGTTCAGTCCTTCGCTCAATACAGCGGATACCGGGCGCACAGCGCCGATACACCGGCGCGCACCGCATCCGCGCGGCCTTCAAAGTCGGTCACCACGTCCGCAATATACCCTGCGATTTCGTCCATGTCCGCTTCCACAAGACCGCGGCTGGTTACAGCCGGGGTGCCAATGCGGATACCGCTGGTCACAAAGGGAGAAAGCGGTTCGTTGGGGATGGTGTTCTTGTTGACCGTGATGAACACCTCGTCGAGGCGATGCTCCAGCTCTTTGCCCGTGATGCCCGTCTCGCGCAGATCCATGAGCATCAGGTGGTTGTCCGTGCCGCCGGACACCAGCTTGAGCCCGCGGGAAAGCAGGCCGGCAGCCAGCGCCTTGGCGTTTTTGCAGATCTGATCCTGATAGGTCTTGAAAGCGGGGGTCATGGCCTCGCCGAAGCAGACCGCCTTCGCCGCGATGATATGCATCAGCGGGCCGCCCTGCGAACCGGGGAACACCGCCTTGTCAATCGCCTTGGCATATTCCTCCCGGCAGAGAATCATGCCGCCGCGCGGGCCGCGCAGTGTTTTGTGGGTGGTGGTGGTCACCACGTCGCAGTAGGGCACCGGGTTCATGTGGTTGCCCGTGGCGACCAGGCCCGCGATATGCGCCATATCCGCCATCAGCTTGGCGCCGCAGGCGTCCGCGATTTCGCGCAGCAGGTCGAACCGAATCTCCCGGCAATAGGCCGACGCGCCCGCCACGATGAGCTTCGGCTTCACCTCAAGCGCCAGCGCCTTCACCTTGTCGTAATCGATGCGGCCGGTTTCCTCGTCCACGCCGTAGGGCACGAAGTTGTACAGCTTGCCCGAGAAATTGACAGGCGATCCATGGGTCAGGTGGCCGCCGTGGGCGAGATTCATGCCCAGCACAGTGTCACCCGGCTCGATCAGGGCAAAATACGCCGCCTGGTTCGCCTGGGCGCCCGAATGGGGCTGCACATTGGCGTGATCGGCACCGAACAGCTTGCACGCGCGATCCCGCGCGATATTCTCCACCACGTCCACATCCTGGCAGCCGCCGTAATAACGCTTGCCCGGATAGCCTTCCGCGTATTTATTGGTCAGCACGCTGCCCATGGCGGCCATGACCGCCGGCGACACGATGTTTTCCGAAGCGATGAGCTCGAGGTTGCGGCGCTGCCGCTGCAGCTCCTTATCCATGGCCTGGCCGACCTCGGGATCCACACGGCTGACAAATCCGATGGTATCCAGCATATCTGCGTACATACTGCTATCCCCTTTTTACACAATGATAGAACTATATTATCACGTATCCCCCCCGGCGCGCAAGGCCCCCGGACCACTTTTCCCTAAATTTGTCGCCGAAACGTTCCGGTTTGACAGACGATCCCTGTCATGTTACACTGGTCTTGACAGTATTCGACACTGGGAAAGGCCGTGAATTGTTATATGAGAAAAAAAGAACGCGCTCTTTTTGCCATTCAGAAGCTTACCGAGCGGTACCCCGACGCCATCTGCTCGCTGACCTATACCGATCCGCTGCAGCTGCTCATCGCCACCCGCCTGTCGGCCCAGTGCACCGACGCGCGGGTCAACATGGTGACGCCCGCCCTGTTTGAACGGTTTCCGACGCTGGATGCCTTCGCCGACGCCTCCACGGACGAAGTGGGCGAGTATATCCGCTCCTGCGGCCTGTACAAGACCAAGGCGCGGGATATCGTCGCCATGGCGAACATGCTGCGCGACGAGTTCGGCGGCGTCATTCCCGACACGGTGGAAGAGCTGGTCAAGCTGCCCGGCGTAGGGCGCAAGACGGCCAACCTCGTGGCGGGCGACATCTACGGCCGGCCGGCCGTGGTGGCCGACACCCACTGCATCCGCATTTCCAACCGGCTCGGCCTGTGCGACACCAAGGATCCGTATAAAGTGGAGCTGCAGCTGAAAAAGCTGCTGCCCCCCGAAGAGAGCAACAGCTTTTGTCATCGTCTGGTATTGTTTGGCCGGGACGTGTGCAGCGCGCGGTCGCCCCGCTGCGCCGTCTGTCCGCTGCAGGAGGTGTGCCCCTCCTGCGAGGCGATCACTCCTCCACCGGCCGCCGGCGGCGAAGCCGCCCCGTCTCCAAAAAAGAAAGCAGCCAGCGGTAAACCGGCAGCGCCACAAGACTGAGCAGGCCCCACAGCACGGTGTACAGCAGACAAACCTGCCCCATGACATTGAGCGGGAACCCGCTGTAATCCCATACGTTGAGCTGCAGCGCCAGATTGAACAGGCAGCCGCTGGCAAATTCCACCGCCGTGACCGCCGCCGCGCACAACGCGCAGCGCCCGAACAGCCCCCATTTGGCCAGGGCGGTGTGGATATACCCGATGATCTGAAAGCACAGGCCGCCTACAATAAACATCGACCAGTGCGTATAGCCGCGCCATACAATCTCGATAAGATTATACAGCAGGCCGCCGATGATAAAAATCCCCGCACGGCAGCGGAGCTTCACCCAGAAATGATTTTTCATGCGCCGGTTCCATTCCTTTTTCAAGCGTTACGCTTCTAGTCTGTCCACGTCTGAAACGGGCGATACCATGAAAAATCTGCATAAAAAACCGACCGAAAGGACAGCCCATTAGCTGTCTTTCCGATCGGTTTTTTGTTTTAGAATGTCAAAACGCTGAAAAACGTATCCGCTGTCATCCCGGCGGTCGCGCCGTCGGTTCACCCCTCTGCATGAAGGCGGGAACCATGCGGTAGACTTCTGCGATATTTATCAGCTGCTGGTCGTAGGCCTCTTGCAAAAGGAGTACCGTGTTCCCCTTGACGGCGTAGAGGCCAAGCGGGCCGTTGTTCTTATAAAAGGTGTATCCGTCCAGCGTGAATAAAATGGTGGCGTTTGTTATGATGGGAGCCGTATACTGGCAAATGGTCCAGCCGTTCGACATGCCGAGCAGCTGAATGCCGTCCAGTCTGGCTTCCTCCAGCCAGAGCGAGTCCGGATAAGGATACAGCTCCGTCAGATACGCCCGGAACGCCTCCTTGACCGCCTGCTTATCCATGGCCGGCACGGCGGTGGTTGTTGTCTGCGCAGCGGCTTCCGATTCCGGCGCGGCCATGCGGCTGCAGCCTGCTAAAACACCGCCTGCCAGCAGCAGGGCCGCCGCCAGAGATAACAGCCTTTTCATTGTATACCTCCTTCCCATAATGGAAATTATTCTTGAATTTAACTTTATATTACAATTGATTATAGATTTTGTCAATGTATTTTTAAATGAATGTGGATTTATTTTGTTATTTAATATAAAAAAGCAGCGGGAAAGACACATTGTCTTTCCCGCTGCTTTTATCCGGCGTCAGCGCTTGCTGAGCACATCCGCCTCATATTTTTTGATGTCTTCAAACCACGCTTCGCCTGCCGGTACACCGCAGGCCGCGCAGTATTCGTTCCAGATATCACCGAACGGCATGGTTTTCATCTCTTCCTGCCGCATCATCAGTTCGGTGAACCGTCCCTCGTCCTGCAGGGCCCGGAATTTGTCGTGCGGCGTGCACAGCGCGCTGAGCAGCGCCTTCTGCCAGCTGCGTATGCCGATTACCCAGGCAGCAACGCGGTTGATGCTCGCATCGAAATAGTCAAGCGCCATATACACGCGGTCGAGTGCGTCGCAGCGCACGATCTCCTTGGCCATCTCCTTGGTTTCATCGTCCAAAAGAAGCACATGATCGCTGTCCCAGCGGATACCCCGCGTGATATGCAGCGCGATTTCCGGGAAATAGCAGAGAAGCGCCGGAATCTTATCCGACACGACTTCGGTCGGATGATAATGGCCGTTGTCCATCAGCGGCAGGCAGCCCTCATGCGTCGCGGCATAGGTGAGCGCGAATTCGGACGAACCCGCCGTATACGCCTCCACGCCGATGCCGAACACCTTGGACTCCACACAGGGCTTGACCAGCTTTCTGTCATACGGTTCGGACAGGATCGCCTCGATCGACTCCTTATAGCGCAGGCGCGGTCCCATGCGATCGGCGGGCACATCCTTGAAGCCGTCGCCCGTCCAGATGTTCATCACGCAGGGCACGCCTGTCTGCTCGGCGAAATACTGCGAAATGCGGACGCAGGCCTTGCCGTGCTCGATCCAGAAACGCCGGATGCTTTCGTCCGGGCTGGACAGGGTGAGGCCATCCTTGATTTTCGGGTGGGAGAAAAAGGTGGGGTTAAAATCGATGCCCATGTTCCGCTCTTTGGCGAAAGCCACCCATTTTTCAAAATGCTTCGGCTCCAGCTTATCGCGATCCACCGCTTCGCCCGGCTCAAAAATCGCGTAGCTGGCGTGCAGGTTCAGCTTCTTTTTACCCGGGGCCAGCGACATGGCCTTATCCATATCGGCCATCAGCTCTTCCGGCGTTCTGGCTTTGCCGGGATAATTGCCCGTCGTCTGGATACCGCCGGTGAGAGGACCGTCGTGGTCAAAGCCGATAACGTCGTCCCCCTGCCAGCAGTGCACCGACAGCGGAATGGTTTTAAGCTTCTGAATGGCCGCATCGGTATCCACGCCAATCGCGGCGTACATCTCCTTGGCCGAAGCGTATCTTGCGTTCATACATGCACTCTCCTTTTTCAGCTGTATGTAGGTAACTACTTACTATTTTATAAAAATCCCGCGGTAAAAAAAGCGACTGAGATGACCGAAAAAGTGTCCTTATTTGCACTGCCTGTATTTGTGCGGAGACATGCCGTACTGCTTATAAAACAGACGATGGAAATAGCTGGGGTTCGCATATCCGATGCTTTCGCTGACTTCCATCACCTTCATCCCTGTGGTCTTCAGCAGAAAGGCCGCCTGACTCAGCCGCTTGTCCTGCAGCAGCTCGGTGAAGGTCTTGCCCGTCTGCCTCTTGATTTCCCGGCTCAGCCAGCACGGGTCATAATGCAGCTCCCGCGCGATTTGACGCAGTTCGCCATCGGTATAATGCTCTTCTATGTACCGATGAACAGGGAGTATGAGCTGCTGTTCCGCCGGCAGCGAATCGGTCTGCAGGGTATCGGTGTGATTGGCCAGCTGCAAAAACAGCAGCGCCATGGTCAGCTGGTTGACGCTGCGCTTGTTGGGCTGATGATTGACCAGCGTCCAAATGAGGTTTTCAATCAGGTTCTGGATAGGCAGGATATCGGTGACCTTAAAATGCAGATAGCCCGTGCCGCCGTTTTCGTCCTGCAGGCAGCCGGTGAGGAAGGTGCGCACCTGATGCGCCTGCTCATGCAGCAGCTGGAGCGCCGTTTCAAAGAACTGCGGCAGGATGATGAAATTCACCGCGATATCCCGTTCGCCCGCTGCCGCAATCTCCTGCGTCGCCCCCTGCCCCAGTATCAGGAGCTCTCCTTCCTTTAGCCGGATTTCGTTTCCGTTGATGCGGTGGCGTGTCTGTCCCTGACACATGTAGACCATTTCCACGTAATCGTGTGTATGCGCCGGAAAATGCACAAAGCGCGTATGCGCACGCAGGGTGATAAGCTTTCCCTGTTCGAGCAGAAGCGCAGCCTCCACCTTAGGGGAGCCCTCGTGCCCGTAATACAGACGGCGATCGATCTCGCCCTGGCCCGCCAGCAGGCTGCGTTCTTCCTCCGTAATGACGGCGAGCTGTTCAAGTAAAAACGGATGCATGCCTATCCCTTCCCTGTTGTCACGCCGACGTACCGGCATACTGTTCAAACTGTTCCGGCGAGCCGTAAAAGAGGTTCATGTCAATGTAGCTTTCCCTTCCGCTGTAGCCGGCAAGCCGTTTGCGGTTGCTGTATTGCCAGAAGGTCCAGCGGCGATTCTCCGGCAGCTTGGGAGAACGAAACACACTGCGGATCCATAAATCGTATGCATCAAAAGCGCCGTCGATATACAGCGCATAGGATTTTTCGGTGGCATACAGGATGGGCTTAAGGCCATAATGCGCCTCGAGCCTGGCCAGCAGGTCGGTCAGCTCCGCCTGCACAGCGGCTTTATCGGGCGGATTTTTCTCCTTGTCGCCGTAAAACTCCACATCCACTACCGGCGGCAGCATACCGTCCCAAACCGGGACCGCCGCGATGAAATTATCCGCCTGGGTTTCTCCCGGGCTGTCGTAACTGAAAAAATGATACGCGCCAATGCGCAGATCGGTTTGGAGGGCGCCGGCCAGATTGCGGGCAAAGCAGGGATCCGCCGCGCTGCTGCCTTCGGTGGCCTTAATAAAGGCAAAGCGGATATCCTGCGCCGCAAGAACCGGCCAGTCGATTTCGCCCTGATAAGAAGAGACATCGACGCCGCGGACCGGATACGTTTCTGTGGAGGGATTGTTGCATTGCAGCACGCCGAAATAAAAAAGCAGGCCAAGGACCGCCGCGCATGTGAGCAGCGCAGCCGGGATACATACCAGTACGATTCGCTTTTTCTTATGCATTCGCACCCCACCCGATCCGTGTGATATGTTTATATTAGTACAAATGCCGTCATTTTGCAATCGCATCGATATCTGGACTCTTCTAAGCAAAAAGAAACGTCCCACTGACGTGGGACGTTTCTTTTTGGAGGCGACACCCAGATTTGAACTGGGGAATCAGGGTTTTGCAGACCCATGCCTTACCACTTGGCTATGTCGCCGAAGGATGGAAAAAGGCGCCGTACCCGGACGCCCTTTTCATTTGGAGCGGCTTACGAGGCTCGAACTCGCTACCTCCACCTTGGCAAGGTGGCG
>CABSLQ010000014.1 GCA_902478605.1 uncultured Oscillospiraceae bacterium
CCTCCCTTTCCTTAGAACTTGAGGCCGCCCTCGCGGGCGCCTTCGGCCAGCTCTTTGACGCGGCCGTGATAGACGTAGCCGCCGCGGTCGAATACGACCTCGGTAATGCCCTTTTCGGCGGCGCGTTTGGCGACAAGCTCGCCAACCTTTTTAGCGGCTTCCTTGTTGCCGCCGGTCATGCCGAAATCCTTCTCGACAGACGAGGCGGCCACGAGGGTCACTCCCTTAACATCATCGATGATCTGGGCATAGATGTGGTTCAGGGAGCGATACACGTTGAGACGGGGACGCTGGGCCGTGCCGGAAATCTTGCCGCGGACGCGGGTGTGCCGGCGCTGGCGAGACAGGTTACTGTCTTTTTTGCTCACCATGACTGTTCACTCCTCCTTACTTCTTGCCCTTACCGCCGGCCTTGCCTTCCTTGCGGCGGATGACTTCATCGACATACTTGATGCCCTTGCCCTTATACGGCTCCGGCGGGCGTTTCTCGCGCACTTCGGCCGCGAACTGCCCGACGAGCTGCTTGTCGGGGCCGGAAATCACGATCTGGTTGGGACCCGGCGCCTCGATGGTGATGCCGGGGATTTCGCTGACAATCACCTGATGGCTGTAGCCCAGGTTCATCACGAGATCCTTACCCTGCTTCTGCACACGGTAGCCGACGCCGTTGACCTCCAGCTCCTTCTTGAAGCCCTCGGTCACGCCAATCACCATGTTGTTGACCAGCGTGCGGGTCAACCCGTGCAGCGCGCGGTTTTCCTTATCGTCATTGGGGCGCAGGACCGTCAGCACACCGCCCTCGAGCGAAAAGCTCATATTCGGATGTACCTTCTGGGTCAGGGTGCCCTTGGGCCCCTTGACGGTCACGACGCTGTCCTCCACCTTGAATTCCACGCCGGCGGGGATGGAAATCGGTTTACGTCCAATTCTCGACATAATCTTCTCTCCCCCTTACCACACAAAGGCCAGGACTTCGCCGCCCACGTTCTCTTTGCGCGCCTTTTTATCGGTCATAACGCCCCGAGAGGTGGAAACAATGGCGGTGCCGATGCCCTTCATGACCTTCGGCATGTCCTCGCTGCTGGAATAGATGCGCAGGCCGGGCTTGGAAACACGGCGCAGGCCCATCAGAACCGGGGTCTTGGACGGCCCCTGATATTTCAGGGCGATACGGATAACGCCCTGCTTGCCATCTTCGATGACCTGGAAACTCTTGACATATCCCTCATCAACAAGAATCTGGGCAATAGCCTTCTTCATGTTGGAAGCGGGGATATCCACCGAATCGTGCTTGGCCGAGTTAGCGTTGCGGATTCTCGTCAGCATGTCGGCGATGGTATCGGTGATTTGCATTCCGTCAACCTCCTTTAGCTATTGCTTACCAGCTTGCCTTTTTCACGCCGGGAATTTCGCCCTTGTAGGCGAGCTCCCGGAAGCAGATACGGCACACGCCGTACCGGCGCAGATACGCATGGGGGCGCCCGCAGATTTTGCAGCGGTTATACGCGCGGGTGGAGAACTTCGGCGTTCTCTGCTGTTTGAGTTTCATGCTTGTTTTCGCCACAGGTTTCTCCTCCTTACTTCGCGAACGGAGCGCCCATCAGAGTGAGCAGCTCACGCGCTTCTTCATCGGTTTTGGCGGTCGTCACGAAGCACAGATCCATGCCGCGCACCTTATCGATTTTGTCGTAATCGATTTCCGGGAAAATCAGCTGTTCCTTCAGGCCCATGTTGTAGTTGCCGCGGCCGTCAAACGAGTTGGGGTTGATGCCGCGGAAGTCACGCACACGGGGAAGCGCCACGTTGAACAGGCGATCGAGGAACTCGTACATGCGGTCGCCGCGCAGGGTGACCTTTGCGCCGATGTTCATGCCTTCACGCAGCTTGAAGTTCGCGACCGACTTGCGCGCCTTGCACACAACGGGCTTCTGCCCGGTGATGGCGGACAAATCGAGCATGATGGCGTCAATGACCTTCGCGTTGTCGCGGGCCTCACCGCAGCCGACGTTTACCACAATCTTGTCGAGCTTCGGGATCTGCATCACGCTCTTATAGCCGAACTTCTTCATCAGTGCCGGCGCAACCTCGCCTTTATAAAAATCCTTCATTCTGGCCATATCGTTCCCCTCCCTTACAGCGCTTCGCCGCAGCGCTTGCAGATGCGCTGTTTGGTGCCGTCGGCGAGCATTTTGTGGCCGACGCGGGTCGGCTTTTTGCAGGCGGGACAAACGATCTGGACCTTGCAGGCGTACAGAGCGCCTTCCGCTTCGATGATACCGCCGGTGTCGCCCATCTTGCGGGGCTTCACATGCTTTTTCACCTTGTTGCGGCCTTCAATGATGACCTTGCCCTCTTTGGGGCTGACTTCGAGCACCTTGCCGGTGCTGCCGCGCTCATCGCCGCTGAGAATCAGGACGGTATCGTCCTTTTTCACATGCAGTTTGCTACTCAATTTCGACACCTCCATCAAAGCACTTCGGGGGCGAGGCTCAGAATCTTCAGGTAATCCTTTTCTCTGAGCTCACGGGCCACCGGTCCAAAAATACGCGTTCCCCGCGGGTTCTTGTCGTCGCGGATGATAACCGCGGCGTTTTCATCAAAGCGGATATAGGTGCCGTCCTCGCGGCGGATGCCGCAAACCGAACGGACGACGACGGCCTTGACCACGTCGCCTTTCTTTACAACGCCGCCGGGTGCTGCTTTTTTGACCGAAGCCACCACGACGTCGCCGATATTGGCATACCTCCTGCCGGAACCACCGAGAACGCGGATGCACATAAGCTCCTTCGCGCCGGTGTTGTCGGCCACTTTGAGGTAAGTCTGCTGTTGTACCACAGGGTTTCCTCCTTTCGGATGACCAACAAATTATTTCGCTTTCTCGATGATTTCAACCAGACGCCAGTGCTTGTCTTTGGACAGCGGGCGGGTCTCCATGACGCTCACGCGGTCGCCCACGCGGCACTCGTTTTTCTCGTCGTGCGCCTTGAGCTTCACGGTGCGCTTGATGATTTTCTTGTACAGCGGATGACGCACATTGTCCTCGATGGCGACGACGATGGTCTTATCCATTTTATCGCTGACCACGAGGCCGGTGCGCGTCTTTCTCAGATTCCTGTCGCTCACAATAACTCCTCCTTCCGTTACGCTTCGGCGCCGTTCTTGATTTCCTTCTCGCGCTGAATCGTCTTGACGATGGCGATTTCCTTCTTAACGGCCTTCAGACGCATCGGATTTTCGAGCTGGTTGATCGCGTGCTGGAACCGCAGGTTGAACAGCTCTTCCTTCAGATCCTTCAGCTTCTTCTGCAACTCGGCTTCATTCAAGTCGCGGATTTTTGCAATCTCACTGGATTTCATCCCTGCTCACCATCCGTTTCTCCCGCCGGGCCGCCCGCGGCAGCCGTGTCGGCCTTGCTGACAAATTTGCATTTGATGGGCAGCTTGTTGGCTGCCAGACGCATGGCCTCACGGGCCACATCCTCGGACACGCCGGCGATCTCGAACATGACGCGGCCGGGCTTGACCACGGCCACCCAGTATTCGGGCGAACCTTTACCGGAACCCATGCGGGTTTCGGCGGGTTTCTCGGTCACGGGCTTGTCGGGGAAGATTTTAATCCAAACCTGACCGCCACGCTTGATATAACGGGTCATGGCGATACGGGCGGCCTCGATCTGGCGGGAGGTGATCCACGCCGGCTCAATGGCCTGCAGGCCAAAATCACCGTAGGTCACCGTATTGCCGCGCATGGCCTTGCCGGTCAGGCGGCCACGGTGGACGCGGCGGTATTTTACTCTCTTGGGCAGCAGCATTACTTGCGGCCTCCTTCCCGGCGGGGCTTGGCGGCGCCGGCGAGAACCTCTCCACGGTAAATCCACGTTTTCACGCCGATCCGACCGTATGTGGTGTTCGCCTCCGCGAAGCCGTAGTCGATATCCGCACGCAGCGTCTGCAGCGGAATGGTACCCTCGTGATACTGTTCGGTACGGGCGATTTCCGCGCCGCCCAGACGGCCGGAAACCTGCGTTTTGATGCCCTTCGCGCCCAGCTTCATGGCACGGCCGATGGCCTGCTTCATGGCGCGGCGGAAGGAAATACGCTTCTCAAGCTGCTGCGCGATGTTTTCCGCAACCAGCTGGGCGTTGACGTCGGGGCTGCGCACCTCGACGATATTCAGACTGGTGGGCTTGCCCAGCATCTTTTCGCAGACCAGGCGGAGCTTTTCGATCTCCGCACCGCCCTTGCCGATAACCAGGCCGGGCTTCGCACAGTGGATATGCACGCGCACGCGGGACGCGTCGCGCTCGATCTCAATTTTCGGCACACCGGCCGCATACAGGGTCTTTTTGAGGTATTTGCGCAGATTATAATCGGAGACAAGCGTGTCGCCGAACTCGCTGTCCTTTACGAACCAGCGGGAATCCCAATCCTTGATAACGCCGACCCGCAGGCCGTGGGGATTGACTTTCTGTCCCATAAATGTCCTCCTCCTCGCTTATTCCTTTTCCTTGAGCACCAAGGTGATGTGTGACGTTCTCTTTTCGATACGATAGGCACGACCCTGGGCTCGCGGACGGACGCGCTTGAGAATCGGGCCGGGGCAGACGAAGCATTCGGACACGTACAGGTTGTTCCTGTCCATGTTGAAATTGTTCTCCGCGTTGGCGGCCGCCGATTTGATCAGCTTTTCGACCGGCTCGCAGGCGGCTTTCGGCGTATGCTTCGCAATCGCGAGCGCGACATCAACCGGCTTGTTGCGGATGAGGTCGAGAACCACTTTGACTTTGCGAGGGGACATACGGACGTGTGTAGCTTGCGCCCTTGCTTCCATGATGTTTCTCTCCTTTCAACCGCTTATTTCGTGCTCTTGGAGCCGGTGTGGCCCCGGAAGGTACGGGTGGGGGCGAATTCGCCCAGCTTGTGGCCGACCATGTCCTCGGTCACGTACACCGGCACATGCTTGCGCCCGTCGTGCACCGCGATGGTGTGGCCGACAAAATCCGGGAAAATGGTGGAGGCGCGGCTCCACGTCTTGAGGATGCGCTTTTCCCCGGCTTTATTCATCTCCTGAATCCTTTTGAGCAGCGCGGGCTGTACGAAAGGACCCTTCTTTACGCTTCTACCCATAAATGACGAATCTCCTTTCGCTTACTTGCCGCCGCGGCGCTTGACAATGAATTTGTCCGAGCGGTTGTGCGTTTTGCGGGTTTTGTAACCCAGGGCCGGCTTGCCCCACGGGGTAACCGGGCCCGGACGGCCGATGGGGGATTTGCCCTCGCCGCCGCCGTGCGGGTGATCGCACGGGTTCATGACCGAACCGCGGACGGTGGGACGCCAGCCCATGTGGCGCTTGCGGCCGGCCTTGCCGAGCTTGACGTTCTCGTGTTCCACATTGCCGACCTGGCCGATGGTGGCCATGCAGTTCAGCGGCACATACCGCATCTCGCCGGAGGGCAGGCGGATCATCGCCAGATTGTTTTCCTTACCCATGAGCTGCGCCATGGTGCCGGCGCTGCGCGCGAGCTGCGCACCCTTGCCGGGATACAGCTCCACGTTGTGGATAAAGGTACCGGTCGGGATATTGGCGAGGGGCAGCGCGTTGCCCGGCTTGATGTCCGCCGCGGGTCCCGCGGTGACCACGTCGCCGACCGCCAGGCCCTGCGGCGCCACGATGTAGCGCTTCTCGCCGTCTTCATACTGGACAAGCGCGATGTGCGCGCTGCGGTTCGGGTCATATTCGAGGGTCATCACCGTGCCCGGCACATCGAACTTATTGCGCTTGAAGTCGATGATGCGGTATTTGCGGCGGTTGCCGCCGCCGCGGTGCCGGATGGTGATGCGGCCGTAGCTGTTGCGGCCGGCCTTTTTGTTCAGCGGAGCCAGCAGGCTCTTTTCCGGTTCTACCTTAGACAGTACGCTGTAGTCGATAACGGACATACCGCGACGGCCGGGAGTAGTCGGTTTATACAGTTTCATAGCCATTCCGATTCACTCTCCTAATCTAACGTCGTCCCGACGGGGACAACATTGGCTTTGCGGGGCCGCACAGGAGGGCCCCATACCTCACCTTCAGGGAACAAGCCCTGTTTAGAACATGCCGTCGAAGAATTCGATGGTCTTGGATTCGGGCTTCAGCGTGACAATCGCCTTTTTCCAGTCGGAGGTGTACCCCTCATAGCGACCGTAACGGCGTTTTTTGCCTTTCATGCTGACGGTGTTGACCTTCAGCACCGATACGCCGAAAATCTCTTCGACCGCCTTGGCGATCTGGATTTTGTTGGCGTTCGCGTCCACGCGGAAGGTGTACTTTTTCGCGGGCAGAGCCATGACGGATTTTTCCGTGATGACCGGCGCGATAATGATGTCACGGGCTTCCATTATTTGTACACCTCCTCGAGCTGGGCAACGGCGTCCTTGACGACGATGAATTTGTCGGCGTTAAGCACATCGTAGGTGTTGAGCGTGTTGACCAGGGCCGTCTTGACACCGGGAATGTTGCGGGCGGATTTGATGACCGTCTCATTTTTCTCCGGCAGAACGAGCAGCACCTTGCGGTCCGCTTCGAGCGCCTTGAGCATGGCGGCAATCGTCTTGGTCTTGATTTCCTCCATCGTCAGGGACTCGAGCACGAGCATATCGCCCGCCGCGACCTTGGAGGAGAAAGCCGACTTCAGCGCCAGGCGGCGCATCTTCTTCGGGATGGCGTAGCTGTAGGAGCGCGGCTTCGGGCCGAGGGCGATACCGCCGTGCGTCCACTGGGGCGCCCGGGTGGAACCCTGGCGCGCATGGCCGGTGCCTTTTTGTCTCCACGGCTTTTTGCCGCCGCCGCTGACCTCGGAACGGGTCAGAGTCGACTGGGTGCCCTGGCGCTGATTGGCCAGATAATTCACAACCGCGCTGTGCATCACGGCGGCGTTGGGCTCGATGCCGAAGACATCGGCGCTCAGCTCCATGGTGCCGCTCTGCTTGCCGGTCATGTCATAAATCGATACGGTTGGCATTGACAGTTCCTCCTTCCTTAGGCCTTCTTAACGGAATCCGAAAGCATGACGACGCCGTTTTTCGGGCCCGGAACGGCGCCCTTGACGGCGATGAGGTTGTTCTCCGCGTCCACCTTCACAACCGTGAGGTTCTGCACGGTGACACGCTCCGCGCCGAGATGGCCGGCGCCCTTCATGCCCTTGTATACGCGGGACGGGGACGAGCACGCGCCCAGGGAGCCGGCGTGCCGGGCCACAGGGCCGGTACCGTGGGATTCCTTGAGCCGCTGGAAGTTCCAGCGTTTGATGGCGCCCGCATAGCCTTTACCTTTGCTCGTGCCGACCACATCGACGCGGTCGCCGGCAGCAAAGGTGTCCGCCTTGATGATGTCGCCGACGTTCAGCGCATCGCAGTTCTCGAGGCGGAATTCCCGCAGCGTCCTCTTGGGCGCCACGTCGGATTTGGCAAAGTGGCCTTTGAGGGGTTTGGTGACATTCTTCACCGAGATGTCGCCGAAGCCCACCTGCACGGCGGCATAGCCGTCGTTTTCGATGGTCTTCTTCTGGACAACCACGCACGGTCCCGCCTCAATGACGGTAACCGGAACGACATTGCCCTTTTCGTCGAAGATCTGCGTCATGCCGATCTTCTTGCCGATGATACCTTTTTGCATGTCTATACCTCCTTGGTTATTGGTTGGCCGCCTGAGGCGCATGCCGCAGGCCGTCAACTTGACCTCGCCGGGAAATCTGACAAACCGTATTGTTATACCTATATAAATATAGGGCGCATACCTTACAGTTTGATTTCGATTTCCACACCGGCGGGGAGCTCAAGGCCCATAAGGGCCTCAACGGTCTTGTTGGACGGGCGGAGAATGTCGATGAGCCGCTTGTGCGTGCGGGTCTCGAACTGCTCGCGGGAGTCCTTGTACTTGTGAACCGCGCGCAGGATGGTCACAATCTCCTTTTCGGTCGGGAGCGGGACGGGGCCGGACACGCGGGCGCCGGTGCGGCGGGCGGTCTCCACGATCTTCTCGGCGGACTGGTCCACCAGCTGATGATCATACCCCTTGATGCGAATACGGATTTTTTCTTTGACTGCCACTGAAAAACGCCTCCTTAATAAATTGAGTTGGCGGGCCGTGTAAAACCATACACACCGCCGGGTGTTCCTTTCCCGGCCGTTAAAAAACCGGAAACTTGAGGGTCAAGCGTCCGGACAGGTTTCACACCCTGCACACAAGCGACAGGCAGAATATACCCGATACCCGCGGGGTCCGCAGCATGCGGGCGCACCGCGCTCTATAAGGCCATTCCATGCCGGTCACTGCACACAGGTATCCTTGTCGCCCGGTTTGAAATCGGACATACTCAGCGGAAAAACCGGCCGGAACTGGCCGCAACCTCCCGCGTCATCGCATATCGTGCAGTCTCGAACCACGGCGGAAAAGCGCGCACTTCACCCTTCCTCCGCAGTCACGCCTAATTATATTACACGATACGGCGCGCGATTGCAAGCCTTTTTTCAAAAAAATTTGAATTTTTTTCGGGGACGTTCTGACGGGAAAAACCGCAGAAATACAGGGGTTTTGGTTGACCACTTTCCATGGTATCCTGCGTGTGGCATTCCACCATATCCGGTGGACAACCCGGCTTTATCGCAAGCGGTCGGCTCCGCCGCATAATCGCCCTTTTTTATACATATAGGTAATACTGCCGTCCCGGACAGTGAAAAATCGCGGCGACGGCCGGAGGGAGACACCCCAATGTGGCTGGATACCGGAATCGTGATCGCCTACATACTGCTGCTGGTCATCATGGGCGTGCGCGGCGGGCGCAGCGTCAAAAGCGCCGGCGACTTCACCGCGTCGGGTGGACGGTACGGCACGCTGGTGATCTTCGCGACGCTGTCCGCTTCCTATGTGGGCGGCGGTTACTCCTCGGGCAACGCGGCCCACGCCTATGCGAGCGGCATCGGCACCACCGTCACCCTGTTCGGCTTCAGCCTGTCCATGCTTCTCATCGGCAAATTCCTTGTACCGGGGGTTGCCCGGTTTCCCGGCGCTTCGTCGGTGGGCGGCATCATCGGCCAAAGCTACGGCCGGTCGGCGCGCATACTCGCGGGGCTGTTTTCCTTTATCTGCTGTGCCGGGGTGGTTGGGGCGCAGATGGAATCGATGGGCATGGTGTTCCATGTGCTGCTCGGCATACCGGAATGGGCGGGCATCCTGCTAGGCTGCGGCATCGTGCTGATATACACCACCTTCGGCGGCATGCAGTCGGTCATCGTGGCCGACATCATCCAGTTTGTCCTGCTGGCCGGCGGTATGCCGCTGCTGCTGGCCATGGGCCTGCACCGGGCGGGCGGCCTGCAGGCGGTGCTCGACGCCGTGCCGCCGGCGTACTTCAACCCCTTCAACGGCACCACCCTGCCGGGCTTCCTCTCGATGTTTTTTACCATGATGTGCGGGGAGGCGCTTGCGCCTCCCTATACCCAGCGGCTGCTCATCGGGCGCAACCCGCGGGGGACGGCGCGCGGCACCATTCTCAGCGGGCTGTTTTCCATTCCCTTTTTCATCGTGACGGGCCTCATCGGCCTGACGGCCTACGCCCTGCACGCCGCAAAGGACGCCTCCTCCGCCATGCCCGACTTGGTGCAGGCGGTACTGCCCATCGGTATCCGCGGCGTGGTGATGGCGGCGATGGTTTCCATCATCCTCTCGGCGGCGGACGGGTTTCTCAACGGGGCGGCGGTCGGCCTCGTCACCGACGTGATCCTGCCGCTGAAGCCCACCCTGTCCGACCGGGCACAGCTGCGCTGGCTGCGCGGGGTGAATTTCGCCACCGGCGCGGCGGCGGTGGCGGCCGCCTTCCTGCTGCCCGACGTGTTCTCCATCCTGGTGCTGGCCTACTCCTTCTGGTGCCCGCTGATTCTCGTGCCCCTCGCGGCGGCCCTGCTCGGCGTCAAATCAAACGGCCGCGCCTTCCGCTATGCCCTGCTGACGGGGCTGCTTGTGACGGTCGTGTGGAATTACGTGCTCGGCAAGCCGTGGGATGTGGACGGCACCATGCCCGGCATGCTCGGCAATCTTCTGGTCTTCGCCGGCTGCACGCGGGCCTATCAGCGGTATGAGGTACAGAAAATCCGGCTGTGGAAATAAGGGGCGCCCGGCCCCGCAGGCCCGCCACACCGCCTGCCCGGCCGTTCTGCCGCCGGGCTTTCCGCCCCAAAACCGGCCGGCGCTTAGAATTATACGGCGCGCTCTTGTTTTTGCACCATAATATTGGTATACTAACCCTTGGAAGGAAGGGTCGGTATGAAGCGGTTTAAGGGCGTAATCTCCTGGCTGTCTGCGTTTTTGTTTGCCGTGGCAGTCATCGCGGTATACAAGACATTCGATAATTTCAACAGCATCTGGGCGTTTATCGGCACCCTGCTTGATATACTCAGCCCGTTTGTGGTGGGCTTCGGCATCGCGTTTATGCTCTTCGCGCCCAGCCGGTATATCGAAAACAAACTGCTGCAGTCAAAGAACCGCTTTTTAAAGCGGGGCGCGCGGCTGATTGCGGTCGCGGTCGTATACATTGCGCTGTTTCTCATCATCGGGGCACTCCTGGTGTTTGCGCTGCCCGCCCTCGTGCGGGCTCTCATCGATTTCCTCCGCACACTGCCCGGGTACTACCAAACCGCCATGGACTGGGTGGAGCAGTTCACCAAGCCGGGCGGCCTGCTGGAAAACATGGATATTCCGGGCAAGCTGCAGGAGCTGTACGACAATGTGCTGTCCAAGATCAACATGGACACCATCACCGCCTCCCTGCAGGGGGTGATCAGCTTCACCTCCTCCCTGCTGAGCGTCTTCATGTCCTTCATTATCTCGGTGTATATGCTGGCCAGCCGGGAATCGCTTTTCCGCGCACTGCGGGCGGTCTGCGGCCTGTTCATGAAGGACAAATGGATGGACAATGTCAGCCGGTACGCCCACCGCGCCGGTGAAATCTTCTATAAATACCTGTACAGCGCGCTTATCGACGCTTGTATCATCGGGGTGATCGTGTCCGTCGGCCTGCTGATCTTCGGGGTGCCCAACGCCATCCTACTGGGCATGATGGTGGGCTTTATGAATCTCATCCCCTATTTCGGCGCCCTTATCGGCGGCGCGGGCTGCGCCATCATCGCCCTGCTGCCGGGCAATATTTACACCGCCATCGGCGTGGCCGTCTATATCCTCGTCATGCAGCAGATCGACGGCAACATCATCCAGCCCCGCATCGTCGGCGGCGGCATCGGCATCAAGCCCATCTACGTGCTGCTCGCCATTACGGCGGGCGGCGGGCTGTTCGGCTTCTGGGGCATCGTGCTGGGCGTTCCGGTCATGGCGATCATCCAAATGCTGCTGAGCGATTATATCCAGTATCGCAACCGGCTCAAGGTGGAACCCTCCCCGGCAGAAGAGGAGGAGCCGGCGGATATTCCAAAGGACGAACCATAACAATCGCCCTCCATACAAAAACGTATGGAGGGCGATTGTCCGAAAGGAGGCGTCTGTCATGCGCATTCGACCGTATGTGCGCGGTGTGCGGCTGGAGAGAAGCCGTGTCCCCGACTTTCATCAGTATCCGTTTAATATTCCGGCGGTGCGCACGCTGGACGAGCTGACCTTCCACGAAAGCGTGACCTTTCTGGTGGGGGAAAACGGGATGGGCAAATCCACCCTGCTCGAAGCCATCGCGGTGATAAGCGGCCTGTGCCCGGAGGGCGGAAGCCGCAATTTCATGCTGGAAACCCGGGCGACCCATTCGCCGCTGTACCGGTATCTGACCCCTCTGCGCGGGCCGCTGGCCCCGCGGGACGGGTATTTTCTGCGCGCGGAGAGCTTCTACAACGTAGCCACCTACATTGATGAGCTGGACGAGGTGCCGGCCTTCGCCCCGCCTCTCCGTCTGGCCTACGGCGGTTCGCTGCACGAATGCTCCCACGGGGAGAGCTTTTTTGCTCTGCTGTGCAACCGGCTGGGCGGCGAAGGGCTGTATCTGTTCGACGAACCGGAGGCGGCGCTCTCCCCCCGCCGGCAGATGGCGATGCTCGCGCAGATGCACCGGCTGGTGCGTGAAGGCTGCCAGCTGATTATCTCCACCCACTCGCCGATTCTGCTCGCCTATCCCGACTGCGTCATCTATCAGCTGGACGAGGAGGGGCTGCGGCAGACAGTCTATACGCAGACGGAACATTATCAGCTGACCCGGCGGTTTCTCAACCAGCCGGAGGAGATGGTGCGTCGTCTGCTAGACGAAGAAACTCCGCCACCGTCCGATGCATAATCGCATCCGCCTTTTCCCAGTCCATGGCCCGGATGCTGAAGGCCTCCATCTCGTCGTGCACCCGCTTGGCTTCGCCGGCAATGCGCACCGCTTCGCCGAGCAGCTCGCGCGCGGCGCGCCGGTTGAAGGACAGGATCTGCCTCTTTTGACGCAGCCGGTCCGCGTCGGTGAAGCGCGCGGCATGGATGCGCCGGTAGACGGGGAAATCCGCCTTATGCCACAGGTTGGACGTGGTAAAGCCAAGGCCGAGAGCCGGGATGAGCAGATGCTCGATTTTATCATGTGGAAAAAGCGGACAGGCACAGGTATAGATCTCCTGGCCGCAGGCAAGCGCCCGCGCACGGATTTCCGCGAGCAGCAGGCGGGAGGAAGCGCCCCAGTCGTCCTCGATGGAATACATGCGCGGGCACAGCGCCTGCAGCGTTTCATAGAAAATAACCGGTCCCTCCGGCGTGACGGCGGAGAGAAACCGCCGGTGCTCCTTCCCCCGGCCGGCACGCAGGCCGATGAATTCTCGATCCGCAATGCGCTGCGCCGTGCGGATCACTTTGCCCACATCGGTGCAGTCATGGGCAATGCGGGCGCTGTCCCCGAGAAGCGAGGCGGCCGCCCCAAGGAACCGGCGGCACCGGGCGTGCAGGACGGCGTTGGCGTCGGTCGCTTGGATGACGGCGTCCGCCTGCCGGTAAAGCCGCTCCGCGTCAACGCAGTCGCTCAGGTTGACGATGCGTTCCACGGCGCCCCAATATTTAGGTTCGATTACATGGGCGGCGGTATCGTAAACACAGAAATCCCCCTGCCGCCGCCAAAAGGAGTTGGAAGACCATGCCCCAAGAAAACTGGCGGGAGGCCGCGCGCCAATGCGGCTTTGAAGCGGCGGGCGTATGCGATTTTGCCCCTTTTGCCGGGCGGCTGCTGCCCTGCCGGGCTGCCCGGCGCCTGCCGGAAAATGCCCGCCGTATCCTGACCGTGCTCTTCCCCTACCAGTTCGCCGAAGATCGGTGTGCCGAAGTTCGGTGTGCCGACACGGGCAAGCGCAACCTGTCCCGCTACGCCTGTGTGGAGGATTATCACAAGGTTGGCGGCGCCGTGCTGGAGAGGCTGGCGGAGGAACTGCGGCGGCGGTTCCCCGGCCATGCTTTTGAACCCTTTATGGACAATTCCCCCATCCCGGAGGTGGAAGCGGCGGTGCGCAGCGGCCTGGGCGTGCGGGGGGATAACGGCCTGCTGATCCATCCGGACTTCGGCTCCTGGGTGTTTATCGGCACGGTGGTGACCGACGCCCCCCTTCCGTTTGAAGAGCCAGGCGGCCCGCGGGAATGCAGCCACTGCGGGCAATGCGCGGCGCGTTGCCCCGGCGGCTGTCTGCCGGGAGAGGAGCGATCCGGCTGCCTTTCGGCGATCACCCAGAAAAAGGGCGTCCTGACCCCGGACGAGGAGGCGGCGGTGCGCCGGGGCGGCCTGGCCTGGGGCTGCGACGCCTGCCAGGAGGCCTGCCCGCTCAACCAGGGGGTGCGCATTGCGCCCCATCCCTGCTTTACCCGGTACCGGCCACGGCTGCGGGAGGAAGACCTGGACGATTTGCGGGACGCGGCTTACGGCTGGCGCGGCCGGGACGTACCGCTGCGCAACCTGCGGCTGCTGCAGGAGGACGGAAAAGAAAAAAGCACCGGCCGGCGCTGACTGCGCCGGCCGGTGCTTTTGTGCTTGCTTTACGGCATATCCTCGTTCGAGATTCCCACCGGGGAAACGGTGTTGCCGCCGTCGGAATAGGTGACGGCACCGAAGGTATAGGTGCAGGGGAAGCCCTGCTCGTTATACACTTCGAGAACCTGCCGGGTCTGTACCGTCTGCTCGCCCGTGGTGGCTTCCACAGCGGCATACAGGTCAGGGTACCGCGTCCCGACCTTGGTCTCGTTGGTGGAAACGCGGGCGCCGGCGGGCACGATGTTGCCCTCGTTCGCCAAAAAGCTCTTGGGATATTTGGCCCCGGTGTCCTCATCCGTAAGATACTCGGTAAACAGCTTGTTTCTGGAGTAGGGCTCCCGGATCCAGCTGCCGCCATTGTCGGTGCTGTACTCGGTATAGATGCGGATATCGGCCTTGGAACCAAAGGGAGTCAAATCCAGATCCCGATCCAGGGAGAACCGCACATAGCCCATATTGCTGATGGTGTTATTCGCCGGATCGATCTTGTTGGAGCCGTAATAGAGTTCCTTCAGGCCCACACTGCTGGTGGTTTCGCCGTCCACCTCAGCGTAGAGGGTGGCCTCCTGATTGGCAAAATATTTTTCCTTGTCGAATTTGACGGCAAGCCCTTTGCCGTAGGTGTTGTCCTTCAGCCGGAACATACCGGTCGCCGGGTTGCCGAAGCGGACGTTGACCGCGTACTCGCCGCTGTCCATGTTAAAGGTGTTGCCCTCCACCAGCACATCCTGCATGGTCAGAACTGCGGGGGTCGACCAGGTCACGTTGGAAATGGCGGAACCGCTGACGTTGAAGGTGTTGCCCTTCACCTGCACGCTGGCGGCGGTGGAATCGCCGTTCATGCTGTCAAAGGTCAGCATGGCGTAATCAAAGGTGTTGCCCTCCACCAGCACGTTGTCCTTCGCGCCGATGAAATACAGCGCGCCGTAGGAGTAGCTGCCCACATTTTCGTCATGGGTGTTGCCGGTAAAGGTACAGTTGGTGATGGTGAAATTCCGGACATGGCTGTCCACCACCATGGTCTGGTTGCCGTTTTTCAGCAGGGGCATGAAGGTCACGCCGTCAATTTTGACGTTGTCGCCCGAAACGTTGAGGAGATGCACCAGATTTCCATAGTTGAACTCCACATTGCCGTACAGGACCGGATTGCCGACGCCCAGAATGGTCAGGTTATTGGCCGAAATCTCCACCGCCGAGGTGTTGGTGTCCACGCCGTCGAGGTGCCCCAGGGGATATTCCCCGCCGGCGATATACCAGGTCTGCCCATCCTTCTGATTCGCCAGGGCGTTTTCCAGATCCGCGATATTGTGGATCCGCACCACGTCTCCCTCATCCACTTCAGGGAACTCGGCCGTCTCATCATAGCGGCTGCTGTCGAAGCCGTCCTGCTCGAACATGGCCTGCCCGGCCACGACCTGAATGTCAAACAGGCCGATCGCGCCCTGATACGGATTGCCTGCGCCTTCCCGCATTTTCACGGCAACATTCAAAATGTCCGTTTGGCCGGCTTCCAGGAGCGCCTGCTCAAAAACCAGCTTGTCGCCCCTAAGAATCTCCGCCACGGTGCCGATGGGCTTGTCCGCCTCGGTGATGGCGGTGGCGCCGGGCTACAGTAGATACACAACATCCAGCACCTCTTCAATGCCCTGGGTGAACATCTTCTCAACAAAGGTCAGCTGATATTTCACCGCCAGCGTCCCGTTGTTTTTCACGCCGAAGGTCGCATAGGTGGAATGGCCGGGTTCCCACCGCTCGTATTCGAAAATGGGATCGTTCTCTTCAATGACCGTACCGTTCTCGTCCACCAGGACAATGTCCAGCGTCCCCGCCTGAATCCGGTTGCCCGAGTTGACGACACTGTCGGTAAACCAAGCAAAGGTGGTTCCCGCCAGCAACGCCACACACGCCAGCAGTGCCAACCCGCTGGCAAGCAGAGACCTTTTCGTCGCTTTTGTTGCTTTCACTGCGTTTCCCTCCATGTTTTATATACTTGATACATAATTATGTTTCGAATATTATGATCAAGCCATAAACAGGATAGCGCTTTGGAAAAATAAGTCAAGGCTATAATGGGAAATGAACAAGGGTTTGGTGGAACTTATAAAAAATGGTCAGCCTTGGTATAATCCTTGTTCCTTTATTCCTTTTGGAAGAAACGGCAGAGGAAAGATTAATGATTCCTGAAGATCTTATTGAGGGTGTTTTATTGGGTGGGAAAATGTGGTATGCTGTATGGCGTGATACATTCGGCCCCTATGGGCCTGACAAAAAGGAGAGGAAGAATTGAAGAAGAAAAGCTTTTGGCGGCGCACCAACCGCGGCTTTCTCGTCTCCATGGTGCTGCTGGCGGCGGTGCTGCTGTATGTGGCCATTACCCAGATCATGCTCATCCCCCAGCGCAGCACCCTGCAGGAATTGGGACACAAGGTAAGCTCCCTGTGGGAATCCACGATGCTGTCCGACGCACAGCTGCAGGAGCTGCAGCAATCCGAAGAAAAACAGGAAGAATTCCGCAATTCGTTCAAGTCCGAGCTGGCGGCGCTGTTTGTGGATAATTCGGACTATCTCGACACGGCGACGGATTCGCTGCTTGCCTATGCCGTGCAGGAAATCCAGGGAGAACACCGGACCACCAAGCGCACGCTGCACAAGGTCAAGACGCAATCCTGCAACATTCTGGAGGACACCGCCACAGTCAGTATGCGCTTCCGCTATGCGATCAACGGCGATTTCTTCATGTATGACGGGAACGAAGGCAGCCTCCAAACCTGTGAAGGCGTGGATCAGCTCCTGTTTTTGGAGTTAGTATGCAAACGGGTGGACGGCGAGTGGAAAATTTACCGCATCAGCTCTCTGTATGATGCCACCGACACCATGGAAGGGGGATATTAACGTATGGGCGACGTTTTGGTTCTTGACCACGTCAGCAAATCCTTCGGCAAGCGCCAGGTGGTACAGGACGTTTCCTTTTCGGTGAAGGAAGGCGAGATCTTCGGGTTTCTCGGCCCCAACGGCGCCGGGAAAACCACCACCATTAAAATGATTCTCGGCCTGCTGTCAATGGACGGCGGCACCATTCTGGTGGACGGCAAAAACATTGAGACCCAGTTCGAAGAGGCGATGCGGCACATCAGCGGCATCGTGGAAAATCCGGACATGTACGCCTATCTTTCCGGCTATGACAACCTGCTGATCCACGCCAGGGCCTGCGGTGTGCCGGCCAGCCGGGTGGACGAGGTGGTGGAGCTCGTCGGTATGCAGCGGCGCATCCGGGAAAAATTCAAAAGCTACTCTCTCGGTATGAAGCAGCGCCTTGGTGTAGCGCAGGCTCTGCTTCACAATCCCAAGGTGATGATTCTCGACGAACCGACCAACGGCCTGGATCCCGCCGGCATCAAGGAGTTTCGTGACCTGATATGCCAGCTGGCCCATACGCAGGGGCTCAGCGTCCTGGTTTCCAGCCATATTCTGCTGGAAATGCAGCAAATGTGCGATCGCGTCGGCATCATCAACAGCGGCCGCCTGCAGCAGGTGGCCACCATGCAGGAGCTGACCGCCGCCGCTGCGGCCAACATGTACCGCTATGTACTGCGCCCGATGGACAGGGCGCGGGCGCTGCTGCAGGAAAACGCCGCCGACCGCGTAGTGGATATGGCGGAGGAGCACATCGATATCCGCATTTCCCCGGAAGAAATCCCGGCGTTCAATCGCCGCCTGATGGAAAACCAGGTGGATATCTACGGGCTCAGCCCGGTGGGCAATTCCCTGGAGCAGAGCTTCATTGAAATCACAGGGGGAGGGACTGTCATTGGGTAAGCTGCTTCAAAACGAGCGGGTCAAGCTCTACAAAAAGCCCTCCACCTGGGTGCTCAGCAGCATTCTGGTGGCGCTGATGCTGTTTTTCGTCATCTTTATCCGGGTCATGACGCTCCTCTTCAGCGGCTCGACTGCTTCTTCCGACGCAAGATGGCAAAGCTTTTACACCCATCGCCTGCAGGAATCACAGCAACAGCAGGAGTCCACCGAACTGTCCACGCGCATCCAGGCCAAATACAATGCCGCGATGTACCAGTACCTGCTCGACAACGAAATTAGCCCGGACGACTGGCGCACCGACCCGGTTTATCTCTATTATCTGAATCTGAGCAACGCGGAATATGTCGATATTGTCCTGCAGGAAGGCGGGAGCCTGAGCATACCAGAGGAAAGCGGGCGTCAGCAGCTGGAAGCTTACAGGCAAAACGCCGCCCAGTACAAAGCCATTTTGGAGGCAAACGACTGGAAGGAATATATCCGTCTGCAGATCCGGCAGCTGGAGGAAGGGGATACATCCTTCTCTACCATAATCAACCTCTCCTCCAGCGGCGTTACCATTTCCAATCAACAGCTGGAAACGCCGCAGGAGCGGCAGGTGGTCATCGAAATTCTCCAGATGCAAATCGATATGGATGTCAAGCCCTTGCCGCAATACAACGAATACTATTTGGGCAACGGCTCCTCCTCCCGGGAAGAAACCTGGAAACGCGACCAGCTGAGCACGCTGCAGAGCAACAAGCTTTCTCTGCTGCGCGGCGAAAACATGAGCACCCAAACCCCCCTGACCAAATCGGCCACCGCCAAGCTGGAAGTGGAAAACCGGGTCATTGAAGAAGAACTGCGCACAAATACCGTGCCCGTGGATCCCGAAAACTCCTTTCTTGGCATGCTGGACGCCTTCACGGGCAATCTGAGCCTCATCACCCTGCTGATCATCGTCCTTGCCGGCGGCATTATCTCAAGCGAGTTCAGCACCGGCACGGTCAAGCTTCTGCTCATCACCCCGCACCGCCGGCAAAAAATCTTCTGGGCCAAAGCCCTGCTGCTCGTGGAGATCACCGCGATTATACTCGGCTCTACCTTTGTGCTCGCTTTTATTTGCTCGGCCGTTTTCAACGGCTTTGCCGGTATCGGCGCCATGACGGTGATAAGCCTGTTCGGTCAGGTGGTGCGCCTGCCGTTGCTGGTGGTCATCGTGTGTAAGTACCTGCTGCTGATGCTGCCCGTGCTGACGTATGGGGGCCTGGCCATGATGCTTTCGGCCGTCACGCGCAAAACCTCGGTGGCTATTGCGGTCTCTCTGCTGCTGATGTATGGCAGCCAGATCGGCATGCTGCTGTTGGTGGCCGGCTCTGTCGAGCTGCTGGGCGCCCCCCTGCCCGGACTCAAATTCCTGCTGTTCGCCAACACCGACCTTTCCTATTATCTGCCCAGTGCCTCCGACATGGCGCAGCAGATGAGTATGGGGATGAATTTACAGCTCGCCCAGTACGATACCACCATGAGCCTCGGCTTCTCTGTTCTGATTCTCCTCGTATATCTGGGCTGCTTCCTCTGGATTGCGCGTGACAGCTTCTGCCGCCGCGATATCAAATAACTGGCCGCAAAGCTTTTTAAGCGAAAGCCGCCGTCATCCCGCAAGATGGCGGCGGCTTTTCGTTCTGTCAAAGGCATTTCATAATGCGTCGCCGTCAAAGGTGCCGGCCGCTTTCTCCACGTAAAGGGCAGCGTCCGCGTCTCTGTCGTTTAAGGCCGAAAGCTCTTCCCCGGTTTATGACCTGGCGGCTTTTCGTACCCATATGGCCAGACCTGGAGGCGCGGATCTGCCAGGACCGCCTCTGCTTCGCACCGCTTCACTGCAAAGGGACGGAACGCACGCAGGCGCTCCGTCCCTTTGCTATGAGATGAATGGATAGGACCGGCTATCAATGAATAGCGTTAGCAGGCCGAACGCTGCATCTTCCGCATTCTTGCCACGACCACCGCTCCGGAAACCGCCGCCAGCAGGAAGATGAGCGGTACAATAACCCGTTCACCGGTGCTGGGGATGTCGCTGTCGCCGGGGGTGGTATGGCCGCCGTCACCGCCAGGTGTGTTCCCGCCAGGCTGGTTTTCACCGGGATTGCTGCCGTCGCCGATGCCGACCATATTCAACGCAATCACCGGGTAGACCGACACGGGATCGCCCTGCATGTTGTACCCGACAACCTGAATTTCATAGTTTTTGCTTTCCAGATTTTCAAAGGTATATTCACCCGCCGAATAGGGCAGCACGTCGCTCTTTTGATCGAGCGTGTAGCCGGTGTCGGTTTTCGCAAACAGATACACGCGGTAATTGCTGATGCCGGATGCCGCGTTCCAGCCGATCTGCACCTTGTCGATCGCGCTGCTCATGATGCCCGCGCTGTTTTCATCCATGTTGGGGGTCAGAGGCGCCGTGGGATCGGGAAGCGTCGGTTCATCGGGATCTTCCGGCTCGCCGGGGTCTTCACCCGATCCGCCGCCCAGGGTGGAGAAGGGCCCGCCGACGAGCGCCGTGCTCTTGTTGCCCGCCGCGTCCTGCGCCACCACGGCCGCGTAGTATTCTGTTGCGGAATCCAGCTCACCCACCAATGCCTGGGTCTGCCCCGTAACCGTCACGCCGCCCTCCGTGGGGATGCTGTCGGCGGTAAAGGCTTCCTTGCCGACATACACGGTGTACTGGATGCCCTTGTCGCTCGTCTGGTCGTCGGTGGCCGCCGGCCAGCTCAGGGTCAGGCTGGTGCCGGAAGCGGAATCCATCGCCAGCTCGCCGGCCGCGAAGGCAGGCGCCTGGGTGTCGGGACCCAGCTCTGCATTCAGATCCATGGCCACGCAGGCCGCGATCTTCTGATACCAGGGCATTTCTGCCTGGGTAAATGCCTTGCTTTCCACTCGCAGCTCGTCGCCAGCCTTCATCTCCAAGCCGGAGAGAGTGGGAATAAGAATCCAATTGCTCTTGTCATCGCTATAGCCCGGCAGAACCGCCCAGTCATCCTGCATTTCAAAGCCGCCCTCTTCTGCTGCCGCTTCAGTGGGCCAAATGGTTTTGCCGTTGAGGGTGATGCGCACCCCAAGCTCCTGATCGCCGCCGCCGCCGTCAATGCTCCGGAAATACGGGGTAATCTCAAAGCTCTGAGCCCGATCCTCGTCTGCGCTGCGGAAGGTATAAATACCCGCCTTGGGTGCCGAGAAGGTCATGGCAGCGTAAATCTTGTAATCGGGATTAACCGAATCCACCGGATTGACCGGCATTAGCTGGGACAGAAAATACCGCCCATCTTCCGGCATATCCTTGGGAGAATAGAAGTTGACGCCCGGGAAATTGCCTCCCCAGTCATACGTCGGATTTTTCAGGTATATATAACCGCTGGGCGCATCAAAGGTAGTCAGATTTGCTGTGATCCAGTCGCCTGTCTCGGCTCCCTTGTCCTGCAGGAGCTGTACGCGCCAGGGAGATTCGCTTTCCAGCGCGGAAATATCCACGTTTGTCATGGAAGCCTGCGCAAACAAGTATTCGCGCACATCGTCAAAGTAATCGTATACCTCATACTCCGCCACGTTTTTGGGCGGCGGATCCTGGGTGCGGAAGGGCCCGGCCTTCAGCAGGACATAATTGCCCGCCATGTCGTAGGCCGCCACCGCCACATAATACTCGGTGGAGCCCTCCAGCCCGGAGAGGGTCATGGAGGTCTTGTCAGGGGCGGTAACGCCCTCCATGCCGTCGATGCTCTCGATGGCTTCGGTGGAGTAGAATACCTTGTAGGTCATGTTGTTGGCGGCGGTCTTGTTGTCGGTGGCCGCCGGCCAGGTCAGGGACAGCGTCGTATCGGTGGCCGCGTCGGCGTTGTTGGCAACCGCCGCGTCGGCCGGGAATTCGGGCGCCACCTCGTCCGGCGGGATGGGGCCGGTGTAGGTCATGTTGGCGCTGGCCGTTGTGCTGAAAAGCCAAGGCCCGCCGGTAAGAGCTTCATCACCAACCGGCACATGTTCTTCTGTATAAGCACGGCATTCAACCCGCAATACCTGCCCCTCGTTCATTTCCAGATCGGGCAGATCGGGTATGTCCACCGGAGCATCATGAGTTACCTCTGCCCAGCCTTCGTTGATGGTAATCCCCTTTTCCGCATCGGCTTCCTGCGGCCAGATGGGAGAACCATCGATGGTGATGCGGATTCCCACTTTGTGTTCAACGTCATTGCGCACCATGAACGAGCCCGTTTCTGAAGCAGATGCAGAATCATCAATGGGCGACTGGCTGAACTTGTACACACCGGGAGCCGGAGCAGTAAAAGCCCAAGCTGCCCAGTCGTCAAAGGCACCATTATCGGTTTTCAGAGGGAACAGCAATGTCAAATCCTTCTTGGGTTCCTCCGTTGGGGCATACATGGATACGCCGGGATAACAGCCGCCCCATTCATATCCGTCAATCCAGGCATAGACATACTGGGAGGGATCGTATTTGACCTTGCTGACAGTTGTCCACTCGGTCGCATCCTTTTTCTTAACTTGCCCTTGCCACTGGGAAGTCACATCGACAATAGCTGTCCCTGCCTCGCCCGCGTTTCTGGACAGGGCGTCGAGCGCATCGCGGTAATCGCTCAGCTTATACTGGGTCCCGGCCTCCACCGCGACCTTCGCTGCGGCGCGGCGGGGCGCCGCCTGCACCCCCGGCACACCTAAAAAGGTGGCCAGGGACATCAGCAGGCAGACGATCGATGCGATGGAAATACTTTTGCGCAAACGTTTCATCCTTCATCCTCCTTTTATGCTTATGCAACAGCCCCCGGCTGTCAAAGGTCACTTGCACTGCTTCCTGCGCAGGGTCAGCGCCGCGCCCGCGGCCAGAACCGCCAGGCCTGCCGCGCACAGAAGGGCCACCGGGCTTTCGCCAGTGTTGGCACCGCCGTTGTCCGGCTCCGACGCATTGACGGTGGAACCGGTGGTGGGCGTGGTGGTTTCCGGCTTGGTCTCCTCGGAAGAAGGCTTGGTTTCCTCCGGCTCCCGGGCCGGATTGACGATGCCCAGCACTACCGTCTGGCTCGGCTCGAGCGACACGGTGTACACGCCGTCGTTCAGGGTCACCGCCTGGCCGGAAATCATCTCCTGAATGGTGCAGCCATCGCGCAGGCCCAGCTTATCCAGCGCCACGGTCACATTGACCGTCTGCTTCTCGGTGCCGTTGTTGAACAGCGTGAAATAGGCGCCCTCATCCGCCGAAGCGCCGAAACGCTCCACGAGCACATCCGCATTGTCCGAGACGGCACGGGTCACCGGCTCCCAGCCGGCTTCGGCGATGGTCTTCAGGGTCGGCATATATTTCTGGAAGATGTCCCGATCCCGCTCGTAGAACAGCTCGCGGCTGGTCCAATACTGCAGGTTGTCGCTGTAGCTTGCCTGCGGGCTGGGGAAGATACCAAAAGCCAGGCACCGCTGGAAGTACTTCTCCATCATCTCGTGATCAAACACGGTGTAATCGTTGCTCAGCAGGATGCAGAACGGCTTCTGATACGACAGGGTTCTCCACATGCTCATATCGTCGATGCTCTGCGGGGCGTACATGTTGCCGTTGAGGGCGGTCATCTCGGTGCCCATGGCGTCGATGAGCGGCGTATAGAAGCTGGTCTTATCCGGGCACTTATTGGAAAAGATGGTCTTGTCCATGGCGTGCAGCTCGGTGTTGAGTTTTTTGACAAACTCCCACGTATTGGACGCCCGGTGCAGCATGGGCATCTTGTAATAGGGCGAGTAGGTCAGCGGCACCGTGGTGTACTGGTAATGCTCCTTGTTGAAGTTGGCGTTGCCGTTCCACCAGCCGCTCAGCTCATCCAGATAGATGCCGTCAAACGGCACCGTCGTGCACGCAAACGGATCAAAGAGGACGTCCATCTGCTCCTGGCTGAGATACAGGTTGTAGAAGTTGTACTCGCCTGGCAGTGCAGGATTGGCATTGATATGGATTTGAGCGCCGTTGGGCGCCCAGGCCACGTCGACGGGATACCAGTTCAGGCGGCCAAAGGGATTGAGCCCCTTGCAGAAATCGGTGGCGATGGCCTGCCGAGTGGCCTCAATGCTCTTGTCCTGGGCCGCCTGGGCCGCTATGGCGTCCTGCACCATCTGATCGTTAGGGAGGCTCTCCATGTTTTTAAGCCACCAGTCGCCCGGCTCAATGTATTTGTATCCCTTGATGCCGTGCTCCATTTCATAGAAGCCCTCAATACGGAAGGTTTCGCCGCCCTCTTCCTTGAACTTGAAGTTGAAATCCTCGGGATCGACGACGCTGCTCGTCAGGGTCCAGGCCACCCACAGACCCTGGTCCTTCTCCAGCACTTCGTAATAGTCGGGGAAGATGCGGGTGTATTTCTCCATCGCAGCGCGGAAGCCCCATTCCGGATCGTCCAGCTTATACACGACGAAGGAGAAACGGGCGGCATCGGGCGCTTCCTTGACAATGCCCAGGTGATAGGTCAGCACATACTGCTGGGTGCTGCCGTTGTATTCCAGCTCCCAATAGGTGGGGAAATCCATGCTGACCGCAATGGCCAGGCCCAAATCCTCGTTATAAATCACCGAGGTGGGATACATGGAACGAGGCACGCTGTCCCAGTCGACGATGGACATATCGCCCTGGCCCAGTTCTTTATAGATGTTCCCGACACCGCCGGTGGCGATGTCCTCATCCTTCTGGATGCTGACGCCCCATTTCCAGCCGGAAGCGGTGACCGGCAGCGCATAGGAAAGCTGAACGGCCCGGCCATCCGCCGAGTTGGTGGCATCCCGGATGACACCATTAACGGCAATGTGGGTGTCCGCCTCGGTATAATCGGCTTCCAGCGACAGGCCCAGCGTATCCTGGCTGCCCCGGAATTTGTCGGGCGCGGAAGCGGAGCCGGGGGCAAAGGCATACACGCCGGTATTGTCCGCCGCGGCGATATCGCGCACCAGGAAGCCGGAATATGCATTGTTGGCCAACTCCTGGCCGTCAATTTTCAGCGAGGTGACCACCGAATCGCCAAGGCCCAGCTCCAGGCCGTCCCCCGTTTTCAGGGTTTTCTTGGTGCCCTGCTCGGGTGCGGTCTGCAGCACCTGCACCGGCATGTTCTGGAAGGTGGAGGTGGCATCCGTTTGCCCCATGCACAGGGTGATTTCGTCAAACCATGCCGTGCCGCAGATCGGGTTGCGCAGGAACGCGTACACGTTCATGCTTTTGGCCGGTTTCTGCAGGGTAAAGGATACCTCGCGGTACTCCCAGTCATGGGTGCCTTCGGTAAACTGGGTCGAGAACCATTTGCTGGTGCCGTCTTCATATCCAACATTTACCGCCAGGCAGTAGGAGAAATACTCCACGCCTACAACGCGGTACACATCCTGTGCCTTGCTCCACCCGCTGAGCACATAGGTGCCCTGGACCGGGGCGCTGATGGTCTGGTACAGGCCGCCCTCGGCGCCCTCGGGCGTCACCACCTTATACACAGATCTGTCAACGCCTTCATGGCCGGCTGTGGTTTCCATGGCATACCCTTTGTTCCAGCCCACCCAGGTCCCCAATAGATTTTCGCTGAGCTGGTCTGCCCCGGCCAGATTCATTATGTGCATGGCGTCTCCATCTCCCGGCGCATCCGCAGTGACGGTCTCCTGCGCCTGCGCATTGATTGTCCCGTTTCCGGGAAGAACCTGCACCGCTGTCAGCAGTGCCATACCAAGGGCTGCGCAATGAATCAGAATTCGTGTTTTCTTCAAATGTATCCCCCTTTTCCTCCTGCTTTGCATGGTCCTTTTCCTGTCGGCAACGCTATGGCGCGGCAGACCTCCGGCCGTCTGCCATTTCGCCATTATCTTCACTATAAAGAATTGCGTTTGTGGATACAAGCAAATATCTTTGTAATTTGTGTTGTATTTTTTCGGTATTTATTTTCTTTGTAAAGATTCTTTTTTATAAATTCTTACTATATGCCTCTATAGGCGCGTTTGTTTTCCATTTTTCTGAAAATGCAGCGCAAAAAAAGTAACAATTATCTAAAAAATTCTATAAGCATTCTTAACAATGCCCATATTCAACCCATAAAAAATGGTATAATATAGATATGCTGGATCTTAAAAATTAGGGAGGGCTTTCCATGACCGGGGACCGCACGCCATATCGTATTCTAATCGTGGATGACAAGGAATTGGATCGCAATGGCGTTTGTTATCTCATCCGTCAGTACGGGCTGGAGCTTGAACCGATCACAGCGGCATCCGGTTCAGAAGCGTTGGATATTCTGCATCAGCAAACGGTGCATATTTTACTGACCGATGTCAAAATGCCCGGGATGACCGGTCACGATCTGATCGCGGCAGCCAAGGATATACAGCCCGACCTCAAAGTGATTATCTTCAGCTCCTATGAAAATTTCGATTATGCGCATAAGGCCATGGACCTGGGCGTAACGAAGTATCTGCTCAAGCCGATTAAGGTCGATAAATTCTTAACCTGCATGCAATCCATTATCCTTCTGCTTCGTGAGGAGGAACGCACGCGGTTAAGCAGTATGTATTTCAATGTCATGTCCGGTCTGTACAGTCCGGACAGCGAGCAACCGGAAATGGAAGAAAAAGCGGGTCATGTGCTATTGCTGGATTTTGTCGAACCCTTTTTCAACCGGCATCATCTGGATTTGTTCGATGAGCAGGACGGTCCCATCGCCATCCCGCTCAACGAGTACGAGTGTGCCTTTATCTCGCCGCCCGCGGATGTGCAAAGCTGCATGGAACGTCTGAAGCAGGCACTGGCGCAGGAAGAAAACTGCCGGTACATACTGATTAACGGCGGTCCGTTTGAAAATATTGCCCAGCTGAGCGAGCTGTATAACCGGATGGAAAGCCTCAGCTCCTCCAAGTTTTATCTGAGCCGCAGCACGGTGGTGGACATGACCAGGCCGCGGGCCGAGGCATCGGGTATTGATGTGCGGCATTATCTGGAAAAAGCCGCCGAAATCGGCAAGCTGGTCATACGCCGGGAGCTGCAGCATGCCGAAGCGGAGATTGAAGACATTTTCAGTGATCTGCAAAAGCAGATTACCGTCCCCACATCGCTGGCCAAATTCATCAGCAACGAATTGATAAGGGCCGGGCTGAGTGAGAGCCAGCAGGATTACAATGCGACGCTGCTGCAATATATCTCCGAGATCGAGCACAGCACCAATATTGAGGATCTGAAGAGCCTTTGTATCCGCATGGTCCGGCAGTATTCCGCGCAGGACGAGGAAACGGTGGCCATCGATCAGGCGCTGGATATTATCCACCGGGACTATATGCATAACATCAGCCTGGAAAGCGTGGCCTCCGATGTTTACCTGTCCACCTGCTACCTGAGCTACCTGTTCAAAAAAACCACGGGGATGAATTTTATCAAATACCTGACCTCCTACCGGGTGGACATGGCCAAAAATCTGCTGCGCACCACCAAGCTGAAGGTCGGGAACATCTGCGAAATGGTGGGCTACTCGAATGTATCGTATTTCTGCCAGATCTTTAAAAACCATACCGGTATGACGCCCGCCCAGTTCCGGGGGAGCAAGCTGTGATCCGGGCCTTCCGTGCCTGGTTTTCCAACCGGAAGCTATGGCAAAAGCTGCTGATTCTCTACCTGACGGTATCCATTCTTCCCATTCTCGGTCTGAGCGTCTCGGGCTGTCTCTCCTCGGTCAATATCCTGTACGATCAGGTCAGCAGACGTCTGTATGAGTCCACCCGCAACATGGCGGAACAGCTCGGGATCAAAAAGGCCCTGCTGGAATCCACTTTGGACGGGATAGCGTATCAGGATGAATTTCTCCAGCGGCTGGCCCTTGCGCCCCGCTCGGCCCTGTTCCGCAAAGAGCTGGAGGACACCTGCGGCGACCTGCTGCAGCAGCTGCAAAGGATGGAGGACGAGGTATTCAGCGTCTGCATCCTGCTGCCGGACGGCGAAACGGTTATCTGCGCGCCAGGGGAGTCTCCCGCCATTTCCAAACAGGAAATGGCCGCTGTCCGCTATCCGGCGGACTCCCTGACCGCGCTGACCGGAAGCCAGGAGCTCACCCGCTTGTTCCGCCGGATTGTCAATCCCTACTCGGGCGACGTAATCGGCACCATCGTGCTGCAGCTTGACTCCCGCCGGCTGTTTGACGAGCTGCGTATTGAGGGCCTGCAGGAATACGCGTTCATTATACAAAACAGCGAGGGGGACAACCTGTACACCGAAGCCCGGCTGAACAAGTCGTACGGTGAAATTTTCCCACAAACCTTGCACTTCACCGACAGCGGCGAGATCCGGCTGATGCGGCATACCTTTCTTTATGAACCCTATTTTATGGAGGATTTGCACTGGACCCTCTGCCTGCTCATCCCCAAGGATGTGCTGTTCGAAGGCTTTACGGATATGCTGGTGTCCAGCCTGAGTTTTTCGCTGGTCTGCATCCTGCTGGTTTCGGTGTTTTCCATTTTGATCTCTCTGAGCTTCTCCAGGCGGCTGAACGGCATCAGCGAGGAAATGGTTCGGGTTGGCTCCGGACACCTGGAGGTCAAGCTGGACGGCAAGGAAAACGGGGACGAAATCGGCCGGCTGGCGTACATTTTCCGCGAAATGGTCAACCGGCTCAACACGCTGATCATCGACAAATATAAAAGCGAGCTCAAGCAGCAGGAAGCGCAGCTGAAAATACTGCAGGCCCAGATCAATCCCCATTTCCTGTATAACTGCATGGATACCATCAACTGGCGCGCCATCATGAACGGGGATGAAAAAACGAGTGCCTTTGCCACCAATCTGTCCGATTTTTACCGCACCTGTCTGAACAAGGGCAACCCGAAAATCCGCATGAAGGACGAGTTCAAAAACATCCGCGCCTATCTGCGGCTGCAGGAGGACCTGCACGACAATTCTTTTGATGTGTTCTATGACGTGGATGAGCGGGTTTACGACTATGAGAGTGTGAACCTGATCCTGCAGCCGGTGGTGGAAAACGCCCTGGAGCATGGGGTGGAAAGGACCACGGATACCAAAGGATATATCCGCATCCGCGCTGCCCTGGAGGACGAGGACGTGGAACCCCGCATCGTCATTGAGATATTCAATACCGGTCCGCCCATCGATCCCCGGGTTGCCGAAGAGGCCCTGACCGATCCCGGACGAGGTTATGGGCTGGCCAATGTGCACAGCCGGATTCAACTCTATTTCGGGAAGGCGTATGGCGTACATATTGCGCCGGCAGAGGGCGGCACCCTTTGCCGTATCGTCATCCCGGCCGTAAGGTGGACGCAACATGAAGATGCGTAATCGAATTTTCGCGGCGGCCGCCGGCATGGTTCTGCTGACGGCGGGCTGCGCCCCGGAAAGGGAAGCGGCTTCTTCCGCCGCCGCGCCTGCCGCCGCGGAGATCCGCTGGATCCTGGCCATGGAAGGCGCTTCCTATTCAAAGGCATGGGAAAGCTATGAGGTGCTGGAAGCCATTACGGAGGAAACCGGGGTGACGCCGGTACTGGAACCGCTGACCGACAACATTGCCCCGACGCTTCTTAAACGGCTGCAATCAGGAGAGCGTCCGGCCCTTATCACGCTGTACGCAGCGGATCCGACCATCCTGCAGATGAAGCATATCGCTTCCGTGCGGCCCATTAACACAATCCCGGACCTTTTGGATCGGCTGCCTGAGCCGGTCCGCGCCTTTCACCAGGAGGCGGACGGCACGCTGCTGTATCTGCCGGGCGGATTTGGCGGAGATGCCACCGTTCCGGCGGAGGGGGTGTACATGCGGCAGGACATGTTTGATACGCTCGGGCGGCCGGGGGTGACCGACACCGAAAGCTTTTTTAATGCGTTGGACGCTTATGCTTCCTGGTACGTCCGAAACCGGGACGAAACCAGGGCTCACTATCAGCCGGTGGTTTTCGGACCGCGTGGTGACATACAGACCCTGCGCCATTTGTTCGGTCTGACGCCGGGCGAAGAAACCCCCGACGGGGAAGAAGCGCTGCTGCGCTTTCTGGAGCGGTTAGGCCGCGCGGGGGTATCGCCCGATTCCCTGTCGTTGACCGACACCGATCTGGACAGCGTGCTGCAAAGCGAAGCCCTGATCTATATCGGGAGCGCCGATCGGATCGAGCGGTATAACCGGGAGCATCCCGAGACGGCGTATTTCCCTGTCTGGCCCTTTTTTCATCCGGACGGGTATCTCATGGCCGCTTCGGTTTACGGCAGTTATGCCACCTATCTCTGCGCGGCGGATGCCGTGCTGCCGGATACGATCCGTCTGGCCTCCTACATGCTGTCCGAGGAGGGCAGCCGCACCGCGCTGCTGGGGCTGCGGGACCGTCACTGGCTGGAGAAAGATGATGGTGGCCTGGTGCTCTTTCCCGACTCCCGCTCCCAGATCCTCTCTGCTGCAGCGTACATGGAAGAAACCGGCATCGGCCGTGTGCCCTTTCTCAGCAGCGTCGGCGCCGTCTATCCCGGCCTGCGGTCCTCGCGCCTGCCGGTGCGGGACATTCTGGCCGCCTGCCGGCAGGCACAGTACGATCCCACCACCGAACAGGGCCTCCTGCGCAGCCAGCAAGAGGACAGACGTCTGCAATCCTATAAAAACGCACTGGCCCTCGGCGCAGCAGACTGATTTATTCTGGTGCCAAGGCCACCGGCTAAGCAGGGACTTTATTAAAGCCCGGAAAGGTATATCCGCCAGCGTCTCAAGACACGCCGACAGCTCTCCCTTATATTTGCCTCACCATGCGCAAACGGGCCAAATGCGGGTCCGAAACGCGCTTCCTTCGTTGCTCGAAACTCACGCTTTTTAACGGGGCCCTCTCCGGGTTCCCAGCCAAAAGGAACGCCGCCGCACTCCTATCGGAAGTGCGGCGGCGCCAGCTTGCCAAAGAAGTCTCGCATGCAAGACTTCTTTGGCAAGCTAAATACGAAAGTGGGGAAAACCGGATGATTTTCCCCACTTTCGGCCGCCTGAAGGCGGCTTTGATCCGCTTCGCTCGACGCGGAGTGGGGAACCCTGATGGTTCCCCCTCCACACCTCCCCTTCCTTCCGATACGTTTTTGACACTTTGACGCCGCCGCACCCCTATCGGAAGTGCGGCGGCGCGTTCTTTTTATCCTGTTATTTCCTTCAGCTTGGCCTCCAGCAGCGGCGCATTTTCATTGATCAGGGTGTTCAGATCCTTGGTGCCGGTGCGGGCCCAGCCGCACAGATCCTGGAAATACAGGCCTTCCAGTCCGTAGCCGTAGAACCACGGCACCACATACTGCATATTGCATTCCTTGGCAAACTCGTATTCCTCTTTGCCGTGCACCATGTTGCCGGTCAGCTCCAGCTGGGCGTTGATCATCATTTCGCCGAAAGCCATGCCGCCTTCAATGTTCTGGGAGCCTTTGGCGATGCTGAAGCCGCCGTTGAGGCCGCCTATCATGCCATAGTAGGGGCTGTTTTTGTCCTTGCGGGGGAAGGGGACAAGCGCGTAGGTCGTCATGCCCGCGTCCTTGCAGATGGTCTTGAAGTCGCCGTTGGGCAGCACCATGGCGCATTTGCCGCTGGTGAACTGTTCATTGGCCGCCCAGTGGGTGGGATAGGTGGACTTATCCTTGTTGATCATGTCGGTAAAGAAATTGTGCGCATCGATGTATTTCTGGTTGTTGACCAGGTTGAGCTCCGCCTTGCCGTTCACGAACTTAATGACATCCTGCCCGACGGACAGCGGGAAGAAAAAGTCCAAATCGGTGGCGAAGCCGTAGATGCCGTTCTGCGTGTCGGTCATCTGCTTGGCCACGGCGCGCAGGGTATCCCAGGTCCAGTTGCCCTCTTTGTAATATTCGAGAGGCGTTTTTTGTCCCGCCCTCTGGAACAGGGCCGTGTTGTAGAACATCACCGACGGAGGCGTCTCCTGAATCACCGCGTACCGCTCACCCTTATACGCCGCAAAATTGTTCATCAGCAGGGCGCTCTGGCCGGGATGATCCTGAATATAATCATCAATGGGCATGGTCATGCCGCGGATGGCGCGCAGCGGGTAATCCTGATAGGTGGAATACACATAGTCGGGGGAGCTGTTGGAATTGACCAGCATCTGCAGTTTTTCGTTGCGGGAAACGTTGTTGGTCACGATGAATTTCACCGTGGCGCCCGGATAGGCCTTCTCAAACATCGCCTTGGCTTTGTCAAAAACTTCCCCGGTGAAAGGCGTATACGCGAGCACCTCGCCCTTGATGTTTTGGCGCAGCGGATAGGGCTGATCCAGCTCTTCCGGCGTGTAGTTTTCTACCACCGAGCTGGTCCAGCCGCCGCCCGGCAGTGTGACGGCTGGCGTGGGTTTGGTGGTGGCTTTGGTGGTGCCGTCTTTTGTGGTACCATTTTTGGTGGTGGTACCGTCCTTCTTGGTGGTTCCGCCTTTTTGGGTGGTCCCGCTGCTTCCCTCGGTTTCACCGGCGGTCTCCGAGCCAGTGCCCGTCGCAGTGGGATCGAGGCTGCTGGGCTCGCCGCTCTCGGCGGTGGTGATGTCGCTGATCCCGCTGGTTTCCGGGATCGAAGACGGGGTTCTGCCGTCGCTGGAGCAGCCCGCTGCCAACAGCAGGATCAGCGTAGCCGACAGAAATGCGATCGCTCTTTTCATTCTTTACTACCTCCTAATAAAATTATCTCTTAAAACCCGGAAGAACCGGGTTAGCCGACAATACCGGTGCGTTCAATGCTTTCGGTAAAGAAACGCTGCCCAAACAGGAAGAGCAGCAGCAGCGGGAAGATGCAGAGCAGCGCCCCCGCCTGAATCAGAATGTACAGATAGGTCGGATCCTCCATGTTCCCGGTCATGGTGCCGAGCATATCCCGTATCTGGGTCAGATACACCGCCACCGTGTTGCGGGACATGCTGAGGAAGGTCTGCGTGAAGGCATCGTTCCAGTTCCATACGAGGGACAGCATGCATACCGTCACGATGGCCGGCCGGGCATTGGGCAGCATGATGGTGAAATAGGTACGGAAGGCATTGCTGCCGTCGATGCGTGCCGCATCCTCCAGATCGGCGGGCAGCCCCCGGAAAAACTGCCGGTATATGTAGATGAACAGGCCGGATCGGAATCCCATGCCGAACAGTGCCGGCAGAATAAAGGGCAGCGGCGTGTTGATCAGGTTGATATAAGACTCCCCCGTGAACAGCTTGAGCAGCGGGGTGAAGATCAGCGGCCTGAAAAACCGGAAGAGGCCGAACAGCTGCGAAATATAGGTCTGAGGCGGCACGATGATGGTGAACAGGAGCAGGCCGAACAGTAGGTTCCGGCCCCGGAACCGAAACCGGGCGAAGCCATAGCCCGCCAGACCGCATACAAAGGTCTGCAGGGCGGCGCTGGACAGGCTGATAATCACCGTGTTGCCCATCATTTCGCCGAAGTCCACCATATTTAAAAATTCGCGAAAATTATTGAGCGTATAGTGCCGGGTGATCCATACCACGCTGGGATCGTTCAAGTCCTCAGAGCCCCGGAAGGCCGTGACGAACATGAACAGGAAGGGATATACGATCAGAAAAATCAGGCCGAATAAGACACAAAATCGGAACAGGGAAAACAGCAGGCCGCCCAAACGCCGGTGAAGCCGCTTCCACAGCCGGCTGTGGTCCGTTCCGGCGGCCCTTGCCACCTGTTTCTCCATGCGAACCCCCTCCTTTCTATTTCTCAATGTAGAACACCCGCCGGGAAATAATGGCCGTGGCAATGCCGACCACCACCAGCACGATGAGGAAATACGCCACCGACATGGTGGTCGCATTGGAATACAGGACGTTGTGGAAATACTCGTTGATGCGGACAATGACCGGGTTGGATGAGATGGTAAAGCTGTCGATGACCGCATACACAAAATTCAGCAGCAGGAAGGGCGAGATCATCGGGAAGGTTACCTTCCAGAAGGTTTGCCAGGGCGACGCCCCCTCCACCTCACAAACCTCCAGCAGCGAGCTGGAGATGGACTGCATACCGCCCACAAAGAGCAGAATCTGTATCCCCGATTGCCAGATGAGATCGAGAATGCTCGACACAATGCCGGTGAGCGTGGCGATAAACTCATCGCTCAGCCCCATTTTGGCCAGGGAATCCTCCAGCACAACCCCCTGAAAGACCGTGGCCTCCGCCGTGCTTTCGATGGAGGTACGAAACAGATCTTCTTTGAACAGCTGCATCAGCACGCCGGAGGAAACGATAATTGGCAGAGCCACCAGCGCCCGGCAGAGTCCCCGTCCCCGAAACGGCTTGTTGAGCAGCACGGCCACAATCAGGCTGAACGCCACGATCAGCAGCGCGTTCAGCAGGGTGTTGCCCGCGCTTTCCAGGATGGTGCGGAAATTCGTGGGGTTATCAAAAAACACCTGCCGGATGATTTTGGTGCCCACAAACTCATAAACAAGCCCGTCTTCCCCCATCGTCACCTCGTTGCAGACATACAGCGCCGCCTGCGCCATGGGCCACAGAAAGAACCAGAGAAGGCCAATCACCCAGGGGAGAATGAACACATATCCCATGGAATTCTGCCGCTGCTCGATGGTGGATCCAAACAGATGCCGGACCAGCCAGGAATGCCCGCTTTTTTTCTCCCTCATCTGTCAGCCCTCCTTCGCCGCGGCGCAGGAGCGCGCCGGAACTGTACGGCCCCGCCAGACCACCGGCGTATCGGCATAGTTGACCAGAATGGCCGTACCGTCATCGTAAATGGTTTCTCTCTGCTCCGCGGACAGAATCCGGTAGCCCGTAATGCGCCGGCCGTATACCCCGCTCAGGATCTCCCGGCTGCGGTCATACAGGGCGAGAATCGACTCTTTCTGATCCGCATAGGTGGCAGCATACAGCGTGTTCAGCGGCGTGTCGGCCACCTGATTGTAGTCCGCCGCCATCAGGGAGAAGGACATGGCCGAACCGCCCTCAATGCTGCGCAGCAGCGCGGCCTCCCTGTCCCCGGCTGCGCCGATGTCCTCCGCCGCATAGGGCACGTAGCCGGAGAGCACCATCTGCAGGAAGGGTACGGTGGTGTCGATCAGGTTATACCCGGACGAAACGGTGGGCATATGCAGCAGCGCGTCGGCATACGGCAGAACACCGGCCCCCGGTGCTTCCAGCAGCAGGCCGCCCCGCTCGCTGAGTGTTTTCGCCGTCTGCTCAAGCAGCCGGGCCGTTTCGCCGATCGAAGTTTTATGGGATTTGCTGTAATCCGGGTAGGGCGCCAGTCCCAGCGAAGAGGCCGCCACGTTTTTTATGCCGTTCTTCTGCAGGTTGGCCGCCAGCTTGGAGGTTACCTGCGGAATCTGGTAAGCCTTGAGCAGATGGTGGGCCGGCAGCTCGTCGTTCACATCGCCCGCCGCCAGGCGGTACGCCGGCCGCTTCACCGTATCCCGCAGCAGATCGCTGGCCGCGTCAAACAGCGTGGAAATACCGCCGCCGCTCTTTGTGAACATGGTCAGCTCCATTTCGGGATACACGGCGGTATTCTCCATATCCTGCAAGGTCAGAAACTCCTTGAGTCCGCCCAGCTTGCGGTCCGCCCTGAAAGATGTATCCAGCCGGCCGCCGTAGGCGCCGTCCGCGTCTATCCCCTGCAGCCGCATGGTGAGATTTTCCACCCCTGCGCTGCGCAGCTCCTCGGAGATGGCCTGGGCCTGAAGAAAGGTGGTCAGCGGCCGCAGCGTCTGGTAAGGAATCCCCAGAAAGTTCTCCTGTACCCGGACGCCCATGTACATATCCAGGAAGAGGGGCACATCCTGTGCCGAAGAAGCCGCCTCTTTTCCAAACAGCTGACGGGAGCAGGCATCCGCCATCCCCGTCAGATCGGTTTTGCCCGGTTCCATGAAGAAATAGCTCATTTCATAGGCTTCCGAACCGGTGGTGTCCTCATCGCACAGCAGTCTCGCCTTGGCGGCCCAGGTGCGATCCAGCAGCATTTCCACCTCATTGTTCCGGTGCAGGAAGGTGTAATACACATAATTCTGCCCGGTTTCCCGTCCCGCCGTATTGAGCGTGATCTGCCCGGCCGCGGCGCCGTCCGTCGCATACGCAAACAGGGCGGCCTGGCCTGCTGTATCCCCGTTCTGTGCCGTCCCGCGGCAGATTCCGAAGCCCGGCAGCAGCACCGGCTGTACCGTGGCGGGCCGCTTTTCTTCCGTCACCGAACGGTCGCCGTACAGCACATCGAGCGTCAGCCGCCCCTCGTTGGTGCGGCCGTTGTTGAAGGTCATCAACGCGCCCGATCCGTCCGGCACCAGAATATATCCGCTCTCGGTCATGGAGCCGGAGCCGAAGAAAGGCAGAATGGTCAGGGCGGTCAATACGTTGCTCTTGTTCTCCTGAATGCCCGCCGCCGGCACCGATACGGTCAGCCGGCCTTCGGCCAGCCGATACTGCAGCGGTATAACGAATCCCAGTTCTTCGAAGGTATACACCATGGTCAGGGTTTCCCCGTCCCGGTAAGCCTGCATCGCCTTGGGGCCGTCCCCGGCCACCAGTTTATCGTTGGTTTCCTCCAGCGTGCTAGACGCGCCCTTATAGGTTACCAGCAGCTGCGACTGCAGCCGGGCCTTGTTGATGTCATAGGCAATGAGATCCTCGTCCGGGTTTTCCGGATTGCTCTGCCACAGGAAGCCCGTCCGGCTGTCGAGGACCGTCACCCGGCCGGTCGTCAGATCGGCCCGCAGCTCCAGGGCGCCGGACGCATCCCGCAGCACCGCCTCCTCCGCGGAGGACACCGGCTCGCCATAGGAGACCGCCTCCGGCTGCGAAGCCGGCTGTGCCGCCCCGCCCACCCCGAAAAGAAGGCAGGTCACCGCCGCGCAGCCCAAAGCCAGCAGCCGCCGGACAACCGTCCGCATCCGCTTGTGTTCCATGCGCATCTCTCCTTTCCGAAGCGTCAGCCGATCATTTTGACAAACTCATCCCATACCTGGGCAAAGAATACAAACACCTGCTGGAACAGGCTCCACAGCAGCAGGGCCATAAACAGAATCAGCAGGATCCCAAGCAGGGTAAACAGGATGGACAGCAGGGTTCCGCGGTAGGTCATCTCGTGGATCTCCCGGAAGCCGCCGATGAGGATCGCCGCCGACCAGAGAATAAGGATCACCTGCACCGCCGTGAGGAAGCCGCCTTCCTCCTGCACCAGCATATTGCTGGCCGCCGTGTGAATCATCACGCTCACGATATAGGGGATGAGCGCCGTGGCGCTGACCACCACCAAATCGGAAAACCGCGCGCTGCTGTTCATCAGGTTGGAAACAAACCAGCCCGCGATCACCCACAGGGCAAACAGCCCGAAGGTCTTGAGCAGATGGAGCAGCACTTCAAATTCTTCCGGATTGTTCGGGTTAAAGATAAAGCCGCTGTACTGCCAGTCGATCACCGAGGCAAAGAACCATACGCCCAGGACGCAGAGGCTGAAGATGCCCGTCTTTTTCACGTCGGTATGGCGCGCCAGCACATAACCTCCCTCGCCCGGATGGAAGAGCGAGTACCGCACCTTGCCGGCCAGGCTTTTGTGCATGGGATTGACCAGGTAATTGCTGCGCACCTTCAGCCGCCGCTCCGCCACCAGCAGAAGAATGAACAGGAGGAAAAACGCGGCGAAGATCACCACAAATACGTTCTGCATCCCCTGCGCCCGGTACTGGGAAAACGCCTGGGAATAGTTGTCCCGGTCATTGCCCTGCCGGAAATAGTCCATGGCGCCCCGGTAATCGCCCTGTTCCATCATGGCCTTCCCCAGACCCACATAGGCCATCGAAAACCCGCCGTTTTGGCTGATGACCTTGCGCCAGCCCGGCTCGGCCTCTTCATAAAGGCCCTGGCCGAACAGCTTCGCCGCCTCTATGACATCCTGCCCATAGGGCGTGGGCCGGAACAGGGAAATCGTCTCGTAGTTTTGATCGAGAACATAAATGTCGTTGCCTATCACATCCAGGGCGACCAGCGTATCAAAGGACCCCATCGTGTTGTTTCTTTCGCCGAAGGTGAACAACCGGTCTCCGTTCTGCGTAAACACAGCCACCCGGCAGAGATTGGCATCCAGCGCGAACATCAGCCCGTCTTCGTTGACGGCAATGTCCACATAGGAGGTATCCTGCAGGATGCTCTCGTTTTTGCCCAGCTCCAAATCGCCGTAGTCTTGATGCGGCAGAATATTGAGGCTGTTGGTATTGAACTTCTTGATTTCGTCGGTAAACTGGGTGCCGAGGGAGGTCTTGTTGGTGACCGTATACAGGTATCCCTCCGCGTCCAGGGTGAAGTTCTCAAACGACACGGGCACATACCGCTTCATACTATCGATTTGGGTGTCGTTGAGTATCTGTTTCCAGAAATAGTCCGCCAGCAGGAAAACGGTGGCTTCCACCGAATTGCTGCCGAGAAAGGTCAGAAACGCGTAGTCGTCCTTGGCCGAAAAGACGCAGGCGCCCATGTAAATGCCCGGCACCAGGACATACAGATTGCCGTTTTTGTCCAGCTGTACCTTTGTGGGGGCGAAGGTCACGCTCTCGTCGATGAGCTCGGTGTCCGGGCGGAGAATTTCCCGGATAATTTCCCCCTTGGCGTTGGCAATGAACACGCGTTCCCCGTCCGGATCCGCCACATAATAGGTTTTGTTTTCCCCGCGGCCGTCCACATACAGGCCCGATATCCCCATGGCGAAGGCCTCGGATCCGTCTTCGGTAAAGCTGAGCGTGGACAGGTAGTGCAGATCCTTATCAAACACATGGATCTTGCCCATGCCGGAGTCCAGCACATTGATAAGCCCGTCCTCGTCGACAAACAAGTCGGTGGGATCCCAGTTGGCTCCCTGCTCCGCCTGATCGCTGCGCGCCTGCTTGACACAGGTATAGCCGTCCGGTGCCGGCACGGCCTTGTCTTTCTCATCGTACTGGTAGGATACGGCCCCGGCCGCGGGGGCCCCGGCCGTCAGCAGGCAGCAGAGCGCTAGCAGGCAAAGCCCCAAACGCCTGCGCAGGCCGCGGCCTGCGGCGATGTTCCTCATCTTCATCCCCCGTTCTTTTGCTGAAATCCAATCGGTCGGCCTCATCATTCCTTTATCCCCGACGCACTCATGGTTTCAATGACGTTGCTCTGCGTGACAAGGAATACCACAATGAGCGGCAGCATCAGCACCACCGCCGAGGCCATGGACGGTCCCATCCGGGAGATACCCGCCGCAATCACATTGGTGAACGCCATGTTCAGCAGCTTGAGGTTTTCGTCAAACACCATGTTGAGCGGCTGCTGTGCCCATACGCTCTGGAAGGTGAAGAGAGTCAGGGTCATCCAGGCGGGCTTCACCTGCGGCATCACAATGCGGAAAAAGATCTGATACTGATTCGCGCCGTCGATACGGGCGGATTCGATGAGCGCCATGGGGATCCGTTCCATAAACTGCTTCATCAGAAACAGCCCCAGCGGCGCCGCCAGATTGGGCACGATGTACACCAGGATGGTGTTGATAAAATGCAGCCGTGCCATGATAACGTACTGCGGCAGGGCCAGTACCGTGCCGTTAAACAGCAGGGTCAGCACCACCACATCAAACAGCCAGCCCAGCCGCAGCTTGTATTTGGCCAGGGGATAGGCGGCCATGGAGGCGATCACCACGCTGCACACCGTGGTAATCACCGTGATAAACGCACTGTTAAACAGATAGCGGGAAAAGGGCACCTGCATGTTGGCGACCAGCTTGAACAGCATGGAGTAGTTTTCCAGCGTTGGCCGCACCACAAAGAAACGGGGCGGATAGGCAAACAGCTCATCCAGCGGTTTAAAGGAGTTAATGACCGAGTATACCAGCGGCGCGACCATCAGCACGCTCAGGGCTATCATAAGGATGAACAAAACGGCGTTGCCCGTACGGCTGCGCCCGCCGCGGCGAAGCCGATGGAAATGAAACAGTTTGCGCATATGCGTGCCTCCTTTCTTCACTCGCTGCTGACATACCGCAGAACAAACCCGACCAGGGTCTTGAAAATCAGCATCATCACGAACAGCACCACGGCCACCGCGCAGGCATAGCCCATTTCATAGCGTACCGTGCCGTAGTCCATCATGTGCAGCACGATGGTGTGGGCGGAATAGTTGGTGCTGTTCGCCCCGAACAGCTGGGTGGACAGGGTGCTGACCGAGAAGGAGGCCGATATCTGCATCACCGCGCCGAAGAGCAGCTGCGGCTTCATCATGGGCAGCGTAATGTAAAACAGCTCCTGCAGTCGGTTGCGCACGCCGTCGATGCTGCCCGCTTCGTACAGGGAGGTGTCCACCCCTTTGAAGCCGGCGATAAAGGCCAGGAACCCGGTTCCCAGACACATCCACAGCTGCACAAGCACCAGCACGCCGAAATTGTAAGCCGGGTCGGTCAGCCACTGGATGGGTTCCTTGATGATGCCGATGTTCATCAGCACGCCGTTGATAAAGCCGTGGGCGTCCCCGCTGAACAAAAACTGCCAGATAAAGTACACCGAGGACCCGGCCAGCGCCGGCGCGTAAAAGAAGAAGGTCAGCATGACGCGCACGCCGTTGCTGAATTCGTTGATGAGCCATGCCAGCCCGAAACACAGCAGATAGCTGATAGGGCCGGTGATCAGGGAAAGCAGCAGGGTGTTGCGCATGGCAATGCCGAAAATCTCGTCGTGAATGAATAGGTTGACATAGTTTTTCAGTCCGATAAAGGACGGCATCTCAAACATGTTGTAGTAGGTGAAGCTGAGCACCGTCGCCACCAGCACCGGCAGCAGGATCATCAGAAAGAAAAACAGGAAAAAAGGCAGCATCATCAAATACAGATCCCGGTTGCTTTTCAGATCTTTTAGAAGGGGCACCTTGGCCGCTTTTCCGTTACGCAAGGCCGAATTCCTCCCTCTTTCGTGCAATCTCGCCGTTGATGCGTGCGCCATACTCCTGAATCGCCTCCAGTGAATTCCGGCCGTTGTATACCACGTCACGGAAAGCGTTGATCAGATCCCGGTCCAGGTAATAGTTGCCCGGCACCTGGGGGATTTCCTCGACCTGGGCCCACTGCTCCTTGAGAAGCGCCGCGGTTTCCGGATCCCAGTCCAAATCGTCGAACGCCTCCTTGTTGGCCACGGCCACCCGGGCAATAACGCCAACCTTTGACTCCAAATCCCCCGCGTAGCGGCCCTGTGCCTGGGCACCGGCCCACCATTTGATAAAGGACCAGGCCTCGTCCGGCTTGGGCGTCGAGCTCAGGATGACCGCCGCCGTGCCGGTGGCGGACTGCACCCGGTTGATGGTGCCGTCCTCCTGCAGCGTGCCGGGAATCGGCGCCATCTCCCACAGACCGCGCAGCTCGGGCGCGGCAGAGGCCAGCTGATTATAATTGGTGTACGACACCACCGCCATGGGCATCTCGCCGCTGCGGAACCGGTTGAAGAAGTCATAGCTGACCGGCAGACCCACCTTGGTGTACAGATCCGTCCACATGGAAAAGGCCTTCTGGGAGGGCTCGGAATCCAGTAGCGTGCGGGACAAATCCTCGGAAAACACCTTGCCGCCGTTCTGCAGCAGCAGAGTGTAATACATGCTGGCGTCGCCCGCCGTGGAAGCCGCTGTACCCACGCTGGTCACCGGAATGCCCGCTTCCAGCTTGTACAGATGCAGCTGGTTGGCAACCTCGATGAATTCGTCCCAGGTTTGGGGAACCGACAGCCCCAGCTCCTCAAAAATATCCCGCCGGTAGAACAGCATGTTAAAGCTCTGCGTGTCCGGCAGGCCATAGACTGAGTTCTGGAAGGAGTACGGGGTCAGGGCCCCGGGCTGGAACCAGCCGGTCACCTCTTCAAAATCCGGGAAGGCTGTCAAATCCAGCAGGGCGCTGCGCACCGCCAGATTCACCGGCGTGTCCCGGGTGGTGTTGATGGCGACATCCGGCGTATTTCCCGACAAAAACGCCTCCACCATGGTGGCGCTGACCAGCTTGATGTTGACGTGAATCCCCGTCTTGGGCGTGAACAGATCGGTGGTCATTTTCCAAAGGACCTCGGCCTGATCCCGGCCGGTGCCCAGCCACAGGGAAATGCTTTTGTCCTCCTCTTCGGAGGAGAAGCCGTTGTAATCCTGAACAAAGGAGTAAAAGAACAGTGCGGTGTTATGTACGATACTGTCCCAGAAATTGGAGGTGGTTTTGGGCAGCTGCGCCCCCTCCTGCCACAGCAGGAAATAGTCGAGCATCAGCGGCTGGCTCCGGATATCCAGCACCCAGGCGGAAACGCTGCCGATGTTGCTCTGAAAGGAGGTGATGCGGTACGGGATGGTGCGCGGCTCCTCCAAAAAGCTTTCCAGCTGCCGCACGGTGGTCATCAGAATGGCGCATTCCGCCACCTCGCCTCCGGCAAGCTCGCAAATGGCATCGTATCCGCTGCGCAGCCGCTGTGCGCAGGCGGACAACCCTTCCATCAGGCCCGGGATCTCCTTGTCCAGGTTATAATCCCGATATGGATCCGCCGAGGTGGAGGTGACCATAATGATTTTCCGGTACCACTGGTTGAGATCGTAAATGACATCGTTGAGCTGCCGCACGATGGGCGCCAGATCGCCCAGGACCGCCTCCATACGCAGGGTGTGTGTCCCCTCCGAGAGGTAAAACAGATACGGCTCCCCTTCTTCATCCGCCGCCGTGAGAAAATCCCACCGGCTGGTATAGGGGAACTGCAGATAGGCTGCCTCGGCAAACGGCACTTTCCCGTCTATGGACAGCCGGCGCCCGACCGGCAGTCCCTTGAGCGATTCCTGCTGATACCGGAAGGACAGGCGGTAATACCCGCTCTGCTTGACGTCCACCGTCCACTCCAGCCACTGGCCGTGACCGCTCCAGGTCGTGCCGATGATGTTGATGAGCATATTCTTCGCGCTGTAGGGAGAGGTTGCGCGATCCGTCCGGTCGGATTCGGGCCGCATGGTGGAATCGGACTGCCGGACAACGTTCTCCGCCTCTGTCTTCAGCAGGGCCGTCCCGGCATCGCTGCCCGGATGCGCCGCCCGATATTCCGCATAGGACGGCGGCTGTTCCTCCGCACAAATCCGCACGCCGCCCAGAACCAGCGCATCGGAACCCGAAAAGGTCAGGCGAATCACATTGGTCCCCGCCTGAAAATAAAACAGCAGCGGCTCGTCGTAATCGCCGTCCGGATTGGCAAGGCGGCTGTCGGTCCAGTCCCGGCGGATAACACGGTTGGCGGCAAACTGATCGCCGCTGCTGTCGGTGATCACGGCTTGCTCCGCCGGCTCGTATGTATTGGAAATGGTCAGATTGGAAGCCTGCGAGAAGGGGGTTTCCCCGTTAATCTGCACGCCCAGCTCATACCGCCGGCTGTCCGTCTCCATCGGATGGTATTCCACCATCAGGTTGTACAGTCCGGCTTCCGGCACCTCCATCGCATAATCCACGTATTGCAGACCGCCCTGTACCAGCAGCGCCCGCTCCCGGCCGGCATAGCCGGACAGCACCTCACAAACACCCTGCGGCTCAATGGCCTGATAATCCCCCGCCGCCCGGCGGATATCCTCCTCAAGACGGGGCCGGGCGGTATCCCGGTAGCGTTCCAAATAAGCGGTATAGTCGTGGATATCTGCCGGCTGCGACACAATGCCTTCCTGCACACCGGTCTCGATTTCGGTAACGGTCCCGGTATCGGTCTCGCCCTGTGCCTGCAGCAGCGGCGCCCCGCCCGGCAGAAACACCTGCAGCAGCAGGGCCGCCGCACATGCCAGGGACACCACGGTGATCCGCCTTTTCATGGACGTCGCCTCCCAGTAGCTTTTTGTTCACTATTTACAGTATACCATTGGAGTTTAAGAAAGAAATATCGAGCTTTTTATATTCGTTTTGTTTTTTTAAGTAGTTTTGCCCTTACGCGGTATTTCTCCCGCATATCGTAAAAAGTCAACATACCGTAAAAATGTGCCATTGCTTTCACCGGGTAAATGTGATACAACCAGCTTAGAAAGAAAAAGCCATAAGGAGGCAGGGCATATGGAGACTCTCTCGGCGGCCCGGGCCGCGGCCGCCCGCATCAAAGCCAAGCACATCCCCGCTCATCTGGAAAAGCAGGCGGTTCTGGGGCTTATCCGGCGCATTGCCGGCGAATCCTATGCCAGCCGGTTCATCATCGAGCCGTTGGCCGAGGAACAGCCCGGGGAAGACCGTTACCGGCTTTCGGATGAGGCGGACGGCAGCATACGGCTGGAAGCAACCTCGGGTACGGCGGCGGCCTGCGCCTTTAACTGGTATTTAAAAAACCGCTGCGGCAGCTATGTCGGTCCCCTGACCAGGCGGCTGAACCTGCCGGCCGTCCCGCCGCCCGTCGGCAGCGTGCAGGAGGAACGCAGTGCCTTCCTTTACCGGTATTTTCTGAATTTCTGTACATACGGGTATACCTTCGCCTTTTGGAACTGGGAGCAGTGGGCTCCCTTCCTGGACTGGATGATGCTCTCGGGCTACAACCTGGTGCTCAATCCGGTGGGCCACGAGCTGGTTTGGATCGCCCTGCTGCAGCGGCACGGCTACACCGAGCAGGAGGCGCGGGACTATGTGGCCGGCCCGGCCTTTTTCCCATGGCAGTGTATGATGAACCTCACTTCCTGGGGCGGACCGGCGCCGGCCTCCTGGTATGAAAACCGCCGCGTCCTGTCCCGGAAAATCACCGATTATCTTCTCTCCTTCGGCGCGGCCCCCGTGTTTCCCGGCTACGCCGGCATGGTTCCCCCCGATTTCGGGGAACGCCATCCCGCTTCCCGCCCCTTGGATCAGGGGCTGTGGTGTGATTTCCCGCGTCCTTCTATTCTGTTGCCGGCGGATCCGGCCTTCGACGGCATCGCCGCCGATTTCTATGCGATACAACGGGATCTGTATGGCGACGCGCACTATTTCGCCGCCGATCCCTTCCATGAGGGGGGCAACGCAGAGGGCGTGGATATGGCGGCCTATGCCCGGGGCTGCTACCGGCAGATGGGCCGGGTATCGGACAGCCCCGTCTGGTTCCTGCAGGGCTGGCAGAGCAATCCCAGCCGGGAACTGCTGCGTGCGCTTTCCCCCGAAAATGTCCTTATCGGCAACCTGCGGGCGGAGGACTGCGCCGACGGCGGCGACGATTTCGCAGGGTATCCCTGGCTGTACGGCTGTGTCAACAACTTCGGCGGCCAGCGGGTGACGCGGGGCAACCTGCGCAAGCTCCTGCTGGAGCCCCACCGGTACGCCGCCGATCCCGCCTGCTCCATGGTGGGAATCGCCCTGCTGCCCGAGGGCGTGGAAACCGACGAAATCCTCTTCGACGCGGTGGCGGATCTGGCCGTCCGGCAGACCGCCCCAGCAGAGGAGGCCTGGCTGGAAGCCTGCCTGACCCAGCGGTATGGGGCTTGTCCGGCGCCTGTGCTGGAGGGCTGGCGCATCCTGAAGAACGAGGTATATCTCGCCGACACCTCCGTCTCCCCGCGGGAATCCGCCTTCTGCTGCCGGCCTTCCCTGACGGCGAATATGGTTTCCTCCTACAGCCTGCCCACCTTCAACTACGATACCCGCCGGCTGGAGGAGGCCTGCCGTCTGCTGCTGCAGGGCTGGGAAGCCCTCCGGGACAGCGAGCCCTACCGGCTGGATATCACCGACTTCGTCCGCCAGGCTCTGGCCAACAAAGCCTGGGGCTATGTAGAGGGACTGCAGAAGGCCTTTACGGATAAGAAGGTGGCCGCTTTTGACGCCTGCGCCGATGCCTTCCTGTCCCTTTACCCCATACAGGAAGCCCTGGTATCCACCAACCGGCACATGCTGCTCGGCCCCTGGCTGGAGCTGGCAAAGGCCTGCGGTCATACACCGGAGGAAAAGGCCTATTTTGAATGGCAGGCCCGTACCCTGCTGACCCTGTGGGGCGATCGGCAGGGCGCCATCGGCCTGCGGGATTACGCGGCCCGCGAGTGGGGCGGTCTGCTGGGCGATTTCTATAAGCCCCGCTGGGACTCTTACATCCGCCTGCTGCGCATCGCCCTGCTGACCGGGCGGGAAATCGCCGAGTACAGCCGGTACGATGCCGAATACTTTTTTACCACCCTGGGGGACACATATCCCACTGAACCGACGGGCGATCTCCGCACCGCTCTGGACGCGGCCATGGCTGCTTTGTAAAAAGCCACATCTTTTTCTGCCGCTTTACACCAGCGGTTCTGCCCGCTTCGGCCGTGGAATGCTGCCCGGCGGCGTCATAGGATATTTAAAAAGGGGTTGCTGCATGAGCAGCAACCCCTTTTTTACATAGCCAGATACAGCAGCGCCACAATCAATTCGATCGGTGCCCCGTTTTTGACGAGCAGCACGGCCAGCAGCAGCAAAAGCAGCTGTTCCTGATCTTCAAACAGACCTCCCGTTTTGGCGAGCTCCTTGCAATCCTCCGGGGCCTTTTCCGCCGGCGGCGGCACAGGCCGCGAAGGAGGCGGAGGCGGCGTGGGTGCGGGCACGGGGAATGTGCGGCGCGTATACGGCGCGGGCCTCCCCGCCGCCATGGTTTCCTGCGAACGCCCCCGTTCCGGAAGGCCGCCGTTTACCAGCATACGGGAATGCTCCCGCATGCGCGCCACGCGCTGTTCCGCTTCCTGCTGCATCCGGATGACGTCGTTTCCCATTTTCATCCCCCTTTCCGACTGAAACCGGCGATCTTAACCGCCGAGCAGTCCCTTATCCTGCAGCAGCGGCATCACCCGCATAAATTTCATAATTTGTATCGCGTCGTCCAGCCGCTTTTCCCTGTCGCCATGCAGATAGGGGCGCAGTGCCCGGAGCAGCGCGGTGTTCTCGTCCTCCTGTCCCATACCGGACAGAAGCGGCGCCAGCTTGGCGAGCATGGACAGATCCAGGCCGCTCCCCTGCCCGCCGGCCGGCTTTTCTCCGGATACCCCGGTCTGTCCTCCCGTCAGCCCGGCCAACAGCGCAGACAGATCGGGCGTTTGGGCCGGCGAAGCTTCCGGCGCGGCCGCTTTGCCGCCCTCGTCGCCGCCCAGGCCCATTGCAGAAAGGGCCGAACGAATTTTATTCATACTGTCCGGCGAATTGAGCAGATCGTTTAGCTTCTGCGATAAATCGTCCATGACGGCCTCCTTTCTGCACGGTTTACGAACGGTTTACTGTGCCTCCCCCAACAGCTGAGCGATCAGCTTTTGCGCTTCCGGGGTTTGGAGCAGCGCCTGCGCCTTGGCCTTATCATGCAGCGCCTCTTCGATTTTTTCGGCCTGATCCGGCGGAAGCTCAGACGAGATACCCGCTACGCCGCCGCTCTGTACGGTCTCGGCGAGCTTTTCGGGCGTGGTGCCCAGCTTTTTGCTTGCAAATTTTAACAGCGCCTGCAGTTGATCCGGCGTCACTTTGGGTTCATTCAAGGGAAAACGCCACCTTTCTGAAATCAGGTAGATTTTGAGGGGCAGGCCGGGGGTTTTCAGCCCGCGGCGTCTATGGTATACTTATGACAAAACCGGCGGGGTTATGAGGAGAATGCCGTCCGCCGTCTGAAAAAGGAGGGAGTGCCCATGCGCATACTGGTCGTATCCGATACGCATGGCGACGAGGGGGCGCTCTGGCGGGCGCTCGAAGCGCAGCCGGCAGCCCGCACCGTCATACATTTGGGCGATGGGGTGCGGGAGGCGGAGGACATGGCGGCCCGCTTCCCGGAAAAAACCTTTTATATCGTGCGGGGCAATTGTGACTTCCGCTCCGCGGCTGGCCACCTTCCCTATGTACAGGAAGAAGTCTGCGGCGGAAAGCGCCTGTTTTTTACCCACGGGCATCTCTACGGCGTAAAGTCGGATCTGTACCGCGTGTGTTGTGCCGCACGGGAAAGGCAGGCGGATGTTCTGCTCTTTGGCCACACGCATCGGCCTCTGGCCACATACGACGACGGCCTCTACCTGTTCAACCCGGGCAGTCTCTATGGCGGCGGCACCTACGGCGTGCTGGATATCACCGCCGCCGGCGTGGTGATGAACGTCGTGGAGGTCCGAACATGAGAGAATGGGATGCTGCGGGCCGGCAGGTGCTGCCCGGCCTTGCGACAAGCAAACTCGGCACGCGCGTGCTGCTGCTCGATGAGGTGGACTCCACCAACCGCTATCTCAAGGAACGGGCGGGACAGCTGCCGCATGGCACCGTATGCTGCACCGATTATCAAAACGCGGGCCGGGGCCGGCTCGGCCGTACCTGGACGGCTCCGCGGGCCGCGGCACTGGCCTTGTCGGTGCTGTTTCGGGAAGAGGGCCCGGCCGCTCAGCTGCCCCTGCTGTGCGGTATAGCCGTTGCCGATGCACTGGAGGCGCTGACCGGCGCTTCCTTTGCAATAAAGTGGCCCAATGACATTGTATGCAGCGGGCGCAAAGTGTGTGGCATTTTATGCGAAAGCCGCCCCGTCCAGGGTGGGGGACTGGCCGTCGTGGCCGGGATCGGGGTGAACCTGCTGCAGGACGGCGCCTGGTTTGCCGAAGCCGGACTGCCTTTCGGCGGATCCGTGGCCATGCTGACGGAGAAAACCCTTTCCCCCTGGGAAACGGCCGCCGCTGTCCTCAACCGCCTGGAACCCTTGTGGGAACGCTGCCGTGCGGAAGGTTTCGGCGCCCTGGAGCCGGCTTATGCCGCCCGCTGTATCAGCCTCGGGCGGCAGGTGCGGGCGCTGTCGCCGGCGGGAGAGGTACGTTTGGAGGGAACCGCCGTCGGCATCGGGCCGGATGGCAGCCTGCTCATTGACGACGGGCGGCAGGTGCAGGCTGTTGCCGCGGGAGAAACGTCGGTGCGGGGATTCGACGGGTATATTTAAAGACCGGACGGTAATCCGCCGCCGTGTAAACTTGAAAAGACCCCCAGCAGGCCGCTTATCACGGTCCGCTGGGGGTCTCTTTAACGGTGCACCTCTATGCCGTTTTATGAGATTTCAGACAGCGGGTTAGCCGCTGTACGGCAAGCACTGCGAAGCCACTCGGATAATTTTCTTTCCGTTCCATGCCTTGCCTATTTCCGTCCTTTTCCGCCTCTCACACAAAATATGCAATACGGTCCATACGCTCGGGGCGGTTTTGCCGTTCACCATCATGGTCCTTTCCATTTTGGAGAGGATGCCGGACGCACGCCATTCGGTTCCCAGCAGCCGCTTGCCTTTCATGGGAAACGGACAGCCCGTGGGAGTATTTCCCTGCGTGTGCGCCGGTTTCTTCCCGAAAGCTGCGCCGCCCGCCTTTACATCAGCGGCGAGAACAGAATAAACACCGCCGCAAGCAGCTTCTGATACCACGGCCGCTTTTGTATATCCTCCATGGTGATCCGGTGACATAAGGACATGGTCCGCTCCATATCCTGACGGATATCCTGCAGAACCGGCGCATCGCAGATCAGCACCCCGTTTTCATAATGCAGGTAGAGGCTGCGGAAGTCGAGATTGACCGATCCCACGGTGGCACAGCGATCATCCCACAGCATCAGCTTGCCGTGCATAAAGCCCGGCGTATATTCATATACCTGCACGCCGTTTTTTACCAGATGCCGGTAATTGTGCCGGTTCACCAGCCCCACGTACCAGTGATCGCAGATGGCCGGCGTGATGATGCGTACATCTACCCCGCCCCGCGCCGCCAGACACAGCATCGAACTGAGCTCCTGATCGATAACCAGGTACGGCGTGGTGAACCAGAGATACTGCCGCGCGCCGCCTGCTGCCTGCCGAATCAAATCGAGCGCCGGATTTTTCGGATTGTTGCACGGCCCGTCCGCATAGGGCTGAAAATAGCCGCGGCCCGTGACCGGCTTTTCTATCAGATACCGGCTGTAATCGCCCTCCTGGTTTTTGGTGGCGATATTCCACATCTGAAAAAAGATAATCGCCAGGCTACGCACGGCGCTGCCGTCCAGGCGGATGCCCACATCCTTCCAATGGCCCAGCTTGGAATTTATATTGACATACTCATCTGCCAGGTTTACACCGCCGGCATACCCGATCTGTCCATCGATCACGACAATCTTTTCGTGATTGCGGTAATTGAGATAGAAGCTGGAAACAAAGCGATGGGCGGGACTGAAAATCGCGACTTTGAAGCCCTCCGCGCGCAAGCCTTTTTCAAATCCGTCCGGGATTTTGAAAAAACAGCCCACGTCGTCGTATAAAAGGCGCACTTCCACCCCCTGGTGTATTTTGCGCAGCAGTATCTCATGCATCCGATTCCAGAGCTGCCCGGTGGCCACAATAAAATATTGTATAAAAATGAATTTTTCCGCTTTTTCCAAATCCGCAATCAGCTGTTCAAAATAGTCCTCGCCGATGGGAAAATACCGTGCATCGGTGTCGGTGTAGAGGGGGTACTGCGCCCGCGTCAACGCGTTGACATAGGGGGCATCCTGCGGATACCGTTCGGTGAAGGTGTCAAGCTGCTGCTTATTAGCCGGCATGAGCATAAAGCCATTGTCAAACGCAGTCCCCAGCGCCCCCCTTTCCTTCTTGTTAAAGTCTACCCGCCCCCACAGCCAATATAAGGCCATGCCGATAATGGGCGTAATCAGCACAATGACGATCCAAGCCATGCGATAGGTCGAGCTGTCATGTTTGTTGATCAGAGTGAAAACCGTGACCATCGCCAAAATATCCAGTGCCACATAGATCGGGGCTGCCGTCGCCCGCAAAAAGTTGGTGATTAAAATCATCAACACTAACTGCGCCACAATCGCCAGCGCAATGATGCCGATGCGCAGATAGGTGGTCAGGGCGCTGTTGCGATCGTGGGTGGTGTTCGTGTTGCGGAGGCCGTCTCTTTTACTCATCGGTCGTCTCTTCCTTCCGTTTGGACGTCATGCGTTTCTTGACCACGAGGGCTGCTCCCAATACAAGAATCAGTACCGCGCAGGGAATCAGGAAACCGGGCGAAAGCGGATCATCCGCGGCGCTTCCCATCAGGGTGACGGCGATCGCCTGCGGCAGACAGCCAACCATCGAAGCGGCGAAAAAGCGGCCGAACCGAATCGCCTTGGCTCCGGCAATGAGACTCACCGAATCGGTGGAAATACCGGGCATCAACCGCAGCGCCGCAATGGAAGCAAAGTTATCCAGTGTATGATCATCCAGAAGTTTGTCTAAAAACCGGTTCCGGCCCCGAAGCCGGCGTGTCAGCTTTTCCATCAGCCGATGTCCAAACTTTTTCCCCACGAAATAATCCATGGAAAATTCCATCGAAAGGAACCCGATAGTCAGCAGGAACGCGATAACGGGAGAAAACAGCAGACCGGTGAGCAGATAAACCAGCGGCTGCGGGACAAGCACCACGGTACAGGCCTTTAGCAGATAAGCCCCCAGCAGCAGCGGGATCACGACCCATGTATCACGATATGTGTCTGCCAGCGTGTTCAAATCCATGTTGAGAAACTGGAAGGCGAGCACCAGCGCCACAAAAGCGGCAGCGACCAGGCCGGTGAGTATGGCAAGCGTCCGAAAGCTCCTCTTGCGCGGGGCAGCCGGCGGTTTTTCTTTCCTTCCGTTTGTCTCCCGCATCCCGTCTCTCCTCTCTCGTTAATTAAGATCAGTATGGCATGTTTGCCCTGGTTTGTCAATGCGGCAATAAGAAGAAAAGGCTGGTACAGGATTCTGTACCAGCCAAAGAGGGGAGTGTACCCA